>JBBQNT010000054.1:0-16120 GCA_038330215.1 Gemmatimonadales bacterium
TCGATCCCGCAACTCTTTGCCAGTCAAGGAGAAGCGGCGTTTCGGAAACTGGAATACCAGCTCACGTCGGAACTGGTTTCCAGCCCGCCCATGATCTGGGCGCCGGGCGGTGGCTGGATCGCCATTCCGGGGGTTGTGGCACTTGTTCGGCCACCGGCATGTATCATCCATCTCACGGTTTCGGCCGTGGGAGCCTTGGCGAGACTGCGCCGGGATGCGACTATTCGCCCCCTGTTGGCCGGTGACGATCCGCAGGTGGCACTAGATCGTCTGTGGGATGAACGGGCCAGCAGTTACGCCCAGGCGGACTGGACTGTAGATACGGAACGTCTTGATTTTGAACAGGTTGTCGATCGGGTGGCGGATTTGGCCGGGACCGACCCTACTATGGTATAGATGATGAGTCAGCGCTGGACAGACATGCTGGAGACGCTGCGAGAGCAGTTCCCCAACGACTCCGACGTCGGAGAGTTGGAGACGTTTCTGGCGGCGAACGGATTGGACCGGCGGGAAATCGGTGAAGTGCTTTCGCTCTACTTCGCCGATGTTGCGAGCATCGAGATTCCCAGCGAAGCCGAGTCGGCGATGGCGCCGTATCGCACCGTGTCAATGCGTGTTCAGGGCCCGCACGAGCGCGGCCGCTTTTCGGTGGACGCGTGGGGCTATCTCATCATGTTGCACGAATCGGGTGTGGTGACGGCCTTCGATTTTGAACAGTTGGTCGAGCGCGCGCTCTTTCATATTGACGGCCGCATCGGCTTGCCCGAGATCCGGGCGCTTGCCGACGAGGTGGGGCTCGACGCGACGTCGTTGGGCACCGATCGGTCCTTGCTGCACTGACGGACCATGGCCATCAAGAAAGCCGTAAAAAAATCTGCTCGTAAGACCGGTCCCTCCAAGACCGCGGCAAAAAAGACCGCCGCGAAGGCCGCGCCGCGCAAGTCTGCGGCCAAGACCGCCGCCAAGACGGCCGCCAAGACGGCCGCCAAGACCGCTGGTAAGTCCGCGGCCAAATCTCCCGCGAAAACAGCAGCCCGCGCTGGCCGCCGCACCTTCACACCCATCGATACCACAACGCCGCCTGTCGCTGGCAAGTCGCTGGTCATCGTCGAGTCGCCCGCCAAGGCCAAGACCATCGGCAAGTACCTCGGCACCGGCTACACCGTCAAGGCAACCGTCGGCCATGTGCGCGACCTCCCGGCCAAGAAGCTCGGCATCGATATCGAGAAGGGATTTGCGCCCGACTACGTGACGATCGAGGGCAAGGAAGACATCCTCAACGACCTCAAGAAGCACGCGCGTGTCGCACGGGAAGTCTTCATCGCGACCGACCCTGATCGCGAAGGCGAGGCCATCGGTTGGCATGTCGCGAGCTACTTCACGCAGGGCAACAAGAATGTGCGTGTGGAAGCGCCCATTCGCCGAGTGCTCTTTCACGAGATCACCAAGGATGCCGTCAAGGCGTCCATGGAACGGCCGCTCGAAATCGATACCGACCGCGTCGATGCCCAGCAGGCGCGGCGCGTGCTCGACCGGCTCGTGGGTTACAAGGCAAGCCCGGTGCTCTGGAAAACGGTCAAGAAGGGACTGTCTGCGGGACGCGTGCAGACGGTGGCGCTTCGCATCATTGTGGAGCGCGAGCGCGAGATCCGGGCGTTCACGCCAGTCGAGTACTGGAGCATTGCGGCCGACCTCGCGCACGAGTCGCAGCCATTTTCGGCCAAGCTGCATCACGTCGACAACAAGAAGCCGGAAATCGGCACGCAGGCCGACGCCGACGCGATTCTCAAGGATCTCGATGGCGTGAAGACGTTCACCGTCACCGAGCTCAAGAAGCGCGAGGGACGGAAAAACACCGCCAAGCCGTTCAAGACGAGCACGTTGCAGCAGGAGGCGGCCAAGAAGCTGGGCTACGGATCCAAGCGCACCATGCGACTCGCGCAGGATCTATACGAGGGCATCGAACTCGGTGACGAAGGCGGCGTCGGTCTCATCACCTACATGCGCACCGACTCCGAGCGTGTTTCCGAGGTGGCGGCGCTCGCTGCCCGCGACTTGCTGCGTGCGCAGTTCGGCGACGAGTACCTCACCGCACAGCCGCAGCTCTACCCAAGCACGAAGGCCAACGCGCAGGACGCGCACGAAGGCGTGCGTCCGGCCGATCCGTCGCGCCGTCCGGAGGACGTGCAGAAGTACCTCACCGCTGACCAGTTCAAGCTCTATCTGCTCATCTGGCAGCGCTTCATGGCGTCGCAGATGGCGCCGGCCGTATTCGACACCACCACCGTCGACTTCGCGGTGCCGCGCGGCGGACACGAATACACGTTCCGCGCGACCGGCTCCGTGCTCAAGTTCCCGGGTTTCCTCGCGCTCTACCGTGAGGCGCGCGAGGAAGGCGACGCCAAGGCGATCGAAGATGAGCAGGCACTTCCGGTGCTCGAGCAGGGCACGGTGGTGCCGGTCAGCGCAATCTCGCCTACGCAGCACTTCACCAAGCCACCCGCACGATTCTCCGAAGCGTCGCTCGTCAAGGAACTGGAACGACTGGGCATTGGACGTCCGTCCACATACGCGTCCATCATTTCAGTGCTGGCTGAGCGTCGCTATGTGATGCTCGAGCAGCGCCGGTTCTTCCCCACGCCGCTTGGCGAGACGGTGGAGAAGGTGATGGTGATGAAGTTTCCCAATGTCTTCAACGTCGGCTTCACCGCGCAGATGGAAGGCGAGCTCGATCGCATCGAGGAGGGCAATCTCGATTGGCACACCGCGCTCGACGAGTTCTGGGAGCCGTTCCACAAGACGCTCAACGACGACGACCTCGACCTGCTCATCGCCGAGGCGCACGATCTGTCCGCACTCAAGACGGAGAAATGTCCGGATTGTGGCGGCAAGCTCGTGGCCAAGGGTGGCTTCTTCGGACCGTTCGTCGCGTGCGAAAACCATCCGAAGGCGTGCAAGTACACGCGACCGATCAAGGGTGAGCGCAAGCCCGCCGAACTCACGCAGCACAAATGCCAGGAGTGCGGTGAGTTCATGGTGGTGCGTCACGGCCGGTCGGGCGATTTCCTCGGCTGCTCCAAGTTCCCCAAGTGTCGCGGTACGCGTTCCATGCCCACTGGCGTGTTCTGTCCCAAGGACGGCGGCGAAATCGCCGAACGTCGTTCAAAGAAGCGCGGCAAGGCGTTTTATGGATGTGAGAACTATCCGGCGTGCGACTTTGTGGTGTGGGACAAACCGGTCAAGGAAAAGTGTCCGGAGTGTGGCTACATGGGCGCGGAATCCAAGTTCAAGGCGTCGCGAGGTCACTTCCGGAAGTGCCTGAGTTGCGCCAACGAGTGGGATGTGCCGTCGCCTGACGACGCCGTCGCTGAAGAGGCCGTCGCAGAGGTCGCATAACACGCGCGGGGTGTGAGGTCTCTACTCGCCTGCGTCTTCACGTGAACCCCGCAACGCATCTCGTTGACCAACTCCCGTTGAGCTGCTGCCTGTTGGGCGTGTGTGTCAGTGCGTTGGGCGGTTCGGCTCCCGCCCGTTGGGCTGTGCGGGCCCAAACGGCAGGAGCCGAACTGCCCAAGGTACTGCGAACCATGCCGGACTGCCCCTGAGCCCAACGGGGGTGAAGTGCATGGCGGGAATCGCGACTGGTATATTGCGAGATGACTGCTCACATGCTCACGACAGACAACGCGCGCGCTGCAACGCCGGTACACATCGTCGGCGGTGGCCTGGCGGGCTCTGAAGCCGCCTGGCAGCTGGCGGAACGCGGCCATGACGTGGTGTTGCACGAGATGCGTCCCGTACGTGGCACCGCCGCGCACAAGACGGATCGTCTCGCCGAGCTGGTGTGCTCGAACACGTTCAAGAGCACCGAGACCACCAACGCGCACGGTCTGCTTAAAGCTGAAATGCGCGCGATGGGCAGCATGGTACTCGCCTGCGCCGACGCCGCGCGCGTGCCTGGTGGCAGCGCGCTCACCGTAGACCGCGATGTGTTTTCCACCGGCGTACACGAACGCATACATGCACATCCGCGCATCGCGGTGGTTCGCGAGGAAGTGAGCAGCATTCCGTCGCCCGGCATCATTGCCACCGGACCGCTCACGGCCGACGCGCTGGCCGAACGAATTCGAGAGCGATTGGGTGTCGACTCGCTCGCCTTCTACGACGCGATCGCGCCGATCATCGCGTCGGAGTCCATCGACACATCCGTGGCGTTCCGCGCGTCACGTTGGGACAAGGAAACGATGGAAGGCGCCGACGCGGCCGGTGCGTATCTCAACTGCGCGATGTCGCGCGATGAATACGAGGCGTTCATTGATGCACTCGTCGCCGGCGATCAATTCACGGCGAAAGAGTTCGACGCGGTGCCGTACTTTGAAGGCTGCATGCCGGCCGAGGAAATGGCCCGTCGTGGACGTGATACGTTGCGATTCGGCCCGATGAAGCCGATTGGGTTGCGCGATCCGCGCACGGGCAAGCGTCCGTGGGCCGTGGTGCAGCTGCGTCAGGAAGATCGTGGCGGTCGCATGTGGAATCTCGTGGGCTTTCAAACGCGGCTGCGAATCCCCGAGCAGCAGCGCGTGTTTCGCCTTATCCCCGGTCTTGAGAACGCCGAGTTTCTGCGCTTCGGCTCGATTCATCGCAACACGTACCTCAATGCGCCCGGTGCGCTCACGCCGCATCTGTCGTTGCGCGATGATCCACAAGCGCTGTTTGCCGGGCAGCTGACCGGCGTGGAAGGCTACACCGAAAGTACGGCGACCGGGCTGCTCGCCGGCATCAACCTCTCGCGCATGCTGCACGGACACGATGCCATCACGCCACCCCCGCACAGCATGATGGGCGCGCTCTACCGCTACATGCGGGAAGCCGAACCCAGGCACTTCCAGCCCATGAACGCCAACTTCGGCCTGCTCGACGAACTCGACATGCCGGTGCGTGACAAGCAACTCAAGCGGGAACGCTATGCGGCGCGCGCGCTGAACGCGCTGCAGGAATGGATGACGCAGCACGCGATCTCGCCAGCGTATTCGCATGGCGTACAGCCAATCGTGCAAGCTGGTTCGCATTCCGCGGAAACGTCGGCTTCGGAGCCCGCGAACGCATGAGTTCCCGCCCCCCGCGCGCGACGGCCAGCGGCGAGCAGTCCGCCGGCAAGCAGTCCGCCGGCAAGCAGTCCGCTGCGGCGACCGGAGCGCCGCTGCCCGATGATGTTGAGCAGTTCCTCGAACACCTGCGCAAGGAACGTGATCTTTCACCGAATACGCTCATCGCATATCGACGCGATCTGCGCAGCCTGTGCGCGTGGCTCGGCCAGACACGCGGCGTCGACGGCTGGCAGTGGGATACGCTCACGCGTCAGGATCTGCGCGCCTGGATGGCGCATCAGGCCCGCGCCGGACTCGCGAAGCGATCGCTCGCGCGCGGTTTGTCGTCCGTGCGCTCGTTCTATCGCTGGATGCACCGCGACGAGCGCGTGGATGTGAATCCTGCGCGTGCTGTCGGGTCACCGCGTTTGCCGCGCAGCCTGCCTTCGTATCTCGACAAGGCGCAGGCGGAAACGCTCATGACGCATGCGTCGACGCGCGCGCAGTCGGGGCGCTTCACCGACGTGCGCAACGCCGCCATGATCGAGCTCTTCTACTCGAGCGGGCTGCGACTCTCCGAGTTGCGTGGCATCGATCTGCCCGACATCGACTTGCTGTCGCTGCAAGTGAAGGTATGCGGCAAGGGTCGCAAGGAACGCATCGTGCCGCTCGGCGAACATGCGCAGCGTGCCATTCGCAACTACCTGTCCGCGCGTGATGCGTTGGTTGCCAGGCTCGGCGGTTCACGCGGCGGACGCATCGACCGCCACGCGCTGTTCCTGAGCGAGCGTGGACGGCGCCTCAGTGCGCGCGCGGTGCATCACGGCATGACGGGCCTGCTCGCCGCCGTGGACGAGGGCGCCAACCTCAGCACCCATTCGCTGCGGCACACGTTCGCCACGCATCTCGTCGACGCCGGCGCCGACTTGCGCGCCGTGCAGGAACTGCTCGGCCACGCGAGCATCAGCACCACGCAGATTTACACGCACACCAGCGTGGAGCGGCTCAAGAAGGTGTATCGCCAGGCGCATCCACGAGCGTGAGTGCCGCGCGCGGCGTTGTGCCGAACGCGTCGTGCCTAACCCGCGTCCGTGGCGGGAATCACCAGCACGGGCCGCTTCGCATGGCGCACGAGCCACAGCGCCGTGCTGCCGATGTTGCCCGGACGCTTCCTGTCGCCGTGCGCGGCCAGCGCAATCATCGAGGCGCGTGAATCCTCGGCGCGTGCCTCCAGCCCCTCGGCAGGCGTCGTGGCCGGGCTCTCGAACTCCACCGCGGCCGACGCGCGAACGCCCACCGCTTCCGCCGCCACAAGCAGCGGCTGCATCTCGGCCTCCGCGTATTCACGGCGATCTTTCAACTCCTGGTCGTACTGCGCCTGCGCTCCCTTGCCCTGCATGAAGAAGGACATCTCGCGCACGACCACCTGATGTTCCACGCGCACCCGCGCGTCCAGGCCGCGCGCGATCGGCAGGAGCGCCTGAAATGCCTGCGTCGACTGGGCACCAAGGTCTGTGCCGAACACGATTGACGAATAGTCCGCCGGCACCGAGGCATGTGGACTGACGATCAACACCGGTCGGCGCGTGCGCATGAAGAACTCTTCAGCAAAGCTGCCGAGCCGCTCGCTGTCAACGCCGGCATAGGCGTGACTGTGCACGAAGGTGAGCAGCACGCCCACTTCGTCCACGGCGCGCGAGAGCGCATTCGCCTGCTCGCGCGTGGATGGGTTGTCACCGGACGCGATCACGACCACCTCGCCGATGGGAAGGTCGTTCTCTCCCAACAGCGCCACGAGTCGAGCCCGCGCATACTCTGCGCGTTCCGCTGCCGGGACGTCGGCGAGCGCCTCTGCATCGTGCACGAGACAGTAGAGCGGCACGATCTGCGCACCGAGCTTCGCTGCCAGTGGCTGAAGCAGCGACGCGGCGTGCGCGTGCTGAGTGCCGGGATCACCGAACAGGTTCACCAACCACGCGATGCGCGGCGGCGACGGGGGAGTTGCCATGACTGTGTGCTCCGGGCGAGGCGGCCTGAGGCCGGTCGGACGGCGTTTCGCGACTTCGCGAAGCGATCTCGTCGCAATGTAGCCGCGTGGCTGCCCCTTCGCCCATCGCTCACGCCGCGTATCTTTCGCCGATGACAACCATCCTCGCCGTCCGACGCGACGGCAAGCTTGCCCTGGGCGGAGACGGCCAGGTGTCCGTCGGAGACACCGTCATGAAGTCGAAGGCCGTCAAGGTGCGTGCGCTCAAGGGCGGACGTGTGCTCTCGGGCTTTGCCGGCTCCGCGGCTGACGCACTGACACTCTTCGAGAAGTTCGAGGAAAAGCTCGAGCGCTTTCCGGGCAACCTCCCGCGCGCCGCGGTGGAGCTTGCCAAGGATTGGCGCAGCGACCGCGTGCTGCGACGGCTGGAAGCGCTGCTCATCGTGGCCGACGCGCAACATGGCTTCATGGTGTCGGGCACGGGTGAGATCATTGAGCCGGACGACGGTGTGCTGGCCATCGGGTCGGGCGGATCGTTCGCGCTCGCGGCCGCCCGTGCGCTCGTTGCGGAGACGTCGTTGTCGCCGCGCGAGATCGTGCAGCGCGCGCTGACGATCACAGGCGAGATCTGCGTGTATACCAATACCAACATCACCATTCTCGAGCCCTCGGCCTGACGCCGAGCCTCTCACACTGCGCCGTTCGCCGCGGTTTCGGCGAGCGGCGCGTTTCGCATTGATGACGCATGCCATCCGCACGCACTGAACAAGCCATCGCCCGCCTCGCCGATCTCACACCGCGCCAGATTGTGGCGGAACTCGATCGGTACATCGTGGGTCAGGACGACGCCAAGAAGGCCGTCGCCATCGCGTTGCGCAACCGCTGGCGCCGCCAGCGCGCGCCCGATGCTATTCGCGACGAGATCTCGCCCAACAACATCATCCTGATCGGCCCCACCGGTGTCGGCAAGACGGAGATCGCGCGCCGCCTCGCGAAGCTTGCCGCCGCACCGTTCGTCAAGGTCGAGGCGTCGAAGTTCACCGAAGTCGGCTATGTCGGACGAGATGTCGAGTCGATGGTGCGCGATCTGGTGGAGAGCGCGATCGACATGGTGCGGTCGGAGCGCGAAACGGAAGTCGAGGACCTCGCCAACGAACGCGTCGATGAACGTTTGCTCGACCTGCTGTTGCCGCCGCCGCCCGAGTTTCTGGCGCGCCGCGGACAGCAGCCGATTACGCCCGCGGCACCGGCCGACAATGCACCGCCGGCTGCAGATGGCGGCGTCTTCTCCGTGTCCGCGAGTGGAGCCGTCACGCACGCGCCCGAAGACGATGCGACGGTCGAGCGCTACAAGCGCACGCGTGACAAGTTGCGCGGACTGCTCATCGACGGGCAGCTCGACAACCGTGAGGTGGAGGTTGAAGTGCTGCAGCCCGGTCCCACGATGCCCGGGCAGATGACGCCAGGCGGGGCGCCCGATGGCATGGAGGGCTTCTCCGACTGGCTGCGCGAGATGATGCCCAAGCGCAAGAAGAAGCGCACCGTCAAGCTCATCGAGGCGCGACGAGTTCTCATGGACGAGGAGATCGACAAGCTCATCGACCATGACGATGTCACCAGCGACGCTTTGGAACGCGTGGAGAAGCTCGGTATCATCTTCCTTGATGAGATCGACAAGATCGCCGGCGAACGCGGACAGGGCGGCGGGCCGGACGTCTCACGCGAAGGTGTGCAACGCGATCTGCTGCCGATCGTGGAAGGCTCCAACGTGAGCACGCGCTACGGGATGGTGAAGACCGACCACGTGCTGTTCATCGCGGCCGGTGCGTTCCATGTGTCCAAGCCCAGCGACCTCATTCCCGAGTTGCAGGGCCGCTTTCCCATTCGCGTGGAGCTCAAGCCGCTTACCGAGGCGGACTTCGTGCGCATTCTCACCGATCCGGAGCACGCGCTCACCAAGCAGTACGCGGCGCTCGTGGAGGCCGAAGGCGCGGCGCTCGAGTTCAGTGAAGATGGCATCCGTGAAATCGCGCGCATCGCCACGCTCGTGAACGAACGCATGGAGAACATCGGTGCGCGTCGCCTGCACACGGTGATGACCACACTGCTCGAAGACGTGCTCTACGAACTGCCCGACCGCGGCAAGGATCCCATCATGGTGAATGCGGAACTTGTCGTACAGCGTCTCAAGGCCATCGTGGACGACGAAGACCTTCGCAAGTACATCCTGTAATCGTTTGTCAGCCGCGACAGCTGTCGTATATTCGCGCGCTGCTCTCCTGTCTCACTTCAACTCACCGGCCATGCGTCGCTCGTTGCTCGCGCTCGCGGTGTTGTCCGCGTTCTCCGTCTCCAGCCATACACTGCACGCGCAGGCGCAGGCCGCACAGGCTCCGTCCGCTGCGTCTGCCGCTGCCCCTGCCACCGCGCTCGATCAAGTCGCCGCCTTGCCGTGGCGCAACATCGGCCCGTCTCGCGGAGGACGCAGCGTTGCCGTGAGTGGCGTGACGTCCATGCCGCTCACCTACTTTGCCGGCTATACAGGCGGTGGACTGTGGCGCACCGACAACGCCGGCATGAGCTGGCGCAACATCTCCGACGGTGTGTTTCGCACGGGAAGTGTCGGTGCCATTGCCGTTGCACCGTCCGATCACAACGTGATCTATGTGGGCATGGGTGAGCATCCGATTCGCGGGCAGTCGTCCACGTACGGAGACGGCGTCTACAAGTCAACCGACATGGGACGCACGTTCAAGCACATGGGCCTCGCGCCCACGCGTCAGATCTCGGCGGTGCGCGTGCATCCGACCAACCCCGATGTGGTGTACGTGGCCGCACAGGGTGATCGATGGAAAGGTACGGCGGAGCGCGGCATCTATCGCTCCACCGACGGCGGCATCACCTGGAAGCTGGTGCTCGCCGGCACGAACGCATTCAGCGGCGCGAGTGACCTGTCCATGGATCCCACCAATCCGCGCATCCTGTACGCGGCATTCTGGGATCATCAGCGTGAACCGTGGTACGTGCGCAGCGGCGGTGAAGGCAGCGGCATCTGGAAGTCCACCGATGGCGGCGACACGTGGAATCGACTCACGCAGGGACTGCCGTCGCTCATGGGCAAGATCGGTGTGGCCGTGTCTCCCGCGAATCCAGATCGCATCTTCGCGATTGTCGAGGCGGAGCAGGGCGGCCTGTATCGCTCGGATGACGCCGGTCGTTCGTGGCGACGGCTTTCTTCCGATCGCCTCATCCAGACGCGTTCGTGGTACTACATGAAGGTCATCGCCGATCCGAAGAATGCAGACGTGGTATGGGTGCTGAATGCGCCCGTGATGCGTTCCATCGACGGCGGCTCGACATTCGCCGTCGTGCCGGCCACACATGGTGACAACCACGCGCTCTGGATCAATCCCGACGATCCGCGCTACATGATCAACGGCAACGATGGTGGCGCGTCGGTCTCGGTGGACGGCGCGAAGAGCTGGAGTGCGCAGGACAACCAACCCACGGCGCAGTTCTACCACGTCACTGTCGACGACGACTTTCCCTACAAGCTCTACAGCGGCCAGCAGGACAACAGTTCGGTCGTCATTCGCAGCCGCAGCGATGGCAACGGTATCGGCGTGCGCGACTGGTGGGACGGGGCGGGATGTGAAAGCGCCAACATCGGGGTGAGTGCGAAGCAGTCGCAGTACGTGTACGGCGGTTGTTATCAGGGCATTATCGACGAGCTGGATCAGGAGTCCGGATTGCAGCGTGCCATCATGCCGTGGCCGGCCATGAACCTCACCGAGCGCACCGACAGCACGCGCTATCGCTTCAACTGGACGGCGCCCATTCTCGTATCGCAGCACGACGCGAACGTCATCTATCACGGTGGCAACGTGCTGTTCCGCAGCCGCGATCGCGGCACCACGTGGAGCGCCGTGTCCGGTGATCTCACGCGCAACGATCCCGCGCGGCAGGGATGGGGCGGTGGTCCGATCACGAATGAGGGTGCAGGTGGAGAGGTGTACGGCACCATCGTCGTGATCGCCGACTCGCCGCACGATCCGCAAACCATGTATGTGGGCACTGACGACGGACTCGTGCAACTCACGCGCGACGGCGGCGCCACATGGAACAATGTCACGCCATCCGCGGCCGGTGACGGACTGACGAATGAGATCGAAGTCTCGCCGCACGACGCGGCCACCGTGTATGTGGCCTTTCGCAAGGATCGTGTCGGCGACCCCACGCCGCACATCTTTCGCTCCACCGACTACGGCCGCACCTGGACGCGACTGGTAGGTGGCCTGCGTGCCGGTGAACCGGTGCGCGTGGTGCGTGAAGACAACGAACGCGCCGGCCTGTTGTACGCCGGTACGGAAACCGGCGCGTACTTCTCGCTCGATGGCGGTGCGCGCTGGCAGCCGTTCACGGGTATGCCGGTCGTGCCGGTGACCGATCTCGAAGTGCGGCACGGTGATCTCATCGCGGCCACCGAAGGCCGCGCATTCTGGATTCTTGACAATCTTTCGCCGCTGCGGCAGCACTCGCCGGCCGTTGCGTCCGCCAGCGTGCACCTCTACCAGCCGCGCGATGCGGTGCTCAGCGGTGGCGGCGCCGGCGGTCCGCCGGGCGCCGTAGGACGCAACCCGGCCTTTGGCGCCACCGTACACTTCCGCCTCGCCAATACGCCCGACAGCACGCAGCGCGCGCGCCTCGAGTTCGTGGACAGTCGCGGACGAGTCATGCGCGCCTACTCCACCGACACCGCCGACCGCGTTGGCCGCCTCACCCTCAAGCGCGGACTCAATACGTTCGTGTGGGACCTGCGGCGCGAAGCGCCCACCACGCTGCAGGGCGTCGTGCTCTTCGGCGCGCCGCAGGGTGGCGGTGCGCGCGTCATGCCGGGCCGCTACACCGCGCGCTTCACCGTTGCCGGCAACACGCAGTCGCAGGAGTTCACGGTGCATCTCGACCCGAGACTTGGCAATGTGCCGGCGAACGTGCTGGCCGAGCGTGATTCCATCGCCAATCTGCTCGCGGTGCGCATCGGCGAGATGCACGATGCGGCCTTGCGCGTGCGCGACCTCAAGGCGCAGGTGCAGGGCATCGTGTCGCGCACGAAGACCGCCACGCTCGCCGACAGTATCGCCGCCACCGGCAACGCCATGATCCGCTCGCTCGAAGCGTTCGACCCGCGGCTCACGACCAAGGCAACCAACGGTCAGGACATCATCAACTATCCGAACGGTCTCAACGGTCAGTTCGGATTCCTGCTCGGACAGGTGGAGGGGCATCCGCTGCTAACACAGCCCGTGCGCGAGCGACTTGTGGAAATCGAAGCACGCTGGCGTGCGCTGCGCGGCGAGATCGACGTCTTCGAGACACGCGACGTCGCCGCGTTCAACGCGTTGCTGCAGCGCGCCGGTGTGCAGGGTGTCATCACGCCTGCGCCAAAGCCGCGCAGCATCATGTAAGGGCACGCATCCCTCTTCACGCATCGATTCCTGCACCAACGCACATGACCGCTCCGCACCGCGATTTCCTCAACATCCGGGATTTCTCACGCGATGAACTGAACGCCCTGTTCAAGCTCGCCGAGCGCATGCGGTCGGGCGACTACACCGCGCGACCGCTCACGGGCAAGGCGCTCGCGATGATCTTCATGAAGTCGAGCACACGTACACGCGTGTCGTTCGAGGTGGGCGCGGCGCAGCTCGGCGGCACCGCGCACTTCCTGTCGCCGCGCGATGTGCAGCTCGGTCGCGGTGAACCGGTGCCTGACACTGCGCGTGTACTCGCACGCTACGTGCAGGGCATCATGATCCGCACCTTCGCACACGCCGATATCGAACTGCTCGCCGAGACGGCCGATGTACCTGTAATCAACGGCCTCACCGACCTGTCACATCCGTGCCAGGTGCTCGCCGACGTGCTCACCATTCGTCAGCACCTCGGCGCGCACGAAGGCGTGCCTGTGGCGTGGATCGGCGACGGCAACAACATGGCCAACTCCTGGATCGAGGCGGCGGCGTTGCTCGGCTTCCCGCTGCGACTGGCCTGTCCCGAGGGCTACGATCCCGACGCCGGTTTCCTGCAACTCGCGCGTGAGCTGGGCGGTGATGTGCAGCTGCTGCGCGATCCGCAAGCGGCGGTTGATGGCGCGCGTGTGGTCACCACCGACGTGTGGGCCAGCATGGGCCAGGAAGAGGAACAAGCGGCGCGCATCAGCGCGTTTGATGCGTATCAGGTGAACAGCGCGCTCCTGCAGCGTGCGGCGCCCGATGCCATCTTCCTGCACTGTCTGCCGGCGCATCGCGGCGAAGAAGTGTCCGCCGAGGTGATCGACGGACCGCAGAGCCGAGTGTGGGACGAAGCCGAAAACCGCTTGCACATCCAGAAGGCGATTCTTGCCGTGCTCATGGGCGGCGAATCGTTGTCGCCCGTTGACTGATCACTCAAGCCACTCATTTACTCGCATGCTTACTGAAGGCAAACTCGCTCCCGATTTCACGCTGCCCACCGACACTGGTGAAGACCTCACGCTGTCGTCGCTGCGAGGCCGTCCTGTCGTGTTGTACTTCTATCCCAAGGACGACACGCCGGGCTGCACGACCGAATCGTGCGAGTTCCGTGACATGATGCCGCGCTTCGATGAGAGCAAGGCGGTCATCCTCGGCGTTTCCCCCGACGACGTGAAGTCGCACCAGAAGTTCAAGGCCAAGTTCGAGCTCACGTTCCCGCTCATCGCCGACACGGAGAAGGTCGCGGCCAACGCGTACGATGTGTGGCAAGAGAAGTCGATGTACGGCAAGAAGTACATGGGCGTCGAGCGCACCACCTTCCTCATCGACGCCGAGGGGCGCATCGCGCGCATCTTCTCCAAGGTGAAGCCCGCGGGGCATGCGGCCGAAGTGATGGAGGCGGTGGCCGCACTCTGACGCGTGCGACGAACATTAGCGGTAGCGCGAGCAGTAGCGCGAGCGGTAGCGGTGGGCACGCTCCGCACGCGCGCTTCCCGCGGTCGGCGTGCACGGCGCCCCGGTATCAGCCGCGTCGTGCGTCGAGGGCGATCGTATCGTCCGCCTGAAAGGCGAGCAGCACCAGGGCGCCGGCAAAGATCACCGCCGACGAGAAGAACACCAGATTGCCGCCCTTCAGGAACACGCCCCACGGGTCGATGATCGACTTCCACACCGCCAGCAGTGTCACGCCCGTGACCGCCAGCAGGAACGGGTAGGTGAAGCGGCGCATGAGCCCCGCCACGATGAGCAGCCCGACCACCAGTTGCAGCACACCGAACGCCTGCAGCGCGCCAGTGCTGGTCATCGCGCCGAGGTAGAATCCTTCGGATACGCGCACCGCGTGCGTGACATTGATGAGCTTGTCCACGCCCCACACGACCATAAGCCAGCCGAGTGCGATGCGAAGCAGGAGCAGGGAGTTCTTGCGCATGGGCAGCGGTAGTGGAAGTAAATGAATTGCCAGAAGGAATGTGTGCCGGTGGAGCGTGGCACAATGCCTACTAGTACGTGAGCAACGGGTGCGTTCCCCTTTGACGCATGGCGGCTCACGATTGCGCAGGCTTCGACGCGTCGAGGTCGCGCATGGATCGCAACATTGGAAGCGGCCCATCTTGAGGCGCGTGCGGACACCGTAGAGGGCGCTGTCTCGACTGACGCGTGTTGCAGTCGATGCCACGCGCGTGCCAAAAGTCGCGGCTGACCCAGTGCGGACGTGGCGGGGGTGAAGTGTGCGCGAGTAGGGAGCCGTTGTGCCCGCGATTGGCGGGCAGCGGGCGACTGTCCGTGTAGGCACGGCGCTGCTGTTTCTGTATCGCGTGCTCACGAGGCCGATGGTCGCGCCGCTGCATCACCTGCAGGCCATGCGTCCGCAACGATTGCCAGTTGTGTTGACGCGTGCGGCGGTGACGCCGGTGCTCGAGGCGTTGCGTGGTGTGCCAGGGCTGTTGGTCAGTTTGCTCTACGGCCGCGGCATGCGACTGCTGGACGGATGCAGCGTTCATGGGAAAGAGCTCGCTCTTGTGAGTGGCAACGTGTTGGTACGCCGCGGCAAGGGGCAGAAGGATCACGTCACCGTGCTACCGTCCACGCGTCTGTGTCGAGACGCGACAACGGGCGAACTCCGCCGGCATCATCTGCACGAGAGTGTGCTGCCGCGCGAGGTGCACAAATGACGCGCGGGTAACCGGACTTTCGAAGCGAGTCACGTGTGGGCTCGGGCGGTGCGGAGTCCGTTGAACGGGTAGCACTGGCTGCAGTGCGGACGCGGTGCCGAAGCGCGCGGAACCGCGTCGGAAATAGGTAGACCGAGCGAACCACGTGCTCGGCGGCGAGTGTGCGGTTGCAAGTGACGCGTTGACCGCAACTTGCGGGTGCGCGCTTTGGGCGTAATTTGGCCGGGAGTGGCGCGAATAGCTTGCGGCGCGGAGCTATGTTGGGCTATCCAATTCGCGTTATACGCACCAAGCGGCGGGTTGCTCAGCGACGCGGGATTCGGTACGTTATTCTGTACGTACCCTCACTCGTGGAGCGCCCGATGCCGAAGCTCAAGCCCAGCCGTGACATTCAGCCCGTGACCGAGTTTCGGGCAAACGCCGCGCAGTTCATTGAGCAGGTGCAGTTTACCGGCGAGCCCGTCATTTTGACCCAACATGGGAAAAGCGCCGCCGTCCTGATGGATGTGGCGTCGTACGAAACCATGGTCGAAGAGCTCGCGCTCTTGCGCGACGTTCGAATGGCCGACGAACAGCTCGCCGCGGGCAAAACCGCGACGCACTCGGCGGTCGCGAGGCGGCTCCGAGCGCGTCTGAACGGATGAAGGTCGTGTGGTCTCCACTCGCCGAACAGCGTGCGATGGAGGCGGTCGACTATATCGCCAAGGATCGGCCGGGGGCGGCCGCGGCCTGGCTCGAAGGGCTGCTGGAATGTGTCGGCCAGCTTGACCAGCTGGCCGACCGTGGGCGCGTGGTGCCGGAGATCGGCCATGCGGCGTATCGCGAAATCCTCTTTGCTCCGTACCGCGTCATCTATCGCGT
>JBBQNT010000055.1:0-16099 GCA_038330215.1 Gemmatimonadales bacterium
CGCGGCATCGAGCACCATGAGTCGCGCTGCGTGAATCTCGATGCGCGAATCGGCGATCCAGAACTGCACAGCCTGTCGCGAAGCGAGCATCTCGCCACGCGCAATCTCGCGCGTTGCAGCTCGCCGGCACATGAGGTCGAAGACGCGCTCGCAGATCCCGATCCAGCGCATGCAGTGATGAATGCGTCCCGGTCCAAGTCGCTCCTGCGCCAGCGCGAATCCTGCGCCTTCGTCGCCCAGACGATTCGTCACGGGCACGCGCACGTTGTCAAACGTGACCTCAGCATGGCTCGCCCAGCCGCCACCCGTCTCGCCCATCACGGAGATGTTGCGCTCGAGTGTGAAGCCGGGCGACGGCAACGGCACGATGATCTGCGAGGCGCGCTGATGTGGCGGGGCGCCTGGATTGGTGATCGCCATGACAATGGTGAACGCGGCGCCGTCTGCGCTCGACGTGAACCACTTGCGCCCCGTGATTACATAGTCGTCGCCATCACGCTCGGCCCGCGTGGAAAGCCGCGTGGGATCGGAGCCGGCGTTGTCGGGCTCCGTCATCGCAAAGCAACTGCGGATCTCGCCGCGCGCGAGCGGCGCAAACCATCGCGACTGCTGTTCGGGCGTGCCGAACCGGTGCAACAACTCCATGTTGCCGACGTCAGGTGCCTGGCAATTGCACACGTAATGCCCGAACGGTGTCCAGCCGAGCACTTCGGACAGGCGCGCGGAATCTTCGAGCGAAAGTCCAAGGCCACCGTGCGATGCAGCGAGAAACGGTGCCCAGAGGCCCTGCGCCTTCGCCTGCTCGCGCATGCCCTGCAACACGGGCTCTGTAGTATGCCACGGACTGCTCAGCAACTCGGTTTCCCGCGGGAGCACGACGTCGCGTATGAACGAACGCGCGGTGTCGAGCAACGCGTCGCTCACGCGAGATACCCGCCTTCTGCCATATACACACCGCCGGTGCAGTAGGACGACGCATCGCTCGCGAGGAAGAGGATGAGACCCGCGATGTCATCCGGTGTGCCGATACGCCCGATGGGCTGGCGGTCGGTGATCGCGTGCGCAATCGTGGGATCCTGCCACAGCGCGGCCGCGAACTTGGTTTTCACCAGCCCCGGACACACGGCGTTCGCGCGAATGCCGTCCGCACCCCACTCTTGCGCCATGACCTTGGTGAGCGAGATGAGCGCCGCCTTGCTCACGGAATAGAGGCCGAGTCCCGGCTCGGGCGACACGCCGCCGATGGACGAGATGTTCACGATTGATCCGCCTCCGCGCTCCTGCATGACGGAGTGCGAACTGCGACACAGCTCGAGTGGGCCGAACACGTTCACCGACATGATCTTGGCGAATACCTCCTCGCCTTGCTGCTGCAGCGGACCGAATACCGGATTCGTGGCCGCGTTGTTCACGATGATGTCGATGCCGTCGTACACTTCGACGGTGCGCGCAGCGAGGCCTCGCACATCATCGGGCGTGCCCATGTGCGCGACAATACCCGTGACGTCGAGGCCGTCAGCCTGCAGGGCGGCTGCCGCTGCGGACACATGTTCCGGCTTGCGGCTCGACACCACCACGCGCGCACCGGCGCGTGCGAGAGTGGTCGCTGCGGCAAAGCCGATGCCCCGCGTGCCCCCGGTCACGATGGCAACTTTTCCGTCCAGTCGCATGCGGGCGATCGCGTCCGCGTCGCGAGCGGTGACAGGTTCGTGCGTGGGCACGGTGGGCTCCTTTGGCGGGGTGGAAGTTTCCTGCGCAAGCGCCAGTTGACGCTACGTTCGATCTCCTCCAGGCACAACCAGCGGGTGACCGTGAACCGCTGCACCGCCAATAACCGTGAACCGCTGCACCGCCAATAACCGTGAACCGCTACACCGCCAATAACCGTGAACCGCTACACCGCCAACAACCGTGAACCGTCAACCGCAACCGTCAACCGTTCCGCCCGAACGGCGCGGGGTGCACCGGGCTGAGCTCAGTAAACCGTTCACGGTGACGGTCAACAGTTGACTGTAAACGGTTGCACTGCGCGCCATACGCCCATCGCACATCAGGGCAGACGCCCAACCCGGCCGGTGGGCGGAGCCACGATCGTCCCCCCCATCCCCTCCACGTGCCGCAGCAACAGATCGGCGCTGCGCGGCGCGCGTGCGGGATCCGACGCCAGCAGCGCGCACTCGGTCGCAGCCTCCGGGATCACATAGCCATCGCCGCCGAAACACGTCGGGTACGACGGGAACGCGACGCGCAGCGACTCCGCACCGCCAATCTCCGTCCCATCGTCGCGACGAAGCGGCCCCACGATGCGCGCGCCACTCGGCAATCTCGGGTCGAATGCAAATCGCACGCCGCTCACCTGCGGGTACGCTCCGCTACCCAACCGGCGCATCGACACGCCATGCTCGAGCAGCGCCCGCAGCCGGTCGCCGGTGAGCGTGAAGGTCACCACGCGCGTTTCGTCGGCGAACAGGAACACACTCTCGATCGTGTGCGCGGTGATGGGTCCGGGACCCATCACATCGTCGAAGCGCATCGCACCGGAGTTCACGAGTGCGACATCCGCGCCCGTGCCCATGCGATACGCATCGGCCACCAGGTTGCCGAACCGGCTCTCTCCCGATCGCGATGTGCTGTCCACCGCGTCGATCGCCTCTGGTGCAACCCCCACCACGCGATCGGCGCCGATGCGACGCGTGAGCGTATCGCGCCATGCGGAGGTCACGGCCGCCGTCGCAGGATCGTCGCCCCAGTCGCGCGACGGACGCAGCACCGTGTCCTGCAGTCGCCACCCGTCACCTGCGCGCCACGCTTCCACGTATACCGCTGTGCGTGCATTCGAGGCAGCTTTGATGAGCAGTCGGTCATCACGCGCAATGCGCCGACCATCGTGTTCATGCCCGCCGAGCAGCAGCGTGATGCGCGGGTCGCGCGTGAGTGTGGCGCTGTCGTGCCAGATGAACTGATGCGTCAGGCCGATGACGAGATCGACGCCAAGCGCCTGCAGTGTATCCACTGCCGCACGCGCTGCGACATCGGCATCGATGCAGCGCACCCACGAGCGATACTCCGCCTGCACGGTGGTGCCGAAGATGCCGACCGTGCTGCCGCTCACCGTGAGTGTGTCCCATCCGCGTACGCCGGGGAATCGCGTCCCGTCACCATACGAGCAGTTCGCGGAAAGCCACGTGAAGCGTGATTCGGCGAGTCGTGCGGCGAACTGCTCGCGGTCCACATCGAACTCGTGATTACCGAGCGTCGCGTAGTCGAGTTTCGCCGCGTTGAACGCCTGCACCATGTGCCGACCGCTGAACCACTTGCTGAGCAGCGACGGAGAGAACACGTCGCCCGCCAGCATGAAGAGCACGCGGCCACCGTTTGCCGCCTGCACCGAATCGCGCCAGGCCGCAACGCGCGCCAGACCTCCACTGCCATCGCGGAGTGTGTCGCTCATATACACATCGTTCACCAGCAGCATGCGCACTGGAGCGTCCGCACGCGCACCCGTAGCAACGACCGGCGCCACGGGCGGGCGACGCGCACACGCCGACATCATCAGTAGCAGGAACAAACCGAGCGCGGTGGTGAACCGTGTCACCGCCGCGCTCCGAGCAACGCCGACATGCGCCAGGTGTGCTGCATCATTGAATCTTCGGTTCCTCTATCAAACCGGAAAAGAGCACGGTCCCTCCAAGTCGCTCGCGAATGAAGAAGAGGAACGGTCGATCGAGCATCATCACCGGTCGCACCGGCGCCGAGGTCACTTCGACACCAACCTGCGTCACTGCGGCAGCCTCGGTGCCCTCTTCATTCACGTCGATGTACACATCCTGCTTCACGTACGACAACGACAGCGCATCGGGCGAGATGCGGGAAAAATCGGCCAATCCCGCGTCGAACGCCACGCCCATGCCCATCTGCGCCAGCGGCCCCTTCAACTGATACTCGGCCTTGAGCCGCCACTTCGGCAGGCCGAGCTCCACTTTGGCTTCCGCCATCGAGGCAAGCCCACTTTGGTAGGTCGCGACGTCGAGCCCGCGCAGCCATGTGCGCACATTCGCGCCGCTGTCCGGCAGCACCAAAGTCATGACGTACGCCGTGTTGCCGTAGGGTAACTCGGCCCACTGCGCACCCGCGTGTCGCGCGTAGTTCATTGCTTCCGTCTGGAACATCATCGGCACCGACGGCCGAGCGCCGCTCGACGTTGTGAAGGGAACTTGACGTGTACGCGCGACGTCGAACTTCTCGCGCCATGAACCTTTGAAGTAGAGCGCGTTCATCAGCACCATCACCAGGTCCTGGCTCAGCGATTCCACCACGGTGGGAATCAGTCCGTTTGTCTGTTGCGACGCCCAGGCGTTCATGTCAGCAACTGTCGACGGCCCGAAGTCGCCGGTGCGCACGTCAGAATCGAACGCGGTGCGAACGTCCGCGATGAACTCCGGCCGGACCGAAAACCTCTCGCGCACCCAGATCGCGTTCGCACTGCGCAGCGTGACACCGCCGTCCAACGCCACGAGCAACGCTGGCAACTCGCGATATGCGCTCAGAATTTCATCGCGCGTGCGAGCGCCCCAGCCAAGTGTCTGGCGCATCGCAGCGGCCGTGGCGCCGTCTGCTCCCGCGTAGGTCATGCCAAGCGCCACTGAGGCACTGAACGGCGACAGCACGATATTCGCTCCCGGCTTGCTGTCCGCCACCTCACTCAGCAACTCCAGGCCAAACTGATTGCTGGCGCGGATCGCCTCCTGCTCCAGTGCGGTGAGTTCGCGCGGGAGACTGGTGATCACGTCGGGGCGCCCATCACTCGGCCCCGTCCCGTTGCCACACGCGGCAAGCAGGAACAGCGCAGCGACCGACACGAACTGAGCGGAGTTGCGTGACCGAAAAGCACCGTGTGAAGAACGCAGCATTCTTTGCCTCCCGCGTATGCGCGATGGTGTGGACTGGTTCGAGGTACCCGCTGCATACACCGGCTCGCCCGCAAGTGACCACACCACGGCGCGCTACACGAAGCGCGCCGGCTCCACCCCGCGGATCGCAAAGACGCGCGCGATCGTTTCCCCGATCTTGTTGTTCGGCGTGCTCGCGCCGGCCGTGATGCCAATGCGCAGGGGACGGCCGGTAGGCAGCCAGTCGGTGCTGCTTGACAGCTCACCGTGCGGACCGATCGTGCGGAAACGCGCCGTGTTCGACGCTACATCCACTTCGTCCGGATCGGAGATGTGATACGTCATGACCTGTTCCGCGCAGAGCGCCGCGAGCGAGATGGTGTTGCTCGAGTTGTACCCGCCCACCACCACCATCACGTCGAGCGGCTCCTTGAGCATCTCCACCACCGCGTCCTGCCGCTCCTGCGTGGCGCTGCAGATTGTGTCGAAAGACCGGAAGTGCGCCACGCGATGTTCGGCCCCATACGCGCGTTCCATCGCTTCACCCACCGCGTGCGCAATGGCCAGCGATTCGCGCGCCAGCATGGTGGTCTGGTTGGCCACGCCGATGCGCACGAGATGTACGTCCGGATCGAAGTGCGCCGGCGCCTGTTTGGCGAACCGTTCGAGAAACGCGTCGCGCGAAAGCGCTGGCTGCGGCGTAGGCTTGCCCTGCGACGCCTCGATGTAGTGCATCACGAGCTCGGCTTCCGCCATGTCGCGCACCACGAGGTACGTGCCGCCCGGATATTTCTCCACTTGCGACGCCGTGGCGCGTGTCTCTTCGTGGTAGTACTTGCCGTGAATGAGGGCCGTGAATCCGTCGCGCGCGTACGCCTCCACGCGCTTCCACACATTGAGCACCGAGCCGCACGTGGTATCCACGATCACGCAGCCCAGGGCGCGCAGCGTTTCGAAGTCGTGGATCGTGACCCCGAACGCCGGCAACAGCACCACATCGTTGGGCTGCACGGGCGCGTAGTCGAACCCCGTGCCCTTGGCCTCGAGGAATGTGATGCCCATCGCCTGCAACTTCACATTCACGTGCGGATTGTGAATGATCTCGCCCGCAAGGAAGATGCGGCGATCAGGAAACTTCTGGCGCGTCTGGTACGCGTAGTCCACCGCGCGCTCCACGCCGTAGCAGAAGCCGAACTCGCGCGCGAGCCGAACCGTGGTCTCGTCCACCGTCAGCGAAAAATCCCGCTCGCGCAGCAGGTCCACGAGCTGTCCCGTGTAGTCTGCCGCCAGTGTGTCCTGCACTTCCGCCTTGAGGCCGAATCCCTTTCGGACGTACTGGCCAGGCGTTGCTGTAGATTCTGTCATATCACTCCAAGTTAGCACGTGCGGCGAGCTCGCGGCGCGTCGGTGCAGAGAGCGCGGTCGCCTGATCACGCTCCAGGCAGAACGGCGCGACGGCATCACGAACCATGCGCGGCAGCGGACGCTTGGCGAACTGCTCCACGTCCACGCACACCACCACGACAGCGGCGCTGGCCTTGAGCGTCTCGTCGGCGAGTCCGATCACGTCCACGTTGAATGTGAGCGAGGTCTCGCCCACGCGCGGCACATACGTGACCAGGGCAAGTGCTTCATCGAGGCGCGCCGGTGCGAAGTACTCGATGCTCAGATGGCGGCGCGGCATCCAGATGGTGGGCGCCGTGAAGATCTCCGAGTACGGGAGGCCCGCTGCCCGCAGCCACTCCTGCTCGGCGTGCTCCACATAGCGCGTGAACGCGCTGAACCGGGCAATGCCCACCAGATCGACATCGGCCCATCGCACTCGTTCCACACACACATGCGGCTGCGCGCTCATCACACCTTGCGTAGAGAATAACCCGGGACCGTCCGGGAGTGTCCTGGAGTGCGGACGGTCCGGGAGTGCCGCGCAAGTGCGCAGGCATCCCCTGACCACACTGGCGACTGTGAGGCAATATACTGGAAGATGCGTGACGCCCGGCCCATGGCCACCGCTTCCATCCGTTGCTGTTCTCCCCCTCGGTCGAGGTTCTCATGTACCGCACGCTGCTCGTTCCGCTCGACGGTTCGCCGTTCAGCGCCAAGGCACTCCCGGTCGCCGCCGCCATTGCGAAACGCACCGGAGCCGCGGTGCACGTGGTCACGGTGCTCGATCCGAGCGCCTACGTGCCGTTCGTGCCCGGGGAGGTGCTCGTCCCCGTGATGGACACCGACGCTCTCGCCACCCGTCGAGAGGCCGACACGGCAGCCATCCGCGTGGTCGCCGAGCAACTCGCCGATGACGGCGTCTCCGTGACCGGCCAGTTGCTCGAGGGCACGGTCGTGGAAGCGCTCAGTGAGCACGCGGTCAGCATCGGCGCCGACCTGATTATCATGACCACCCACGGCCGGAGCGGACTCGAGCGACTGTGGCTCGGCAGCGTGGCGACGTCATTCCTGCAGCGCGCGCCCGCCCCGGTGTTTCTGTTGCGTCCCACCAGCGATTCCGCCGAGGCCCCATCGATGCCCAGCGGCAAGGTTCTCGTACCGCTCGACGGGTCGGCCTTTGGTGACACGATCATTCCGTACGCGAAGCGCTTCGCCGAAGCGACCGGTGCGTCCCTCGAACTCTTCTCCGTCGCCATACCGCACGCCATTCCGATGGCGCCGTTCGGCACCGACTCGCTGCTCGCGGACGAGGGCAACCTGACTCGGCAGGAGCACGAAGCGAAACAGCGACTGCGCGAGCTGGCCGACACCATGCCCGAGGGCACGTCGGTTGAAGTGTCCACCGACATGACCGCCGCCAGCGCCATCATCGAACGCGCGGAGCGCATCGGCGCCGGAGCGATCGCCATGGCCACGCACGGACGCACGGGACTCGCCCGCCTCGTGCTCGGCAGCTGTGCCGACGCGGTCCTGCGCGGCGCACCCCAGGCGATGCTTCTCTATCGTCCGACAGACGAAGAGGCCAAGGGGTAGCCACGTCGCGTCAGCCGGGTCGCGTCAGCCGCCGCGATAGAACGGCGCCGCCAGCCACGGCGCCAGCGCGTACGTCACGAGTGGCTCGTAGGCGCGCTGACGGTCGATCAGCGACGCCGTGAGGATCCCCACCGCGCCGAGTCCATGCTTGGTGCCCTGCACCCGCGCCTCGGCGTCCATCGCGTAGCCCAGTTCCTCGCCCGCGCGCAGCCGCTCGGCAACACGATCCGGCAACGGCACCACCAGCGATCCGCCGACGCCTTCTGTGCCGTCGCGTGATATCGCCACTGCCCAAGCGCAGGTGCGCAGCTTGCCCGTGGCGAGTGCCACCACACCGCCCTCGAGCCCCACGGCCAGGTCGATCGCAGTATCGTTCGCCAGCACATGCAGCGCCCGCGCACGCGCGCCTTGAATAGTCTGCTCGTCTCCCCATGGCTGGTCGGGTACGCCGGACTCAGCCGTAACGCCAGTCACGACGATGTGCGGCGCAATGCGCGCGAGCACGCTGGCGGTCGCGGCGATCTTGACCGGATTCAGGCTGCCGACGCCCACGCGCGCCACGCCCGCGAGCGGACCGGATGGCGTGGGCAATACCGACGAGTCCAGCTCCATTGGCGCCCCATCATGAACAGAGAACTGTTGCGCGGAGCACGAAGATGTGCCCGGCTCGCTTGCTTGCAGCCACGTATCCGAGTAACGTAGCGCACAACACATGCCCGCCTCATCCGCCGAGTCCTCGCGGGCCCCCGAGCGGGCGCGTTCGTCCGGTCAACCCGCGCCCCGCACACGGCTTTGGCTCGAGTTCATCAACACCGATACCGCGCCGCTCGTGCCGCGCGGCGACTTGCTGCGCGATTTCAACGCACTCGTGCGCTGGCTCGTGGAGCACGGCGTGGTTGACCTCGAACGCGCTTCAGGGCTCGACCGCCGCGCGCTGCTGCAGCCCGCCGCCGCCACGGCCACGCTCGTGGACGCCCGCCGCGTGCGCGCCGCCATGCGAGCGCTCGCCGAGCGAGGTGCGGTTTCGCTTCAGGTTCGCGGTGATGCCGTCGCGGAAATCAATCGCGTGCTGGGACGCTCCACGGGGACCCGTCGCATCGAGGTGCGTGACGACGGCTGCACGGTGCGCCTGTTCGTGCCCACCGGCGACGCCTTTGCGGGGCTCATGATTCCGATCGTGGAATCGGCCGCCGATTCACTCGTGGTGGATGAGCTGCCTCGCGTGCGCCGGTGTGCGGAGGCGCGGTGCACCCGGGTATTTCTGGACACCTCGAGAAACGGCACGCGACGCTGGTGCGATATGGGCACCTGCGGGAACCGCGCGAAAGCGGCGCGACATCGCGCTCGCCAGCGCGCATCCAACGGCGGATCGCTCTGACATGGATTCGCGCCGAACGCCAGATCATCCTGTACCGGGTGTGCCTCGGCATACGCCCGACCCCACGCTCGAGCGCGGCTTCGTGGCCTCGCTGCGCTGGCTGGTGGCCGAGGGCGACGCGCGGGGCGTGCGCCGCATCGCGGTCGAGCTGCGCGCGCTGCGCGAAGCACTTACGACGCTGGACGAAACTCGGCGCGCCCGCGATGAATACGCCGAGCGTGCGGCATTGCTCGACCGGGAGATTCAGGACGCGGTGCGTCTGCTTGGCGATGCGACCAAGGTGGACGGCAACGGCTCACTTGTCGCGCGCCTCACCCGATTGCGGGACATACTGGGCCGCGATCTGGCCACGCGGCGCAACCTCGTCAACGAGCGAAATGCGTGGCGGGCGATGTGCGAGCTGCAGACGCGCACGCGCGCGATGGTGCATGCGTTGCTCGAAGAATCGGAGCAGTCACGCGAGAAGCTCGAGAGCGAGGTGGGCACGCTGCGCGATCGCGCGGCACTGCTGGCGAGCGTGCAGCACGAAACGGCGGTCGAGGCCGCAGGACTTCGCAATCGCCTGAGTACGCTGGAGCGGGAGCGCGATGTCGCGATGGACAACGCGCGTGATGCAGCGGGCGAGCTCGCGGCGCTGCGCCAGCGGCTGCATCAGTGGAGCGGCACCGTGGACCGCGCGCTCGAAGAGTTGGCGCGCGCGTCCGGTGCGCTTCGAATGGACTCAGGCCGTGGCGGCGGCGACGGACTGTGAACGGTCCACGATCGACGAGGGCTTGATGTATCCCATGTCCACCGCGTAGCCCGCCAGCTTTTTCTGCAGAATGCGGCGGCCACGAAAGAGACGCGACTTGACCGTGCCCTCGGGCACACCGAGCGCTTCGGCGATCTCGGCGTAGCGCAGTCCCTGCAGGTCACTGAGCACCACCGCGGCACGATACTCTTCGGGCAGCGCGCGGATGGCGCGCGTGATTTCGTCGTCGAGGAACGAGTCGTAGAAGCGGCTCTCGGGATCGGCTTCGCCGACAGCCTCGAAGAGCGCCCAGCCTTCGGTGTCTTCCGGCTGATGCACTTCGCGCGCATCGATGCGACGCTTGCGGCTCACGAAGACGTGATACAGGATCGTGAAGAGCCACGCACGAATGTTTGTGCCCAGATGGTACTGCTCCCAGCGCTCGATCGCGCGCAGCATGGTGTCGCTGACGAGATCTTCGGCGTCGTCGCGAGAGCGCGCAAGTTTGAGCGCAAACGAGTACAACGCGTCGAGATGCACGAGCGCCTCGCGCTCGAACTGCGCACGTCGCGCGGCACGATCGAGCGCCGCCTCGGCGGTGAGTTCCGTCGTTTCGTCGGATGACACATCGGATGACGTATCAGTGGACGCGTCGCGCGACACCAACTCGCTGGTCGTTCCCATAACTCCAAGCTCCCTGGCCACAATGCGTGTGGCCCACCACCCGTTGCCGTGCCGCGCGTTCGAAGCAGTAGCGCCCCGATCGCGCGAGACGGACCCCTATTCCACCCCTCGCGAACCCGACGCCGCCATCACCGCTCCACCGTCACGCACATGTGTGCCGATGAACCGCTTGAGATCGATCGCGATTCCTTCCAGCACACCCAGATCCCGCTTGACGCGCGTCATCAGCACCGCTCCCTCGAGCGTCGCGATGATGAAGCGTGACAGGCGCACCGCGTCCACGTCGTCTTGCAGTTGCGGACGCGCTTCCCACAGCAACGAGCGGATCTGGCTGGCCCAGCGCTCGAACACCGCCTCGATGCGCACGCGAAAGCCCTCATGGGCATCCGCAAGTTCGGCGGCCAGATTTCCAAAGGGCGACCCGCCACGTCCGCCGCGCTCCACCTGCAGAGCCACCACCGCGTCGATGAACAGTGACAACCGCTCGAGCGGATCGATCATCGGCTCGCGGAGAATGGCCAGACCGCGTTCGGTGAAGCGTTCGAACTGGCGATTGAGCACTTCGTACCCCAGTTCTTCCTTGGAGCGGAAGTAGTGATAGAAATGGCTCTTGCCACTGAGCTTGGCGCCACGAATGACATCATCCACCGAAGTGGAGGTGTATCCGCGTTCGGCGATCAGGATCGCCGCGGCGTCCAGGATTTGCAGTCGTCGGTCAGACATCGTGAAGTGAAACTAGGACTGATCAGTCCAAAGCGCAATAGCAGCCGCAAAATACTCCGTAAGTATTTGTATTTCATGAACTTATCAGCATTTTATGCGCCCGGGATCGCTGGCGCGTTACAAGACCGTGACCCATCACTGCTTTATTGATGTCAGACGATAACCGAAATCCCGTGAATTCCGCTCGGACAACTGGTCCGACGTCGGAGCGCCGAACGCTCGTCACGCGTACCTATCTCTCGCTTCACGAACTCGCCCAGTTCCGGCCAGGTTCGGCGCCCCGTCGCGTAGCGTCGCTGCGTTCACTCGCGGGCATCGGGACGGCGCCGTGGCGCGCCCTCTACGCTCGCGTCGGCGCGCCGTGGCACTGGCACGACCGCGATCAGTGGAGCGACGAAGCGCTTGCGCGGTATCTCGCGCGGGCCGAGGTGACGTCGTACGCCATCGATGCGCCGCCGGTTTCGGACGCCGGCCTGCTCGAACTGTGCACTCACGACGACGGCAGCGTGGAGATCGTCTACCTCGGCCTTGTCACCGACGTGCACGGACATGGGCTCGGCGCCTGGTTGCTCGGCGAAGCAGTTCGCCTTGCATGGGCGCGTGGCGCGACGCGCGTCTGGCTGCACACGTGCACGCTCGATGGCCCCAGTGCGCTGCCCAATTATCTCGCGCGTGGCTTCACAGTGGATCGCACGGAGACATACGAAGTCGCACACTGAATACCGGCGTGCGCTTACGTCGTCTTCGCACGCGAGATACGTCACCACGCGTATGGGTCGCATGTCGTAAGCGCTGGATACTGGAGGCGCCTTCGGAATGATTCTGATGGCATCACCTTCAGCAGGAGCGCACCATGAATGGCATTCCCTCGTCCCGCGTGCGACGGAACGTACACCGATTCGCCGCTGTCGCGCTGGGCATGGTCACGGTCGCCGCGTGCAGCGACAGCCCCACACTTCCGCCGGATTCGGCGCCGATCGATGCGCCGAGCATGCAGGTCACTTCCCGGAACTCCGATGCGACGTGGGCGCAGCGCATCGTTGGGAAGACCGGCCCCGGCTCTACGTACGCGATGTTCGTTCCGCACAACTGGAATGGTGACGTCGTCTACTACGCGCACGGATTCGTCGATGCCGCGCTTCCGATCGCACTGCCAGGCGGTGCCTATGTGGACGGACTGCGCAACGAGCTCGGAGTACGCGGCTTCGCGTTTGCGTACTCGAGCTACAGCGAAAATGGCTTCGCGGTCAAGGACGGCGTGCAGCGTACGCATCAGTTGCGCGGCCTGTTCACCGGCGCGACAGGGCTCCGGCCGAATCGCAGCTACCTCATCGGGCAGTCGCTCGGCGGTGGAATCGTGAGTGCAATTGCCGAGCAGAAATCCTCGCAGTACGCTGGTGTGATGCCGGTCTGCGGCATGGTCGGAGGCAGTTTGCTGCAGACGCAGTACCTCGGCAACGTACGCACGCTGTTTGATGCGCTGTTCCCGGGTGTGTTGCCGGGCACGACCATTTCCATGCCGGCGAACATCGATATCGTGTCGCAAATTCAGCTGCCCGTGGTAGGTGCAGTTCTCGGTGCAGCCGATGGACCTGGGAAGCTCGCCAGCATGGTGTTCTCGCCGCAGACGCCGCTGCCGGTCGACCCAGCTCTCGCGTCGAGCCCCCTGACTTCGCTGATTAACGCACTGGGATTCCACGCGCGCGGCATCAACGACATTCTCGACCGCACCAACGGCGCCACGCCGTTTGACAACGCCAACACGGTTTATACGAGCCTGGTCTGGTCGCCGGCAGTGCAGACCGGGATCAACGCAGTGATCACTCGCTACACCATCGCGCGCTCGGCTGAGAACTACTTGACGCATAACTTCGCGCCATCGGGAGACCTCAAGATCCCCACGCTGACGCTGCACAACCGCTACGACCCCGTCGTGCCCGAGTTCCACGAAGGCGCGCTGCAAACCGCCGCAGTGGGTGCGGGCAAGGCTGGTTTGCTTGTACGCAAAATCGCCACTGCGCCCTACGGCCACTGCAACTGGCAGGCGCCCGAGGTCGCGGCCAACTTCGACCTGCTCGTTGACTGGGTTGTGAACGGCGTGAAGCCCTGATCCATTCGCCGCCAGCGACGCCGCTGAACCGACAACCGTGAACCGCCCGGTTCACGGTTTCCGGTTGGGAACTTGGAACGCGGCGCGCCGCGATCCGTGGTAGGCGCACGGACGAGCCATCCGGGGACTGGGTGAGGACGCGAGCCGGTTGGCGGACGCGCAGCGGGAGGTCTCCGAGCTCGTACTTCTTGACACGTAGTGCGGCCGTCGCCAAGAGGCGGCGCAGTCGGACGGTTCACCGTAGATCGTACACCGTCACCGTTCGCGCGCTGCGGCTGTCTGAAGGGCAGGTGGCACTGCCACATCGCGCCATTTACCGCGCCGTCACGTTGTGTTCGAGGTCGAGCAGTTCCAGCTCGATGTAGCTGTATTCGCCCGTGCTCGCGTGCCAGCGGCCCTCGCCACGCGAGCTCGCCCGATGCGCACCGAAGTCGCGATATTCGTACAGCGGCGTGGACCAACGCATGCGCGTGAATGACTTGCCGTCGGCCGACGCCGCTGAACGATCGTCGGATACGAAGTCGGCGAGCTCGCCATCGGAGTTGAACCGAAGCGTGGCGTGCACTGTGTGTCCCGCATTCGTGAACGTAGCGCGCACCAGCAGCGAATCGATCTCTTGCCACTGGATTCGGTCGCTGATCAACGAACCGGGCGCGAGCCAGCACATGTCGTTGAGCATCGTGACGGTCTCCGATTCGTCCATCTCCGGCCCCGCAGCATTCACCACGGGCACGAGCGATGCGATGCGAACACGCATGGTGGCCGACGCACCAGCGTACCGGTGAAAGACCTGGATCGGCACGCCGGATCGCGTCGCGTTCATGTAGAAAAGCCGCGCGGGATTGTCGAAGAAGTTGTGCTGCTCTCCCTCGAACGACATCCACGGCTCGTCTGGGCCGCTCCGGATGCGGCCCCGGAATCGCGCCCGAAGATTGTGCACGCGCGGACTCCCCACGGCGCCGGTTAGCTGGACATATCGTTGCACGGCGGCGGGCAGATGTGCCAGATCGCTCTCCGCCAGCAGTGCTGGCCGGCCACCGGCGGCCATGGCCTGCGCCTCGAGTCGCGCGGACACCTCTCGCTCATACTCGGCGCGCAGCCTCGCACTCCACCAGAACAGTAGACCTGCCCCGAAGAGGAGCGCGAGGCTGATTTTCACTTTGCCGCCGAAGCTGACATCAGAACGCGATCGTGAGTCCGACCGTCGCCGCAACGTACGACAGCGTGACGGATCGGGTGGACGACGCGATGGTGAGATCGCGACTCAGGGTGCGATAGCGAACGCCGGGAGGCGAATGCGAGTCGTGAACCGAGCGGGAACGTCACACCCGCTCCCGCTTCCCAGCCAAGTCCGTGACCGGTATCAGCGATGATCTCGCCCTCGTCATCCTCGATCTCGAGATGATTCCACATCCCGCCAGCGCGCAACCAGTATCCGGGTGCGGACGTCGTGGCCGACTCCCCGCGGAACGGTTGCTCGAAACGTACGCCGAACGTATATCCCGTGTCTTCGACATCGACGGCTTGCGAAGCGACAAGCTCTTCCGTGGCAAACTTGTGCCATTCCCAACCGGCATATGCGAGCAGGTGCGGCTGCAAGCGCACTCGAACGTTTGCACCCATACCCAAGCCTGCGTCGAGTTCCGCCAGGCCGAGTTTCGAGGTGGGGAACGCTCCATCGACAAGGACTTCGATTGAAACTCTCGAGGCTTCCCGCAAAGGCTGCGCCTGACCTGCCCACGGCGTCACCGCCACAGCGCCGAAGGCCAGAACTGCGACAACCGTTCTCATAATTGCTCCTGTGTTGACCAACCGGCTGCGAGCGCGATCACACGGATCGCGACTCATCAGCGAAGGCGCGGCCGCGGTCGTTCGCGCCGCAGGAGCAAGATGGGGCGAACGTGGTCGTGCGTCTGTCAGGAGACATCCGATGGGGCCGTAGGCACTCGGACGACAACACGGTGCGCATGCGTCGGCGCCGAAGGCCACCGACCACCGTGAACCGTCAACCCTTACCGTCAACGGTTCGACCATCTTGCCACATGGAAGGATCAGCTCGCCGAACGGCCATTGGCCATCGGCCATTGGCCATCGGCCATTGGCCATTGGCCAGTAGCTTCGTCGAGAGGAGCCCTCGGCACGCCGCCTACCTCCCACAACCGTTGACGGTCGCGGTGAACGGTAGACGGTTGTCGGTGAACTGCGCGGCGTGCCGGCGCCGCTTCCCGTGTACAACAGTCAACCGAATACCGTCCACCGAAACCGTCAACGGTTTACCGATCCCTCCGCTACGCGCGATCTATCGCGCGCGCAGCAAACCTCACGGTGTCAGCACCGTTATGTGCCCCACCATGCCGAGCAGCGCGTGCGGATCGCACTGGTAGAAAATCCGCTTGCCCACCGCATCGGGCACCACGACCTCCGTTGTCTGACCCGGCAACTGCAGCATCGGTCCGGCCGGTGGCAGGCCGGTTACGCCCGGGTTGGAGTCGGCGGGAAAACTCACATTGTGCACGCCGCTTACCAGCACGAATCGCAGCACATCGCCCGGCCGCGCGTCCACGTCGGCCGGCTGGAAGAAGTTGCCCTCGTCGTTCATGATCATC
>JBBQNT010000056.1:0-16005 GCA_038330215.1 Gemmatimonadales bacterium
CTTGATCGCAATCTCCCACGCCGAGGCCGCACTCACGAACACGTCATCGGCGTCGCGTATGGCCTGCATGGCGAGCGGGGCGAGTGGGGCGCCCATGTCCCACCAAATGGCCACATGCGTGTCGAGCAGAAGACGCATCAGCGCCCCTCGAACGCGTCCAAAAGGTCGGTGGGGAGAGGGCTGTCGAAATCGTCGGCGACGCGCCATTGCCCTTTGCCTTGGCCCGGTTCGCGATCAGCGCGCACGTTGTCAAGCGGAACGAGGCGCGCCATGGGGTGACCCGACTTGGTGATCACAAACTCCTCGCCCGCCGCCGCGCGATCCACGAGCGACGACAGGTGCGTCTTGGCGTCGTAGAGGGCGACGGGTTCGCGAACGAGGGGCTTGGGGGGCTGGCGGGGGGACATGCGTGAAAGATAGGTCGCTTGACCAGATTGGTCAAAAGGGCGCGGAGGCAGATGCATCGCCGCCCTGCGCACCCCGCTACGACCGCAGCGAGGTCAGCACCGCATCGATCAACGCGTACAGCGGCGCCACATCCCTGGTACTCAGACGACCCGACGGTCCAGTCAGCGCATCGAGCTGGTTCCGCAACGCGCGCAGTTGATTGATCGCGGCGACGGTGTTGCCGCGCTCGAGCGACGAGATGGCGGCCATCAACTTTGCGTTGAGCGATACGCCAACGCCCGCGTTGATGATCGCTTCGTCAACAAGGCCATCGACAATGAGCAGTCCCTGTCCGAGTGCTTCTGCCGGCGCCGTGATGGTGGCGGTGGTGAAGACGGTGTCGGCGAGTCCACGGATATCCGTCGCGATCAACCGCACCTGCTTCACGCCACTCGACGCGTAGGAATGCGTCACTGAGACACCAGTCGCCTCCTGACCGTCGCCGAACGACCAGCGGTATGTGAGGGCATCACCATCAGGATCGGTGGAGCCGGCGGCGGACATCGCAATCACCATATTCGGCAGCGCGGAATACGGACCGTCGGTGGCGGCGATGGGACGGCGTGTGCCGCTCTCGACCGCGATCTCGATATCGTCGCGCAAGAGCGCCAACAGATCGTAGCCGCTGCGCGCCTCGACCGAGTCCACGAGGGTGAGATACGTGCGCCAGTCCACGTTGCGGATGCCAGCGCTGTTGGGCATCCACACGGCCACCACTTCCACATCGTCAGCGCCCCCGATGTCGGAGAGTCCTTGATCGCGCGGGAGAATCACCGCCACCTTCCAGTTGAACGCGGGGATGTTCACAATGCCTTCATTCTTTAACGAACCGATGCTTCCGCTCACACCCGTCACCACGAATACTTCCTTGTTGTCGAAGCGGGCGAGGTTGCCGAGGTAAATCTCGAACGCGGACCACGGACCCTGGTTCAGGTCAGCGGCCTGCGGCACGATGTTGGTGAAGTAGTACGAGTTGGCGTTATCGAGGCTTCCCGATGTGCGATCAAAGGATCGCGCGAGATGCCCGCGATCAATGCCAAATCCTGCAACGGCGCCTGATCCGGTGTAACTGGCAGTGGTGTATTGCGGAAAGTCGGCGGGCAGCAACGGATCGAACGTGAAACAGTCGCAGCGATCGGCATTGCCAAAGTGTGTTGCGTCCAGATTGTAGCTGACCCAGTTTGGTGTGCCGAGCGTACGGTTCCAGGACGCGGTGAACTCGGTGCGTCGCACAATGAAGTCGTCGCTCGCGTCGGCGTCGGCAGGTTCGCCGAACTCGGCGTGCGACGCGTACTGCGCGGTACCGCGCGTGGCCACGCGCGTTGGCAGCGTGAACGTGCGGGTAGTTCCGTCATCTGCAGTTGCACGCACGATTACATCGCCCGCGCCGAGTGCGCGCACCACACCAAACGCATCGATGCGCGCGAGTGCTGGTGTTTCACTCGACCAGGTGAAGACGGTGGGGATTACTGCGCCGGTGCCGTCGCGCAGGGTGGCGAACAGCTGATCCTCGAATCCCACCGGGAGCGGCGGATCGTTGAGCGAGCGTCCGGTGATCGAGATCGTTTTGCCGACAGGCGGCGGAGGCGTTGCACCTTCATTGCAGCTGCCAAACGTGCGAGGCGCTGACGTCCACACGCTATTGACGTCGCGCTGGAGCGAAATCCCGATCGCTGGGGCCGGTTCCTGGTTGGCAATGATGTCGACTGACGTCACACCGTTTGCAGCTCCGCCAACACCGACGAACGTGCCTTCGTACGAGAGAAACTCGATCAGTGCGCCCGTATTGTCGACGAGCGCAAAGCCATCAGGCGCACCGTTCTGAATGCCGTTTACCGGGTAGTTCACCACCAATGTGCCGCGCCCGTCACATTGAGTCGGCAGTGTTCCGCTCAGCGTCTGCGTATTGTAGACGGCGCCACCGCTGCCGTTGTACAGCACGATGCTCCACCCAGTGACATTCGTTCCTGCCGGTCCTTCGATTTCGATTGCCTCGCCGACGTCGGTTCCGAAATTATCGTAGTGGATCTCCGTGAAGCGAACGCTCGGCAGCGATGGCGGCGGAGGCGGTGCGGCCGAGACGATGAGTGTCGCTGTATCGGCGGCACCGTTTGCTGCCGCCACTACGATACGCGTGCTGCCAACGTCAACGCCAGCGGCGAGACCTGTGGCTGACACCGTCGCGATATCGCGATCTAGACTGGTCCATGTGAAGGTGACACTGGGAATGATCTGGCCGTCCGCATCCAGCGCCGACGCGATGAACTGCTGCGTTCCGCCCACCGAGACGCTCGCGCTATCGGGCGATATCTCGACGGACTCGACATCAGCTGGCGGCAGCGGATCACCGTCGTCGTTGCACGTACCGAACGAGTTTGGTGCCTCTGCGTTCCAGCTTCCGTTATTGCTTCGCGCCAGCGAGTGGCCGATCGGCGTGGCGCTGCCTTCGGCAACACCGATGTCATGTGACAGCAAGCCGTCAGCTGCGCCTCCCACTGCCGTGAACGTGCCTTCATAAGACAAGAACTCCACCACGTTGCCGACATCGTCTACAAGCGCCATGCCGTCCGGCGAGCCGTTCTGAATGCCGTTCACACCATACGTCAGCACGATCACGCCACGCGTACGGCACGTTGCGGGAAACACGCCGGTGAGGGCACGCGTGTCATATGGCGCTCCGTTCGCGCCGTTATAGAGCACGACGCTCCAGCCCTGCACGCTCTGTCCGGCCGGACCGGACAACTCGATGGCCTCCCCTGCGTCGGTGCCAACGTTGTCGTAGTGCAGTTCGCTGAAGCGCACGGCGGGTGCTGCGGCGGTGAGCGATGTTGCAACGGGAAGCGCATCCCGCCTCGCGTCGGGTCGATCGGGTTGCAGCACGCCGACATCTGCGCACGACGCGGTGACGAGCAGGAGCGATGCCAGCGCGGCACCACATTGACGGAATCGCATAACGGCTACCGGAAGTTGCATGACGGACAAGGATGCAGCAGGTCTGCATGCAAACTCATGGGATGCGATGGAGACGGCTATGGTCTTCGGGCCACGGTCATGTCACGACCGGGGGCGTTGGTGAGCGGGCTCACTGGACGGAGCGCGTCAGATGCATGGGCCCGCTGGCAGGCCCGAACGCTGTAAGGTTGAGTTCGCCTCATTCTTCGTCGAGTGTGACCCTTGCTACAATCTCCGGCAAGCAACAGACTTCGTTGCAACCAGCCTCGGGCGGGTACCAGTTGAGCTATTCTGACGAACTCAAGTTGGCATTTGCGGGACGCTACGCGATCGAGTCCGAGATCGGCGAAGGTGGCAGCGCGCGCGTGTATGCCGCGCATGATCTCAAGCACGATCGACAGGTCGCGATCAAGATCCTCAAGCTGGACGTAACGCAAGGAATAACCGTCGGGCGGTTCCTGCGAGAGATTCGTGTCGACGCCAAGCTGCAACATCCGCGAATCCTGCCGCTCTACGACTCCGGCGAAGTCCTCGGCGCACCGTATTTCGTTATGCCGTTGGTTGCGGGAACGTCCATCCGTTCGCTGCTGCAACGAGAAGGCCAGCTCTCCGCTGAGCAGGCAGTTCGAATCACGACGCAAGTGGCGGACGCGCTGCACTATCTGCATGCGCGCGGCCTCGTGCATCGAGACGTGAAGCCGGAAAACATCCTCTGGCAGGATGAGAATGTGTGGCTGGCGGACTTTGGCATCGTACGCGCACTCGTAGACGCGAGCACGGCCAACATCACGCTCACAGGCACAGCCATCGGAACGCCCGCGTACATGAGTCCCGAGCAGCGACTCGGCGCGTCCAGCATTGATGGACGTAGTGATCAGTACAGTCTCGCCTGTGTACTGTACGAAATGCTCGTCGGAAAACCTCCGAGCATGCTTGAGATCGCCGGCGGTCAGTCGTCGCTCACAGGCCCTCGAGTGACACCAGTGCGAGCTTCGCGGGTCGATGTCCCCACTACGCTAGATAACGCTCTCTCGCGCGCGCTGAGATTTGACGCGAATGAACGCTGGCCGAATGTGCAAGAGTTTGCGCGGCATCTGCTGGAGATGAGCACCCTCGCGACACCATCCAGCGTTCCGGCCGTATCACGATTCGGTAAGTTCGCCCGTCTCACCACAGCAGTCGCTGCAGTGGCCGTAGTCTCGTTCGCCTTTTGGTGGTTGGTGTTCACGCCAACGCCTACACTCGATGCAATGACCGTAGCGGTGCTTCCTCTCGCGCATGAAGGGGAAGAACTCGCACGTGTGATCGACGGCGATGACTGCTCGCGCTTCCTGCGGGACGCCGTCGGACGCTGGACGGGCATCCGTCACGTAGATGACATGAGACTGCGTGAGGTTCGCCTCAGGCGGGGACGCCCAGAGTCGCTTCACGACGCCATGGAGATGGCAAGGCAGTTGGGAGCGGGCCTCGCCGTCTGGGGCGTACTGGGGCCCACAGGTCCCGACGCGGGAAGCTCGGCCCGCCCAATCCGCGTTATTCTGTACGATGCAAGCAATGGCTCCGCGATATCGCAGGCCACAGGAGTTGTCGACGCCAACTCCAACACTTCGGATGCATTCCAGATACTCGTCGATTCCCTGTTGATCGGAACGTTTGGTCCAGCGACGCACGTCCGCGTGAGTGGAAGTCGGGATTTTGCAGCGGTGCGTGCGTACCTCGATGGACACCGCGCCCTCGACCGTTTTGATCTTGCCAAAGCGTCGCTATCGTTTCGCAACGCGGTTGAAGTCGATGCCGGATTTGGTCTGGCTTATCTCTGGCTTGCGTGGACTACGCTCTGGCTGCCCGAATCACGCGCCAGCGACTGGGGCGCAGCAGCGACGCGTGCGTTGGCCGTGGGATCTGGACTGACGGCACGCGACAGTGTGCATGCACGGGCACTGATCAGTATGAATGATCGGCGCTTCGCGGAAGCGTGCGAACTACTCCGGGCACTGACCGTCAGTGAGCCGGGCGACTTCGCCGCCTGGTACGGCCTGGGTGAGTGCCTTTCGGCAGATGTCACGGTCGAAACGAGCGAAGCGTCGCCGTCGGGCTGGCGATTCCGCACGAGCATCCACGAAGCGATCAGTGCGTACGAGAAGGCGGTCGAGCTGGTGCCCTCGTTCACCGACGCGATGGGTCAGCGCGCACAGGAACGCATTTCGCGATGGCTCTTCGTGCAGACCGGCCGTTACCGGCCGGGCCTGAGTGCCGACTCCACAGTCTTTGCGGCGTGGCCTTCGCTCGACGACGATACCCTCGCGTTTATCCCCTTCCCGCAGCGGGCGGCATTGTCCGGCAGCCCTGGCACCCGTGCACCGTCGTACCATCAGGCGATTCAGCGCAATCGTGATCGCGCGCTGGCGCTCGTGAATCGATGGGTTCGTCTCGATTCATCGAATGTTCTGGCGCTTGAAACGTTGGCACTCACCCGTGAGTCCAACGACGAGCTGCTGCGATTGCATCGCGCCGAAGCTGGATTGCAACTCACCGGCATGAATGCGTTGCAGCAGGCACGCTCGCGCGCTACCGGCGAAACCGCGATTCGCCTTGCCGCGATCAACGTGCGTTTTCTTGTCAAGATTGATCGCTATGCAGATGCAAAGCGACTGGCCGATTCGCTGCTGCGAGCCGTGCCGCTGGATACTGCGCCCGCGGCCAGCGCCAACTGGATGTACGGTTTGGCGATGCTTACCGGACGAGTGGGCGCAGCGATCGAATGGGGTCGGCGCTCGTCCGCATTGCAGTATCGCGATGCGCTGCGCCCGGACCAGAGTATTCCGGCTGAGCTATCGATGGCCGCTGCCGATGCCGCCACGTTTGCAGCGCTCGGCGCACCGCCCGATAGCATTCGCCGAGCGTTGACGCGAACCGAGAACGCAATCACTGCGCAGCCAGGGACAGGTGCAGAATCGGCACGACAGCAGTTTATCGAGTCTCCACTGCTCTTCGCGTGGCCCTCGATTGGTCCAGCCGTGCCCCCGCCGTCTCGCGCGAGTGCGGGAAACCGGTGGCTTGGTGTTCAGCTGGCGATCGCACGCGGCGAGACCATTGCAGCTACAGAAGCGATGTGGCAGGCGGACTCCGCCGCGATACGTGGCGGCGTCGCCGGTGTGGCATTTGAAATCGCTTTGCTGAACAGTCACATCTGGCTGGCGCTGGGCGATACGGCGAGCGCCCAGCGCGTGGTGAGCACCGCGATCGATCTGGTCCGCCTCAGCGGCGATCAGTTGATCGGGAGACCGACCGCCACGGCGGCGTTTGTTCGCCTTCTGGTGCAACGAACTGCGCTCGCTGACCTGCGTCAGAACGAGGCAGAATCTCGTGTCTGGGGAACACGCGCCGCTCTGCTCTGGAGCGATGCCGATGCAATGCTGGAAAGTACCATGAGGCCGATTTCCCGTTGGCGCAACGTCCAATTTCCCGGGGGTGTTCGGTGAACGCAGTCAGAGGCAGCGAACGTATAACTCGCATGATCGTGCTGGGCGTGGTTGGCTGTGTGATGATGGCCTGCGGCGACGACCCACCAGCCACCGTCCGCGAGGCCCCAGTTCAGGACGAAGGCATTCCCGCGCCGGATGCGCTTCTGAACGACTCTTCATCGGCGGCTGATTTCTTCCGCTACGGTGATTCGCTCCGTTTCGCCGCTGATACGCCGGGTACGGTTTTGTTTTCTCGCGTAGCAAACGGTGTTACCGCCGAGTTGCGTGTTCGTAGCGAAGTGAGGCTGCCGTTGACAGACTCCGCTGCGTACGTGCGAGGTCGCATCGTCGCCAAGTTCGAGACTATTGGTGCCACCTCTCCGTACAACACACCCGTCGGCAACGCATATCTGTGGGTGAGGGATACTGGCGGCGGCAACCTGCGCGGCACACTGATCTGGCGCGACTACGTTACCGGTGCCACTGGAAATACGGTGGTGCCGTACTACCGACATAGTTCGCGTACCGATCGAAAATCTATTCTACCAGAGTGCGTGAACCTGAGCAGTGTGGCAGGCGACACTATTCGCGTCTGCTGCTGGTGCAGCGATGGGCGATACAACTGTCCAATGATGCAGGACCTCAGCATGCCTGAGCTGGACTCGCTTCTGAGGCGAACTGTTCGACTGCCGTAGCCGCTACGGCTTGCGTACCGGTGTTCGAAGTAGCTGAGACCAGACAAACGTATCCAGGATCTTGTCGTGCGCACGCTGCTGTTTCTGCTTGCTCTCGTATCGACCGGCGAACTGCAGCAACGACCCGCAGCCTGCGCGCGATTATCTCCCTGATTGACTATGAGCGCAGTGGCACAACGCGCATCACGGACGACGTACTGGTCAGCTTTGTTGCCAGCGCACCGCTGGCACAATCGCCCGCTGTTGTCACGGTCCTACTGTCGGCCGACTCAGACACGCTCCGGCGCCATCCTGCACGGCTGAAAAGAGTACAAAACCTGATTCACCTGTATCTGACCGATGTCCCCGACGAAAACATCAGTCTCCACTGGACAGCGCCCCGGCGGCTTGAAACAAAAAACGCGCTCGTAAACGCGCCGTCACGCTTCTACGGTGTTGGGTCGGTGGTCGGAGTTACCGGCGGTCGCCGCTGGGGCCACAACTACGCGGTCGAATCGAATGTTATAGCGAACCGGCCGATCAGCGGATTGCTGACCGAAGCGGTCCTCCACTTCCACCGACCAACAGGCCCCACCGCTTTTGATGTTGCGGCGAATCGTAGATTCCCGTATTTGGCGGCGTGGTGATCACTCCAAGGGAAGGGTTGATTGCCGGAGTTTCTTGTCTGTTGTGGCATGGTCTCGGAGTGCAGTCTTCTTACGCGATGATGCGCGGCAACAGCCTCCGTGACAGCGCGGTCGTGGTGGGAAATGCGCCGCCGACCGATCGCTCGCCATTCGTATCCAAACCGACGGGCCGCTTCAGTTTTGGGTTCGCGATAAAACTGTGAGGTAGCCGCAGATTCGGGGCGGAGCGTATGCATGCAAGTTCTCTCCTTTGGCGCCTTCGGCTGGCGCCAGCATGATCCCCATGTCGTTCAATCGAACCGATCAACGAGCGGGCGAGGTCGCGATCGACATCACCTACTGCGGCGTGTGCCATTCGGATCTGCACCAGGTGAACGATGATTGGGACAACTCCGTGTGGCCGTGCGTGCCAGGTGATGAAATCGTCGGCACTGTCACCCGCGTCGGAGACGGTGTGTCCAAGCTTGCCGAGGGCGACATTGTTGGCGTCGGTTGCATGGTGAACAGCTGGCAGCAATGTGGGATGTTCGGCCGCACGCTTGTCGAGCAGCGGGCATCAGCGGTCGGCTACTCACTGGCCGCGAAGCGCCTGCAGCAGACGCTGCCCGGGGCGTCCGTCCACAGGCAAGCCCAGCCCTCGTTGCTCCGCCCGGACCGCCGCGATCGTGGAGGCACGCAACACACCGTCGGCAGCGCTGATCGGGTGGCCACGCGCCATCATCATGCGCTGCATCTCGCGGCGCTCAGCCCGCGACAGCCCGAGATCGTCCGTGGGCCACGGCGTCACGAACGGTGCGCCGCCTCGCAGGCGATCGGCGAGGTGGGCGATTGCAATCGTGTACGACTGCGCGGCGTTGTACCGAAAGATGGCGTCGTAGTTGCGCAGCACGAGAAAGGCCGGACCGTCTGCGCCCGCGGGGGCGATCAGCGCCGCGCGAGTGGCTGCGGTGAGCCCGTCGCCCACGAGCGGCTTACCGTCTACCCGCGTGAGACCGCGTGCAGTCCAGGTGGACAGTGCGCGCTTCACCGTGCGTCCCTCTCCACGCAGGTTGAACGGCGTGCCACCGGAGCGCGGCAGCTGCACCTCGATGCTCCATGGCTCACCGGAGCGCCAGCCCGCATTTCTCAGGAAGTTGGCGGCCGAGGCGAGCGCGTCGGGCACGCTGTGCATGAGGTCCTGGCGACCATCCCCGTCGAAATCCACCGCGAGTCGCTCGAAGGTGCTCGGCATGAACTGCACTTGGCCGAACGCGCCTGCCCACGAGCCGCGCAGCTGATCGGCCGGCATGTGGCCCGCCTGCAGGATGCGGAGCGCGGCGAACAGCTCGGAACGAAAGTACGCCTGCCGCCGTCCTTCGCAGCTCAGCGTGGCCAGCGAACGCACGAGGGACAGACCACCCAGTCCCTGGCCAAAGTTGCTTTCGAGCCCCCACACCGCCACGACCGTGGCCGGGTCCACGCCAAAGCGTCGCTCAATGCGCCGGAGTGTGGAGTCGTGCTGCTGCAGCCTGCGCACGCCATCCTGCAGTCGTTCGTCGTCGACCGTGGCCGCGATGTAGTCCCAGATCGAGAGCCTGATCTCCGGCTGCGCATCGAGACTCGCCAGCACGCGCTCGTCGCGCTCCAGCCCGCGCATGTGCGCATGCCATGTGGCATCGCTCACGCGTGCCGCGCGTGCCGCTGGGCGCAGCGATGCCACGCATGCATCGAACGCCGCCTGCGCGGTGATCGGCCGCGATGGCACCAGGAGCAGGGACGCAATGAGCGACGACGCGCACGCGGCACGCAGCGGGAATGGCAGGGACGGCATCATCAGCACGCGCGCGACGGGAAAGAGACACAGCGAATCTGTTGCTACCCAAACGCGGCGCGCCCGGTTCGCTTGAGCGCGGCTGGTGTGCGGCGCGCTTGCCGCTGCGCGGCTTCTATCGACTGGTCCTGGACGTGAGTCACGCGCCGCGGTAGAGCCGTTCCAGATCGACCAGCTCGGTGTCGCCTCGCTTCGCGGCTGCTCGCCGAAGGTCGTCATCGAACTGGGGAGCGAAGAGCAGCAGCCGTGCGCCCGATGCGTTCGGGCCGAGTGCCGTGCGGGCTCGCTCCAGATGCCGAAGGTGCGACATGCCAACGGTCTCGCCCGCCTTGGCCTCGCCGATCGCGAGCACTGGCCGGTGTGCGGGCTCGACGCCGGAGTCGCCCCCAGCGATCACGACGTCGAGCTGGTACTCCTTTTTCTCAATCGTCACCTGCGAGGGGCCGACATGAACTGCCTCTCCGCCCACGGTCTCAGGCGCCGCGAATAGACGGACCCAGCTGCGCGCCTGCTGCTCGAACACCGGGCCGCGCACCCGTGAATCGAACGTGGCCGCGAGGGTGCGGTCCCACGTCGCGCGGAGGTCGCGATCCCGGAGCAAAGTTCGGTGGGGCTCAAGCACCGCGTAGTGGAACTGCAGGAACGGGTCAGCGAGGGCGAACGTGGGGCGCTGCCGACGCACGGGGTCGTCGTGCCGGACGACGAATCCCGCATCGCTGAGGCGCCTGACCACCGGGTCGAGATTCGACGCCGGCCGCCCGAGCTTGTTGGCGATTGCCGCCAGCGCCACCGCCCCGTTCGCGATCACATTCAGAATGCTGTGATGGAGGGACTGGTCCCTCGCGGACAGGGTGACGTCCTCGGCGAGCAGCGTGGTGGCCTCGTGGTGGAGGGTAGCGGCGGGAGAGAGCACGCGCTGTGCGATCCACCGCGGGAAGTCCTCGCGGCCCTGCGGCAGGTCGTCGTCGATCATGTCAGTGGCGTACCCGACGACGCCCCCGATCACGGCAAAGAGGCGCGTGGCAAGGGTCAACTCTGGTGCATCGCCGAGCAGCGCTGCGGCTCGGCGAAAGTCGAAAGTCTGCACCAGGAGTTCACGCCCCGCCCGTCCCCGCAGCGGCGCCTGTCCCGCGGTTAGCGCGCGCATCAACGCGATGGCCGATCCACACAGAATGAGCCGTGCACGACCAGCGGTCTCTCGTCGTGCTGGGCCGAGCAGTGTCGCCACGATGGAGTCGAGGCCCGGCTCCGACTCCAGGAGGTAGCCGAACTCATCGAGCACAACCGGGACGTTGCCGCCGGCGCCCAACTGGAGCAGGCGTGAGAGCGCGTCCTCCCAACTCGCCAGGGCGAGGGGGCCGACGCCCAATCGCTCACCGAGCGCCACGCCGAGGCGCTCGAGTTGGATTGGTGTCTTGGCCCGCGTCGCTTCCCAGTAGAATCCGCCCCGATCCCGTGCCAGCTGAGAGAGCATGGTCGATTTGCCGATTCGGCGACGCCCGTAGACGAGAGCGAGAGTGTTTCGAGCGGGCCCGCGGTCTATGAAGTGTGCGAGCTCGGCAGCGGCGGCGATGGCGTCCATAGCATTCAACGGGTAAGAAGCCAGATGTTGTGTGCTTAGATATTATACTACCGAATACTATCCAGTACAACAACATGCACGCGATCCGCGCTGGCGACGGCGTTCCGCACGTGAACCTCTCGAGCTTTGGCTGGGCGCTCTCGGCCGAAGAACTCGCTCAGGTGCGCGACCTCAAGCTCTTCGAGATCTTCAACGGCCATCAGCAGGTCAACAACGACGGCGGTGGCGGCGTGGAGCAAGTATCGAATTCAGTTCATCGGACGCGATGGCGCACTGTTGCAGGAATCACTTGAGAGCCCGGCGACGTATCGCTTCCGCGGTGACGAAGGCTACGTCCGGGCGCGCGAGCTCGAGTCGAATGGCGAACGCGCGTGGACGCAGGCGTTCGTCTTGAGATAATAAGCCGCCGCAAGGCTGCCGAAGCCACCGCCGGTGCGGTTGCCTGGACTCACCGCCCCCGCAGCGCCCGCGTGAGTGCGCGGTCGAGCGCATTGGCGAACAACTGCTTCTCGCGCGCGCCGTACGCGGCGTGACCGCCGGTGTCCACGCCGCTGCCGCGCAGCCCCTCCATAAAGTTCCGCACCGAAAGGCGCTCCCCGATGCTCTCCTCCGTGTACACGTCGCCGCGCGGGTCAATCGTCGCGACCCCCTTGGGCACGAGAATCGCCGCGAGCGGGATATCCTGCGTCACCGCGACATCGCCCGCGACCGCCTGCTCGGCGATGTAGCGGTCAGCCGCATCGGCGGAGCCGTCCACACGCACGCACTGCACCAAGGCGTAGCCCGGGGGGAGTTGCAGCCGTTGGTTCGCCACGAGGATCGTCTCGATCTTGAGACGGTCGGAGGCGCGATAGCAGATCTCCTTCACCGCGACCGGCGCGGCGTCGGCGTCGATCCAGAGCTTCATCGAGACCGCGCGTTACGGCGGGCCGTCGCGCCGCGGCTGCGCCACATGCTGAATGCTGTCATGAATCGAACTTCGCACAGTGTGAAGTTTTGTGCAGTCCTGCGTGCGCATGATTTCTTGCCGATGACCGTCAACGCTCCCGCTCGCCGTCGACTGCATCCGCACGTTGTTTCGACCTCAACAGTGCCACGATCGCGACGGACCCTGCGTCAACGCGATCGGGTAAGCATTAGCTCCCGCACAGCTGACGCGTCCCAGTTCGCACGTGTTCGCACTGTTCGCACGTGTTCGCACGTGCTGCGCAACAGTCGCGCTGGCCACGCAGTGCATCAACGAAACCCAAACTACGGAGCATATGCATGCGAGTTCTCTCCTATGGCGCGGCCTCGGCCGGCGCCACCATGATCCCCATGTCGTTCAATCGCACTGATGCACGAGCGGGCGAGGTCGCGATCGACATCACCTACTGCGGTGTGTGTCATTCGGATCTGCACCAGGTGAACGATGATTGGGACAACTCCGTGTGGCCGTGCGTGCCAGGCCATGAAATCGTCGGCACTGTGTCCAACGTCGGGGACGGCGTTACCAAGTTTGCGAAGGGCGACACTGTCGGCGTCGGTTGCATGGTGAACAGCTGCCAGCAATGCGATCAGTGCAAGATGGGCCACGAGCAATATTGCACCGGCCCCAAGAGCTGCACGCTGACCTATAACGGCCCCAAGAAGCCCGACGGTACCAATACGTACGGCGGCTATTCGACCAGTCTCGTCGTGCGCCAGGAGTTCGTGCTTTCAATTCCCGATGCCATCGATCCGGCCGAGGCTGCACCGATCCTCTGTGCAGGCGCCACCACCTATCAGCCGATGAAATACTTCGGACTCAAGAAGGGGCAGGTCCTTGGTGTTGCCGGTGTTGGCGGATTGGGCCATATGGCGGTGCAGATCGGCAAGGCACTCGGCGCGAAGGTCGTGGCCTTGACCACCAGCCCGGAAAAGGCAGAGGCCATCAAGAGCCTGGGGGCGGACGAGGTGATCACGATGGACGACGAGGATGCGCTCAAGAAACACGCGGCGAGCATGGACTTGATCGTCAATACCATCCCGTACAAGCATGACATCAACCCCTACATCGCCCTGGTCGCACCCAAGGGTGCGATTGCCGTGGTCGGCAATTTTCTCGGCTTCGACAACGTGGATTCAGGAACCATGGTCTTCCAGCATGTGACGCTGGCGGGTTCGATGATTGCCGGCGTTGCCGATACACAGGAGATCCTCGACATGTCGGCCAAGCATGGCATTCGCCCCCGCATTGAGAAGATCCGCATCCAGGATATCGACGCGGCCTTCTCGCGCATGAAAAACGAAGATGTGCGCTTCCGGCAGGTCATCGACATGGACAGCCTGAAGAACGATGCCGGTGCGCGAGACAAGGCAACGACGATCGCCGATCCGGTACGCGGCGAAGTGGTAACTGCCTGAACCGTGTGATTGACCTACTGTCATGGCTCAAACTTCGCACAATGTGGAGCCTCGTGCAGTCGCGGGGCGGTTCAGTACGCCACAACTTCGCCGGCGCATTCGTGGAACAGATGAAGGCCGACTCGGGGTACGTCTCGTAGTCGTTCGTGTCATCCGCCAAGCCATCTTCGACACGAATCCATCACGAACACAAGGAGTCACGCATGAATGTTCTCGTCGCCGGAGCCACCGGCCAGACCGGCGTCCGCCTCGTCAAGGAACTCACCTCGCGCGGACATCATGCGATCGCGCTCGTGCGCGAGAGCAGCGACACCAGCGTGTTGCCAGCAAACGTCGAGCTACGCAATGGTGATCTTGAACATCTCGAGGACGACGTCTGCGCAGGGTGCGATGCGGTGGTCTTCGCCGCCGGCTCGGGCGGCTCGACGGGGCCGGACATGACCGATGCCATCGATCGCGACGGGGCGAAGCGCCTGGTCGACCTGGCCGCGAAGGCGAAGGTTCGCCGTTTTGTCATGCTCAGTTCGGTGGGCGCCGGGGATCCGGATCCCGACAGCGACCTTGCGCACTACCTCCAGGCCAAACACGATGCCGACGAGCACCTCAAGGCATCGGGCATGAGCTATGCCATTCTGCGGCCGGTCAGCCTGACGAACGACGACGGCACGCGCGACATGCGCTTTGGCGACGACGTGGATACGACCGCGAAGGCCGCGCGCGGTGATGTGGCCTCGGTGCTGGCCGATGCGGTGGATGACGAGCAGTGGGCCGGCAAGGTCCTGCTCATGCAGTCGACCTGAGTACCAGAGAGTCAATGATGAAAGCTGCGATTATCAACACGTACCAAGCGCCGATCGAAATCGGTGAAGTCGACACGCCAGCACTCACTGACGACTCCGTCCTGATCGCCGTGCACGCTGCGAGCATCAATCCGATCGACGACATCTTGCGATCGGGCAAGATCAAGGACATGACGCCGCTGACGTTTCCGCATGTCATGGGCTACGACATCTCGGGCGAGGTCACGCAAGTTGGCAAGCATGTCACACGCTGCAAGGTCGGCGACGCCGTGTTCGCCAGACCGAATCAGGACGATGCCGGCGCGATCGCCGAATTCGCCCGCGTGAAGGACAGCGAACTGGCCATCAAGCCACAAACGCTGAGCCATGCAGAGGCGGCTTCAGTGCCGCTCACGGGGCTGACCGCATGGCAGGCGTTGATCACGAGGGCGAAGCTGAAAGCAAGCGACAAGGTGCTGATCCATGCCGGATCAGGCGGTGTCGGCACCTTCGCGATCCAGATCGCCAAACATGTGGGCGCCCATGTCGCAACGACGTGCAGTGGCCGCAACGCCGATCTGGTCAAGCGCCTTGGCGCGGATGTGGTGATCGACTACGAGACCGAACAGTTCGACGAGCTGTTGTCAGACTACGACGTGGTGTTCGATATGCTCGGCGGTGACACCATGAAGCGCTCGTTCAAGGTGCTGAAGAAGGGCGGCATGATGGTGTCGATCAAGGGTCAGGACACGGATAATCTTGCGGCGGAGCATGGCGTGCGCTTTGAGTGGTTCCTGATGGAGCCGGATGGCGAGATGCTAGGCGAACTCGGCGCATTGATCGACACGGGCGCTGTGAAGCCGGTGATCGGCAAGACGTTCCCCATGGAGCAGTCGGCCGCTGCGTATGAGGAACTGGCGAACGGGGATTCCGTGGGCAAGATCGTAGTAATGGTCAAATAGGCGCAACTGCGCCTGTTCTTGAAGAACCGCTGACCACGGCCGTAACCTGGCTTCACTCAGGCGCAAAAGAATCGATACGGCGACGCACGCTCGGCGATGTCGCGGCGACTATGGCCGAGCGGACCTCAGACATCGCCGTGCTTCGCGTTTCAAGGTCCGGCGACCTTGACCTCGAAGTATCAGGCGACGATTCCACGCGCCATACGCGACGTGCTCGCTCTCGGCGTCGGCGACCGGATCGAGTTCACCGTCGAGACAGACGGCGTGCGCGTCCGTCGAGCGCGACCGGAGCACGACGAGTTG
>JBBQNT010000057.1:0-15926 GCA_038330215.1 Gemmatimonadales bacterium
GCGCTCATGGACCAGGTGGAATCGCACTGCGAGAAGGGACACACCGTGCGGCTGGTACTGCGCCGGTCATGAACACGCTTGGCGCCGTCCTGGTCGCCTATCGCGCGGCCTCCGGACGGGATGCCGCGTTGTGGGAGTGGCACGCCGCAGACGAGCCGCCTCGGATCACCGCCGCCTCCGAGGGCTCCTGTGCCGCGGCCCACACGCCGCCAGTGGGCGCACAGCAGGATATCCAACGTTGGGCCGCGACGCGCGGCTGGCGCGCGTTCTCCGTGGGCACCAGCATGCTGCCCGCCTGGCTCATCACCACGCCGCCTCCCGATGTCGAGCATGGTCGCGCGCTGCCAGTCCGCGCCGATAATGCCGAAGCGGTGGACGTGCTCATCGCCGAGGTGCTGCCGCACATGCGGCGACTCGTGCGCGAACGTGACGGCGCTACGCACGAACTGGCGGAGCGTTACGAAGAGATCAGCTTGTTGTATGCGATCGGCGAGCTGCTCGGCAGCGGTGCGTCTGTGGAATCGGCGGCGAACACGGTGCTTCGTGAGCTCGCGCAAACGGTCGGCGCACCACGCGGCGCACTCATGCTGCATGATCCTGCGCGTGACGTGCTGGTTCCGGCCGCGCTGCTCGGCATTGCGCCATCGGAGATGACGGTTGTTTCGGCCCAGGATGCGCGGTTGCTGGCGGTACGCGCGTTTCGTACCGGAGTGACGTTCGTGGAAGATGGAGGCGAAGCGTCACGCGCCGGCGCGCCGCTGCTCGCGGCCGACGGGGGCCCGGTGCTGGCCGTGCCCATCCGCCGCACATCTACCGATGGCACCGTTGCCCTTGGCACCGTGATGCTCGCTGGACGCGCGGGCGACGCGCCATTCAGCGCCGGTGATCGCAAGTTGGTGACGGCGATCGCGTCGCAAGTCGGGACTGCGCTGCACAACGCGCGTCTCGTGCGCACCGCGCTCGAACAGGAACAGCTCGCGCGCGAGATGCGACTCGCGCATGACCTGCAACTCAAGCTGCTGCCCGCACCGCACGTGGTGCAGCCCGAGGCGAGGGCCGCGGCGCGGGTCGTGCCAGCGGAAAGCGTAGGCGGTGACTTCTACCTGCTCACACGTCTGGGGCCCGATCGAACGGGCGTCGTGATTGGCGATGTGTCCGGACACGGATACCAGGCGGCGCTCGTCATGGCGCTCGCCATGAGTGCCGCGGCCATTCATGTGCAGGCGGTGATCGATCCCGGCGTCGCACTCGACGCCGTTCGTCAGTCGCTGGCCGATGAGCTCGAGAGCACCGAAATGTCCATCACGCTGTTTTGCGGCGTGATCGACGAAGCGGCGGGATTGCTCCGGTTCGCCAACGCCGGCCACCCGCACGCCTTCGTGCTTCGAGCAAACGGCAGCTTCGATCGACTATCGGCGCAGGTGCCGCCGCTCGGACTGAGCGATGAGTCGATCGAGGGATGCGAGTTGGCATGGTCCGCCGGTGACCGACTGCTGCTGTTCACCGATGGCGTCGCCGACGCTCGAAACGCGGGTGGAGATCGGTTCGGCGAGTCGGCTGCGCTGGCCGTCGCGAGCGCGTGCCAGCGCAGCGCCGTCGAGAGCGATATGGCGCCTGAGGCGGCCGACGCACTGCAACGGATGAATGCGCTGAACGGGTCACCGGAGCAGACCCTGCGCGCCATCCTCGACGCGGTCAACGACTTCATCGGAGATACACCGCTCATCGACGATCTCGCGGTGGTCATCGTCGACCGCGTCGGTGTCGCGTCCGCGAACGCCGCGCCGCGCGGCTTCGGCACACTCGACGCGCGTCGCGTGCCAGCGTGACGCGCCACGGCAAGGAAGGTCGGCCGCTCGCTCAGCCGCCACGTGATCGCGATCGCTTTCACAGCCCGCGCAAGAGACTGGGACAGCACTTTCTCAACGATTCGCGCGCGCTCGATGCGATCGTGCAGGCACTCGGTCCGCTCGAAGCACGCACGGTGGTGGAGATCGGTCCGGGACGCGGCGCGCTCACCGACCGTCTCGTGCCGCTCGCGAAGCGCGTGATCGCCATTGAACTCGATCGCGACCTTGCGGCGGGCCTGCGTGTGCAGCACGCGCTGCATCCGACCGTGCAAATCGTTGAGGCCGACGTGCTCGACGTTCCGCTCGGCGAGTTGGCGGGCGAGCCGTACGTGCTCGTGGGCAATGTGCCGTACTACATCACGACGCCCATTCTTTTTCATGCGCTCGTCCCGCCGCGTGCAGCCATCGCCGTCTACCTCGTGCAGCGCGAAGTGGCCGACCGCATGGGCGCGCCGCCCGGAAGCAAGACCTACGGCGCACTGAGTGTGAACCTCCAGGCGTTTGCCGACGTGACGGTGGTGCGGACCGTGAGTGCAAAGAGTTTCTCGCCGCCGCCCAAGGTGGAGTCGGCGATCGTGCGGGTGGTACCGCGCGCCGAATCGCACGTGTCTCCCGAACTCGAAGCGCCGTTCCGGACGTTGGTGATCGGCGCGTTCGGACTGCGTCGCAAGCAGATGCTGCGCGTCTTGCGCACACTCACACCACTCGACGCCGAGTCCTGTGAGGCGCTGCTGCGCGAGTGTGAAGTCGACCCCATGGCGCGTCCGGAGACGCTGCACCACTCGGCATTCGCGCGCATTACGCGCGCACTCGCCGCGCGGGGCGTTACTCTCCGCGGTTCGTGAGCGCGAAGGAGAGGCCTTCGAGCTCCATTGCCATGTTCACGGTCTTGACCGCGATGTGCGGCGGCACGTGCAGGCTCGTGGGCGCAAAGCTCAGGATCGCGCGAATGCCCGCCGCCACGATCTGATCGACCACTTCCTGTGCGTCGTCAGCCGGAATGGCGATGACGGCGATGTCCACATGTTTTTCCTTCACATCGTCGGCGAGCGCATCCATGTCGCGCACCATCGCATCGCCCCAGGGCCGTCCGACCTTCTCCGGATTCTTGTCGTAGACACCCACGACCTGAAAGCCGCGCTGCCGGAAGCCGCGATATTCGGCCAGCGCCGATCCGATCTTGCCGGCACCCACGATCACGACCTGCCAGGCGTGACCCAGGCCCAGAATGTCACGCAGCCGCTCGCTGAGTTCGTGGACAGGGTAGCCGAGACCGCGCTTGCCGAAGGATCCGAAGAAGGAGAGATCTTTCCGAACCTGCGCCGGGGTCGTGCCGCAGAGCTGGGCGAGCTCGTCGCTGGACGCGGTCTGCTGGCCGACGCCATCGAGTCCCTCCAGATAGCGGAGGTACATGGACAGGCGGCGAACCGTGGACTCGGCGATGCGTTTGATGGGGAGCGTCATGGGAGGCTTGTGAAATTCTTCACAAAGTTATCTTCGCGCGCGCCCCGATTCCAGCCAGACGCTACTTTCCGGACATGATTCCTTTCGACGGAAGGCCGGATGCTCGTCGGCGCGCACCGCTCGACCGTGTCGTGGATGCCATGCGACCGGTCCTGACGCGCGCCGTACCGGAGCCGTCGTCCCTCTCCGAGCGGGCCGCACAGCTGCTCGCCAACGGACCCGCCGACGCCCTCTCGCTGATGCGCGCCGTGTGTCGTGTGGAGCGTCTCAAGCCGGCGGCCGCCGCGCGCATGGCTGATGTGCTGCTGGGTGCGCGGTCGGATTTTGTGCAGCTCGACGACGACCGCTGGGCGCTGCTTCGGGACGGGCAGGTGGTACAGCGCGATGCCGCGCGAGACACCGAGAGCTCGAGCCTCCGCGACCGCAGGGATGCCAATCCGCATGCGGCGGAATCGACAAGCGACGCGCGATCGACCGCGCCCACCCCTGCACCAGACGACTGGCCCCACACACTACGGTCCCTCAGCTTCGCGGTCGTCGATGTGGAAACGACGGGATCGCAAGCCGGGCGCGACGACCGCATCACGGAGATTGCGATCGTGCCGGTGTTGGGCGGCAAAATTGGTGCACCGTGGCAGACGCTCGTGCATCCGGGTCGCGCCATCCCGCCGTTCATCTCGGCGCTGACCGGAATCACGAACGAAATGGTCGCCGACGCACCGCGTTTTCATGAAATCGCCGACGACGTGTGTGCGCGGCTTGGCGGACACATTTTCACGGCACATAACGCGGCCTTCGACCGCCGCTTCGTGTCGTCGGAACTGGCGCGAACCTGTCGAACCACACTTGAAGGTACGTCGCTATGCACGGTCCGACTCTCGCGTCGGCTGCTGCCCATGCTATCGCGCCGCTCGCTTGACTTTGTGTGCGAACACTTCGGCATTCGCATCAGTGATCGTCATCGGGCGGGTGGTGATGCGCTGGCAACCGCGCACGTGCTGGTGCGCCTGTTCGACGTTGCGGAAGCGTCGGGTGTCACGACCTGGCCGCAGTTGCAGCGACACCTTTGCGGACCGACCCGACGCACAGCGCGGCGATCGGCCCTTCCCACACCTGTACGCGAGGACACGTCAGCGTGAGCGCACCGCAACCACTCGTAGAAACCCGGCAACTCGGCAACTGGCGCATGCACGCCATTCAGGCAGGCGGGCAGCAACTCGATGGCGGCGCCATGTTCGGCGTCGTGCCCAAGACCTTGTGGGAGAAGCGCATTCCGGCCGATGAGCGCAATCGTATTCCCATGGGTATGCGGTGCCTGCTGGTGGAACACGACGACGGACTCGTACTCATCGACACCGGATCCGGCAATAAGGAGACGGACAAATTTCACCAGATCTACGGCATCGAGAACGCCGGCGACGACGGGCGCACGCATCTCGAAGACGGCCTCGCGCAGCTGGGCTTCGCCCCCGCTGACGTGTCACTGGTGATCAACACGCACCTGCACTTCGATCACGCAGGCGGCAATACGTGGCGCACGCCATCCGGAACCGTTGAAGTCGCATTCCCGAATGCGCGCTACGTGGTGCAGCGCGGAGAGATGGAGTGGGCGACGCTCACCAACGAGCGCACCGCGGCGAGCTATTTCGGGCCCAACTGGGATGCGATTGTGCAAGCAGGACGCTTCGACCTCGTGGATGGAGAGCCAGAGCTTCGACCGGGCATCCAGTTGTTGCGCACGCCCGGTCACACGCCGCACCATCAGAGCGTCAAGCTCACCTCGGCGGGCGAAACGGCGGTGTTTCTCGCAGACGTCACGCCGACTGCCGCCCACCTGCCGCTGCCGTGGATCATGGGCTACGACGTGGAACCACTCGTGACGCTCGAGTCCAAGCGCACGCTGCTCGCGAAGGCGGCGGCCAACGATTGGTTGATGGTGTTCGAGCATGATGCCACGCACGCGTGGGGACGCATCGAGCATGATGGCAAGGCGTATCGGCTCAGCTCAACCGACCACTGACCGCGAAGCATCGCGCCTCGCGGAGCGCCAACCAACGACGTGCCTGACCCTGTCATAGCGGTGCTCACTTTCTGTTGCTCCCTCGCCGTTCGGAGATGCCCGTGAAGCTGCGCTTTTGTTGTTTGGGTGTGCTGCTTGTGTCCGCATGTGCGGGATCAGATGCGAGCCATTCGCACGGCGTCGCGATCGTGATCGACACCAGTGGCGCGGTGCCAGTGGTGACAGTTTCGGGAGAGCCACCGGAATGGTCACTCGATTCGCTGGCCGTGCTGCGAGCTGAACCGACTGTGGGATTTTCGCGTGTCCGTGCGATTGCGCTCGACCCGCGCGGCGGGGTGTGGGTGGCCGATGTCGGCGAGAATCGCCTTTCCTACTTTGGCGACGACGGCGCGTGGATTGAAGATAGAGGACGCGTGGGCAGTGGACCGGGGGAGTTCCGCTCGCCGTACGGCATCGCGGTGCACAACGGCGGTCTGCTGGTGCACGATGTCGGGAACTCGCGCCTCGTACGCTTCGCACTCGACGGCGGAAGCGATTCCTCGTGGGTGATTGGAACGCGACTGACCGGCGACGCAATGAGCGTGCGCATGTATCCGAACATTGACGGACCGCTGCTCTTCGATCGCGCGCGCGATACGGGTCCGCCGCGCTCCATCTATTCGCGCGTCGGGCGTGACGAGCAGATTCTCGCGCCACCGCGCCGCGCGACGGCGGTCGACAGCAAGGAGTGCATGCTTGGCGAGTCGATCTACTTCTTCGGATCGCCCTTCTCGCCGCGACAGCTGGCGGCGGCCCTGGGCGCTGGCACCGTGGCTACAGAGGGCGGCGAATACCAGCTCGAGCTGTTCGATCGCAGCGGTCAACTCGTCCGCACCATCAGGCGCGACGTGTCGCGAGATTCGGTGACCCAGGCCGAGTTTGATGCCGAAACGGCCGAGTGGCGCACGTTTTCGGCCGAGAAGAGCACGGTGGGGTGTCGAGGCACGATCGAACGCTATGCCTTCAAACCGGCCGTCCGAGCGCTCCTGCCTGATGCCGACGGCCGTCTCTGGGTGGAACGCCGGATGCCCGGGCGCTTCGTCTATGAGGTGTGGGACGGCGACTCCTTGATCGCGCAGCTTCCGGCGCCGGAGCGGGAGGCGGGCATCCCTCCGTCCATGCTCGGCGACCGCTTGGCGGTGGTGGCGGAGTCGCCGGACGAGGGGCACGAGGTTCGGGTATATCGCATCCGGCGGTCGAGCCCGAACGCGGCGGGCACGGGGTCCCCTTGACCTGAAAGGCCAAGTGGTTGATTTTGCTACGTTGGTCTCATTACCACAATTTGCAAAGCAGGGCGGCTGACCGGCTGCCCTCACCCTTCGGCCACGGACTCGCCCTGCGAGCCGACGTGCTGACGGCGTCCTCGGTGCGCATTCGGCGTGTCCCCATTCGTGGGGGCGTGTCGTGTTTTGCGGCGCAGCGCGGGCTCCGTAACCGGGGTCCGCGTTTTCTTTATCTCTCAGAGGAGCTCGGCGTATCCAGGATTCCACGAAGCGTCCGCCACGGGTCAACCGGCAGATCCGGATCAGTCCCGTACGTGTGATTGCAGCCGACGGAAGTCAGCTGGGCATCATGGAGGTCGATACGGCACTGGCGAGTGCGGTGGAGCAGGGACTCGACCTCGTCGAGGTCGCGGCAACTGCCCGTCCGCCCGTCGTCCGCATCATGGATTACGGCAAGTTCAAGTTCGAAACGGCCAAGCAGGCGCGGCTGGCGAAGAAAAAGCAGCACATCATTCATCTCAAGGAAGTGAAGTATCGCCCCGGGATCGATGAGCACGACTTCGCCACGAAGACCCGCAACGCCAAGCGCTTCATAGAAGAAGGCAACAAGGTCAAGGTCACCCTGATGTTTCGTGGGCGACAGATTACCCACCCCGAGCTCGGACGGGCGGTGGTGGATCGCGTGGCTCAGGAGCTGGCCGAAGTGGCCAAGGTCGAGAGTTCGCCGCTGTTCGAAGGACGTTCCCTGACGATGATTCTCGCCCCGAAGTAAGGGCGTCCTCGTCTACTGACTACGCCATCCGGTGCTCCGGGTGGATACCCGAAGCATGTGAGTGAGCAGCAATGCCTAAAATCAAAACGCACAGCGGCGCCAAGAAGCGCTTTATTGTGACCGGAACGGGAAAGATTCGCCGCTTCAAGGCGAACAAGAGCCATATCCTCACCAAGAAGGATCCCAAGCGGAAGCGTGGCTTGCGTCGTCCCACCATCGTGACGACGAGCGGCGAAATCAAGCGCATCAAGCGACTCATCCAGGCCTGAGGAATCCAACACCATGCCACGCGTCAAATCCAACGTTGTTCGTTTAAAGCGCAAGAAACAGATCATGAAGGCCGCCCGCGGCGCCTTCGGTGGTCGCAGCAAGCTGTGGAAGGCCGCCAAGGAAACCGTCGAGCGCGGCTGGCGTTATGCGTACCGCGACCGCAAGAATCGCAAGCGTGAGTTCCGCCGCCTGTGGATCGTGCGCATCAACGCGGCTGCGCACCTGAACGGCTTGAACTACAGCAACTTCATCAACGGCCTCCAGACGGCCGGTATTGAGATCGATCGCAAGATCCTCGCCGATATCGCCGTGCGTGACCCGCAGGCCTTTACGGCGCTGGCTGAACAGGCGCGCGAAGCACTGCAGCAGCAGGCTGCCTGATTCCGTGCAGGTCTCACGGGCGGCCCGCGCGACTCATCGCGTGAGGCCGCCCGTTCGCGTTGCATGGCTCGTCGATATCATTGCAACTGCATCCCGGGCCGTCGCCGATCGAGGCTCACGCCCTTCTCACGCCACAACCCCGGATCGTCAGTGACGCTGGACGAATTCCTGAGCGCCTGCCGGCTGCTCGCGGAGCAGGCGCCCGACGTCATCGGGCAGGCAGAAACGCCCGCTCAGTTTGCGGATGCGCGCACGCAACTCGTTGGACGCAAGCAGGGACGGCTCGCCGATCTCATGGCGCAGCTGCCCTCGCTCCCGCCCGAAGCACGACGGGAAGCGGGTCGCGCCATCAACGACGTCAAAGCCACCATCGAGCAGCAACTTGCCGAGCGCGAGTCCGCCGTGCGTGCCGCCGCGCATGACGCGGATGCGCTTGACCTCAGCATGACCGCACGCCGGCGCTGGAAAGGCTCGCTGCATCCGGTCACACTCGTGATCGACGAAATCTGCGACATTTTTCGCGAACTCGGCTTTACCATCGCGCTCGGCCCGGAAGCCGAAACCGAGTTCTACAACTTCACGGCGCTCAACTTCCCGGCTGACCATCCGGCCATGGAGTTGCACGATACGTTGTACCTCGGCGATAACACGCTGCTGCGTACGCACACGTCACCCGTGCAGGTGCGCACGTTGCAGCAGTTCGCCCCCCCGGTGCGCGTGCTCGCCCCCGGCAACGTGTATCGCCGCGACTTCTTCGATGCGACGCACGCGCCGAGCTTCATGCAGCTCGAAGGGTTGGCGGTGGACGAAGGCATATCGTTCGCCGACCTCAAGGCGACGCTCGGGGAGTTCGCGCGCCGGTTTTACGGCGGTGCACGACGCGTGCGCTTTGGGCCGTCGTACTTCCCATTCGTCGAACCCGGCGCCCAGATGGACGTCGAGGTCGATCTCGGCGATGGCAAAGGCACGCGCTGGGTGGAGATTCTGGGATGCGGCATGGTGCATCCCAACGTGCTCGACGCGGCTGGTCTCGACAGCGAACGCTACACGGGTTGGGCGTTCGGCATGGGGCCGGCGCGCATTGCCATGTCGCGTCACGACATTCCCGACATCCGACTGCTGTACGATTCGGACGTCCGTTTCCTGGAGCAGTTCGCCCGATGATCGTATCGCATGAATGGCTGCGCGAGTTCGTTCCGCACGAGCATACCGCCACGTCGCTCGGCGAACTGCTGAGTCGCCATGTCGTCACGCTCGACGGGCTCGAGTCGCTGCGCGCCGACCTCGCGACATTTGTCGTCGCCAGGGTCGTCGAGGCCAGCAGGCATCCGGATTCCGATCACCTGTCGGTGACGAAGGTCGACGACGGATCGGGCGAGTTGCTTGACGTCGTGTGCGGCGCGCCGAACGTCACGGTCGGTCACTCGTACCCGTTCGCACGCACGGGCACGGTGATGCCCGACGGTCTGCTCATCGCGAAACGCAAGATCCGTGGTGCCACGTCCAATGGCATGCTGTGTTCAGCGCGGGAGCTTGGACTGGGCGATGACCATGACGGCATCTACACGCTCGACACCGACGCGCCGCCCGGCACGCCGTTGCTCGATGTATTGCCCATCGGCGATGTGCGACTCGACCTTGATGTGCTACCCAACAGACCCGACCTGTTGTCGCACCTTGGCGTCGCGCGCGAAGTGAGCGCAGTTACCGGCGTGCCCATGCGCATGCCTGCCGAACTGCCGCCGCTGCCCGACAATGCCGCCGTCGAGTCGTCTGTGTTTGGCGACAAGGAGGCCACCGCCGACGGCGTAACGGTGCAGTTGAACGACACAGAAGCATGTCCTCGCTATATCGGTGTGGTGATTCGCGGCGTGAGCCTCGCGCCGAGTCCGCCGTGGCTCGTGGCGCGCCTGCAGTCGCTGGGCTTGCGCACCATCAACAATGTCGTGGACGCGACGAACTACATCCTGCATGGACTGGGGCAGCCGGTTCACGCATTCGACCTGTCAATGCTGTCCGGGCAGCGCCTCGTGGTGCGCGAATCGCGCGACGGTGAATCGCTGGTCACGCTCGATGGCGTGCAACGTGCGTTGCGCCCGGGCACCACGGTCATCTGCGATGGCGATCGTCCAACGGCGCTCGCCGGTATCATGGGTGGTGAGGCGAGCGAAGTGAGTGAGCACACCACCGACCTGCTGCTCGAGGTCGCGTGGTTCGATCCCACGTTCGTGCGGCGCGTGCGCCGTTCCCTGCAACTCTCCACCGACGCGAGCTATCGCTTCGAGCGCGGTGTCGACGCGGGCTTCACTGGAAAGGCGTCCGGCTACGCGGCGTCGCTCATCACGTCACTGGCGGGCGGTCGCATCACGGCCGTTATCGACGTTGGCAGCGCGCGTGCGGCTCCCGCTGCAGTGCGTCTGCGTATCACTCGCGTGGCGCGGCTGCTCGGCGCCACGATCACGGGCGATCAAATCGAGCGCGCGCTTGTGTCGATCGGTTGCGCGCTCGAGTCGGACGGTGACGAGGCGTTCATGGTCAAGCCGCCCACGTGGCGTCATGACCTCGGTCTCGAAGCGGACCTGATCGAGGAGATTGCCCGGCTCATCGGTTTCGATGCGCTGCCCGATGTCGTGCAGCCGTTCCGTCCGGGTACGGTGCCGGATCATCCGCTGCACGTCGCGTCGCGTCGCGTGCGCGAGGCGTGCGTTGCTGCGGGCCTCGCCGAAACGCGTCCGATGCCGTTCGTAGCAACAGGCGCGGATGAATCGTTGCGCGTGCGCAATCCGCTCGCGGACGACGAACCGTACTTGCGAGGATCGCTGCTCACGACGCTGTCGACCCGTGCGGAGTACAACCTGTCGCGCATGCAGGGCAACGTCCGCCTGTTCGAGATCGGGTCCGCGTTTACGCCCAGCGGCGAACGACTGCCGCGTGAAGATGTTCGCGTTGCCGCGCTGGTGATGGGTGCGGTGCGCCCTCCGCATTTCACGGAGCCCGAACCTCCGTCGTACTCGGCTTGGGATGCCAAGGCATTGGCTGAGGAGCTCGCAGCTGCAGCGTTTCCCGGCGCTGTCATTTCGCTCGTACCCGCCGCCGGAAGCACGTTCTGGGAGGTGTTTGTGGACGAGGGGCCCCGTCCCGTGGGATCCGTGCAGCGACTGGCGCTCGACCGTCCGGCTTGGGCGAGTGACGCGTTCGGCATTGAGCTCTCACTCGGCGTCATGCCGTCGGCCGACGTGGCGAGCGCGGGACAGCATGCACACGGACCCAACGCCTCCATGGCGCGCGTGAAGTCGGCCTGGGCCGGCGTGCGCTACAAACCGCTGCCGACCTTTCCGGCGGCCGCGTTCGATCTCGCCCTGCTCGTGCCGACCGATCGCACGGCGGGCGAGGTGGAGAGTGTGCTGCGCGCTGCGGCCGGCGAGATGCTGGAGAAGCTCGAGCTGTTCGACGAGTTCCGCGGCGAAGGCGTACCGGCCGGACACCGGTCACTGGCGTGGCGGCTGACGTTCAGGCATCCTGAACGAACATTGCGTGACAAGGAAATCGACGGGCGCCGTGCCCGTCTCCTGCAGACCCTAGAACGAGAACTCGGTGTCCGACCCCGCACGTCCTGAGAGTTCTGGCCGCACCGCACTGCTCGAACTGGAGACGGTGATCCGGCATGTCACTGAGCAGCTCGCGGGCTATCGGCGCCGCGCGTTGTCCGCTGAGGCGCAGGTGCGTGATCTGGAACTGGCGACGTCACGCGCGGCTGACATGGCGCGAGCGGCCGAGTTGGCGTCTCGACGTATCAGTGCGCTGGAAAAGGCGCTTGCCGAAGCCGAGTCGGCGACGGCTGACGCCGTAGAAGCTGCCGGCCGGGGCGCAGTGGTTCCGGTCGCCGAATCAGGCGCACGTTCCGCTTTGGGCGGTAGCAAGCGCGGCGATGACGCCTTGGCGTCCGAGAACGATGCGCTGCGCAGCCGGCTGGAGGAGGCATCGGAACGGACGCGTCAGATCAGCGAGCGCGTGCGGTTTCTGCGTCAGCAAATCAGCAATGGGGGCGACAAGTGACCGATTGGCGCAATGTGGTTCGGGTACGGATCGTAGGCGAGGAGTACACGCTGCGTACCGAGGCGAGCGAGGCGCACACGCGTGCCGTCGCCGAGCATGTGGACAGGATCACTCGAGCGATTCTTGACAGCGGTGCAGTGGTCGAGACGCACAAGGCCGCCATTCTGGCGGCGCTGCAGATAACCGACGAGCTATACACGGAGCGGACGGCGGCCGAAGCGCTGGCGGAGGATATCCGTGGGCTCGCGGGCGAGCTCAGGCCGCTGCTCCCGCCCGCCAAGCGCGGCGAGGACGGCAGTCCGCTGTAGGCGAGCTCTTGCAGCAACCGGTACACCACGGGCAGGCGCCGTCACGCGGCAGGCCTGAACTGGTTGCGGCGACCGAAATTCGCCCGTAGGTTGCGATCAGTTAAATAGGTTGCGCGCTGAGCACCCTGCAGCGCGACCGTGACTTCCGAATTCCGCGCGAAATCGCGGTGAGGTGATAGATCCATGGACAGCATTCCGCTCGCCGCGATCATCGGCGCGCTCGGCGCCGTCGTGGCGGTGCTGGCGTTTGTGTTCGGTCGTCGCGCGGGCGCGGCAGCCCAGCTTGAACAGCAGCGCCTGTCGCGCAACACGGCTGAGGACACCGCCAAGCGCCTGATGGACGAGGCGACCCGAGAAGCCGACACGATCCGAAAAGGCGCCATCGTCGCCGGCAAGGAAGAGCTGATCCAGCTGCGCGAGCAGTTCGAGGGTGAGGTGCGCAAGCGTCGTGGCGAAGTGGAACGTGACGAACGACGCATTCAGGATCGTGAAGATCAGCTCGAGCGGCGCGCCGAAGTGTTTGACGGGCGCGAGCGTGAGCTCGCCGCGCGCATCGCAGTGCTCGACGGGCGCGATGCACAGATCGCCGAACGCGAGGAGGAGGCGCGTCGGCTCGTGACAGAACAGCAGCGGCGTTTGGAGCAGTTGGCCGGATTGTCGCCTGCTGACGCCAAGGCGGAGATCATTCGTCGTCTCGAGGATCAGGCACTCGCCGATGCCGCCAGCCGCCTTCGTGAGATCCGGGAATCGGCAAAGCGCAATGCAGATCGCGAAGCACGCAAGATTGTAGCGCTGGCCGTGCAGCGTGTCGCGGCCGAAACGACTGCGGAAACGACGGTCAGTGCGGTCGCGCTGCCAAACGATGAGATGAAGGGACGCATCATCGGCCGTGAGGGGCGGAACATCAGAGCCTTTGAGCTGGCGACCGGCGTGGACGTGATCATCGACGACACGCCCGACACGGTCGTGGTGTCCTGCTTCGATCCAGTGCGACGGGAAACGGCGCGACTCGCGCTGGAGAAGCTGGTGAGCGATGGTCGTATTCATCCGGGACGTATCGAAGAGGTCGTGGCCAAGGCCCGCCTCGAAGTGGATGCGCAGATTCTCGACACGGGTGAACAGGCCGCCTATGAGGTTGGCGTTGCCGGTCTGCATCCCGAGCTGATTCGCCTGATCGGGCGCATGCGGTGGCGCACCAGCTACGGCCAGAACATTCTCAATCACAGCAAGGAGGTCGCGTGGCTGGCCGGCATGATGGCCGCGGAACTTGGCCTCGATGTTGCGCTCGCCAAGCGCGGCGCACTGCTGCACGATATCGGCAAGGTGCTTACGCACGAACACGAAGGCACGCACGTGCAACTCGGTGTCGAGGTGGCCACCAAGTATGGTGAAAATCCGCTCGTGGTGAACTGCATCGCGGCGCACCATGACGACGTTCCGCACGAGAGCGAAGTCTCGGTGCTGGTGCAGGCGGCCGATGCGATCAGCGGCTCGCGTCCCGGTGCGCGGCGCGAGGCGTTCGAGACCTACGTCAAGCGACTCGAAGGTTTGGAGAAGATTGCGTCGAGCTATCGCGGTGTCGATCGTGTGTTCGCGATTCAGGCAGGACGTGAGGTGCGTGTGGTCGTCACGCCTGACCAGGTCGACGACGTGCGAGCTGCGGCGTTGTCGGAAGAGATTGCACGTCGCATCGAGTCGGAGTTGCAGTATCCGGGTCAGATCAAGGTGGTGGTCATCCGCGAAACGAGGTCGATCGACTTTGCCCGCTGAACGCATCGATGGCGTTGCGATCGCTGCAACGATTCGCGAGGAAGTGACGCGCGATGTCGCGGCGCTTGTGGAGCGCGGCATCGTGCCGGGCCTCACCGTCGTGCTCGTTGGCGACGACGCGGCGAGCGCTGTCTACGTGGCGAACAAGGAGAAGGCTTCGAAGGCCGCGGGCATGGCCGGCGAAACGATCCGGCTGCCCTCGAGCACGTCGCAGGCTGAACTCATCGAGCTTGTCGAGGCGCTCAACATCGATGACGCCGTGCACGGAATCCTCGTGCAGATGCCCCTGCCGTCGCAAATTGATCCCGACGTCGTTATTCGACACATCGCCCCCGGGAAGGACGTGGATGGCTTTCATCCGGTCAATGTCGGTAAGATGCTTATCGGACACACCGACGGTTTCATGCCATGCACGCCCGCGGGTGTAATCGAGATGCTGGTGCGATCCGGTGTCGAAACGAAAGGCGCGGAAGTCGTGATCGTCGGTCGCAGCAACATCGTAGGCAAGCCGATGTCCGCCCTGCTCGTGCAGCAGCGCGCCGGCGGCGATGCAACCGTTACGGTATGTCACAGTCGCACGCGCGACCTGCATGCGCACACGCGGCGCGCTGACATTCTGATCGTCGCGACGGGACGTGCAGAGATGATACACGGCGAACACATCAAGCCTGGGGCGACGGTCATCGATGTGGGCATGAATCGCGTCGCCGATGCATCCCGTGCCTCCGGCTCTCGGCTCTGTGGCGACGTGCACTTCGCGAGCGCGGAACTCGTCGCCGGTCGCATCACACCGGTGCCCGGTGGCGTTGGCCCCATGACCATTGCCATGCTGCTGCGCAATACGGTGCGAGCGGCGCAGCGTCACGCGCCGCGACCGGCGCACTGATGGCGCGGCGCACGTCGCACGGCGACATGTCCACGCCGCCGTTTGACGACGAAATTTCCGGCGCGCGCTCGGCGGGCTTCATCGATCACACCCCCGGTGCTTCGCCGGAGTCACCGCTCGCGGTGCACGATCTCACGTCGGCGGCCAAGGATCTCGTGGAAGGGGCCTTCCCGCCGCTTTGGGTGCGCGGGGAAGTGAGTGACTTCAAGGCGCACCGCAATGGTCACTGGTACTTCGCGCTGCGCGACGCACAGGCGCAGGTGCGGTGTGTGGTCTGGTCCACGCAGGCGCGCCGATTCCCCGCGCCGCCCGACGACGGCATGCAGGTCGTCGCGTACGGCCAGATGACCGTGTGGCCCGTGCGAGGCGACCTGCAGTTCTCCGTCCGCGCGATGTCCGCCGATGGGGAAGGGCTTTGGCGCAAGGCACTCGAACGCACCCGGCAGCGCCTCGAAGCGGACGGGCTGCTCGATCCGTCGCGAAAGCGCGCCCTGCCTCTCGCGCCCAAGACGGTGGCGGTCATTACGAGCGCGGACGGTGCGGCACTGCACGACATTATCACCGTAGCGCGGCGGCGCTCTCCCGCGGTGAATGTGGTCGTGATCCCAGCGCGCGTTCAGGGTGAGGGTGCGCCCGAATCGCTCGTGGCCGCCCTGCAGCGGCTGGCGTCGTGGGGCGAAGCGGACGTGCTCATTATCGGGCGCGGCGGTGGTTCGCGCGAGGATCTGTGGGCATTCAACGACGAGCGCGTGGCGCGTGCGCTCGCGGCCTGTCCGATCCCGACGATCTCGGCCGTAGGGCATGAGACCGACATCTCGATCTGCGATCTGGTCGCGGACCTTCGCGCCGCGACGCCCAGCGCCGCGGCCGAGGCCGCCGTGCCGGCG
>JBBQNT010000058.1:0-15814 GCA_038330215.1 Gemmatimonadales bacterium
GCGATTCAGGCCACGATCGGACAGAAGGTGATCGCGCGTGAAACGGTGAAGCCGCTGCGCAAGGACGTGCTCGCGAAGTGCTACGGCGGTGACATCTCACGCAAGCGCAAGCTGCTCGAGAAGCAGAAGGAAGGAAAGAAGCGCATGAAGCAGGTGGGAAGCGTCGAGATTCCGCAGGAGGCGTTCCTCGCCGTCCTGCAAGTCGACTGACGCCGCACTACGTGTCATCGCTCGTCATCCAGACGTCGTTCCTGGGCGACATGGTGCTCACCACGCCACTGCTCGACCGACTCGCGCGCCGTGGTCCAGTGGATGTCGTGGCGACGCCCGCCGGCGCCCCGCTGCTCGCGCGACATCCCGCCGTGCGCGATGTAATCGTCTACGACAAACGCGGTCTCGCGCGCGGATGGCGCGGTCTCATGCGCACAGCGCGTGCGATTCGGTGGCGAGCGCCCGGTGAGGCGCGCGGCACCACAGTGGCGTACATGGCGCAGGGATCGCTGCGTAGCGCGACGCTGGCCGCAGTCGCCGGCGTCGCTGAACGCGTAGGATTCGACACATCGGCCGGTCGCGCGCTCTACACGCGGCAGGTCCCGTATCATCGCGACCATCATCACGCCGAACGATTGTGGCGGCTCGCCTCACCAAAGGGAGACGATGCTCGGCCCTCGGCACCGCTTCATCCGCGACTTTATCCATCGCCCAACGATCACGCGAAGGCGGCCACACTTCTCAGCGCCGCGGGACTCGCATCAGGCGCGTCGATTCTCGTACTGGCGCCGGGCAGTGTGTGGGCGACCAAGCGCTGGCCGGAGTACGCGGCGCTGGCGGGCGCACTCGCACGGGATGCGCGCACGAGAAAGGCGCGGCTCGTGATCATTGGCGGAAGCGCCGACGGCGACGCGGCGCGTGCGATTGCCGAGTACGCGCAGGCCGCCGGACTGCCGCTACCCGTGGACGCCACCGGCCGACTACCGCTGCTCGGCTCGGCGGCGTTGCTCGCGAGAGCAGGCGCGCTGATCACAAACGATTCATTGCCGCTGCATCTCGCCTCGGCCATGGGCACGCCCACGGTCGCGATCTTCGGGCCGACCACGCCGGCCCTTGGATTCGGTCCGCTCGCGCCGCACGCGGAAGCGCTCGGCGTGGACGAACTGACCTGTCGGCCATGCCACGCCCACGGGCCCGACAGCTGCCCCCTCGGACATTGGCGCTGCATGCGCGATCTTCCGGTGGCGCGTGTCGTCGATGCCGTCGCCGATATCATGCGTGTCTCCCGCTGAGCCGCTTTCCCCTGCACCGACTCCATGATGCCCGATTCGATGCCTGCCCCGAGGACTGAAGCGATGTCAGCCACATCTACGCCGTACATCGTGGGTGTCGATCTGGGTGGCACAAACATCGTCGTTGGCGCGGCGCCGCTGGACGGCCGCGAGATGTGCGCCGTACGCACCGAGCCAACACACGCGGACGAAGGTGCGGACGCCGTCACGGCGCGCATCGTACGCATGGTGGAAGCAACGATTGCGGAAACCATGGCGGATCACGGCATCGGCCGGTCGCAGTTCGCGGGTGTCGGCATCGGTGCACCGGGGCCGCTCGATCGCGAGACCGGCGTGGTGCTGATCACGCCGAACCTGGGCTGGACGAACTTCCCCCTCCGGGATCGTGTGTCGGCAGCGGTGGGCCTGCCCGCCGCGCTCGACAACGATGCCAACTGCGCGACGCTTGGCGAGTGGTGGCTCGGCGCGGCGCGCGGCTCGCAGCATGTGATCGGCCTGACGATCGGCACCGGCATCGGTGGCGGACTCGTGCTCGATGGCCGCCTGTATCATGGTGCAACGGGCATCGCCGCCGAACTCGGACATATCTCGATCGAGGCGAACGGGCGGAAGTGCAATTGCGGCAACTACGGCTGCCTCGAAGCGTATGCGTCCGGCCCAGCCATTGCGACGCGCGCGCGGGAGGCGCTTGGTGGCGGCGAGGCGTCGTTGCTGCCCGGTATGGTGGACGGCGATCTCGCGCGCATTACGGCACAGACGGTGTACGAAGCCGCCGGAAATGGCGACAATCTCGCACGCGACGTCGTGCGGGACACCGCGCAATTTCTCGGTGTCGGCATTGCGAACTTGCTCAACATCTTCAATCCGGAAGTTGTGGTGATCGCGGGTGGCGTGACGCAGGCGGGCGACGCGCTGTTCGAGCCGCTGCGTGCGGAAGTGCGCCGCCGCGCGTTCAAGCCGGCGGTCGCTGTCTGTCGCATTGTTCCGGGTGAACTCCCGGGCACCGCAGGCGTGGCGGGTGCCATCGCCACGTTCGCGCAGCAGATGTCGGCGTGACGGATCGGTGGGTACATGGTGCTTCGTCGGCGCTGATGACCAGGACTGCGCATCCGCCACGAACGGCCGGCGACGTCACGCGATGAGCAGCCGCAAGCGGCGCGTCGGTGTGATCGGCAGTTTCGTGTGGGACGTGATTCACGGCCGCGATGCACGCACCGTACCCATCGAGGAATGGGGCGGCATCACGTACGCACTGGCGGGACTCGATGCCGCGCTCTCCGACGACTGGGAGATCGTGCCGCTGCTCAAGGTCGGTGAAGACCTCGCGGATCGCGCACGCACCTTCGTGCACAACCTCCGGCACATCGCGCCTGACGCGGCGCTCGTGGCCGTTCCCTATCCGAACAATCGCGTGGAGCTGCGCTACCTCGACGCCGAGCGGCGCAGCGAGTATCTGAGCGGCGGTGTGCCCGGATGGACGTGGCTCGGGCTCAAGCCGCTGCTCGAGTCGGCGCGACTGGACGCGCTGTACATCAACTTCCTGAGCGGGTGGGAGCTCGATCTCGAGACGATGCAGCTCATTCGTGCGCACTTTGCGGGTCCGATCTACTGCGATCTGCACATGCTCGTGATGGCCGTGCAACCCGACGGGCTGCGTGTGCCGCGTCCGTTGCCGGATGTGGCGGCCTGGTGCAGTTGTTTCGATGTGCTGCAGGTGAATGAAGACGAGATGGCGATGATGGCGCCGGACCCGATGATGCTCGCTGCCACGGCGATGGCAGCGGGTGTGTCGTGCCTCTGCGTGACGCTCGGGCGCCAGGGTACGGTTTACGTTGCGGCGCCGGGATTCGGGCAGCTGGGCGATGTACCAGCCCGCGGCGCGATCGCCACAGGTCCGCGCGGCGGCTACGGCAGTCTCGGCGCACTGCGCACCGCGCGCGTGCCGGCGGCTGTCGCCAACGTGTCAGGTGACGGTGATCCGACCGGATGTGGTGATGTTTGGGGCGCCACCTGTTTCTCGCGACTGCTGTCCGGTGATAAGTTGGAAGACGCCATGTCGCACGCCACGCGCGCTGCCGCACGAAATGTCGAACATCGCGGAGCCACCGGGCTCGCGTCATATCTTCGGGGGGAGCTGCACATCTCGTGACGACGGTCATCAATGTTCCGCCATCGCTGGATGAGCAGACGTTCGAGCAGGTCATCGAACAGCTGGCGCCGCTCCCTCCGGACCAGAAGGTGCTGTTTGACGCACGCCACGCGCGCTGGGCGTCGCCATACGGGCTCACGGCGCTGCTGTGCGCCGCACAGTCGCGCGTTGAACGCGCGACGTTCACCGTGCCGGAGCATCCGGACACGGCGTCGTATTGGGCGCGTACGGGTTTTTTCCGCCACGCCGCCGACGTGTTCGAACTGCACGGAACTGTACCGCGCCAGCGCGAGGGCCACGACTCCGACGTGCTGCTCGAGATCACGCCCGTGACACAGAGCGACGACGTGCACACCGTGGTGGGCCGCATCCAGCAGAAGGCCGCCGAAATCCTGCACGGCCAGCTGCACCTTGAGACGGCGGCAACGATGGGTTTCGGCATGACGCTCAGCGAAGCCTGCCAGAACATCGTGGAGCACGCGGGACGCGGCGGCTGGGTGGCCGTACAAACCTACAGCTTTCGGAAGCGTCTCGGACGGCGCGTCGTGGTGATCTCGGTGTGCGACGCCGGCATGGGATTCCGGCAGTCGCTCGAGAGTTCGCCGGGGCACGCACGCGATGACCGTTGGGGCGACGCGAGAGCACTCGAGTCAGCGGTGGTGCATGCGGTGAGCCGATTTCGCCACGGCGATGCGGGACGCGGTCAGGGCCTGGCCGGAATCCGGCGCTACGTCTCCCGCTGGGACGGCAAGCTCACGGTGCGCAGTGGCAGCGCGCGTATTGCGCTCGTGCCGTCATGGGACGAAGATGAACCGATGCGTGAAGGTCTCCCGGTGTTTCCCGGTGCACAGGTGCAGATCATGATCCCCGAGCGATTGGCCGGCGATGCCGCGCCAGCTGCCCGGGCGCGCGCCGGAGAACGGGGCCGATGATGCATCACATCGATGTGAGCACGGTGCTGCGCGGTGCGGTGTGCGAGCTGTACTCCAATCTCGTCACGCGCCCCACCGGTGCGGCGGTACGCACAGCCATCGAAGCACTGCTGGCCGAGCGGCATCCACCCACGATCACCACGATCGATTTTTCGCACGTGAACCTGCTCGACTTTTCCTGCGCCGACGAGATCGTGGCCAAGCTCCTGCTGCGCCACGTCGATGCCGACGACACCGATCGCTACGTGTGCTTCCGCGGCATGCGTGAAGATCACCTCGACGCGGTGGAGGCGGTGCTCGAACGACGCGCGCTCGCCCTCGTCTGGGATCGCGACGGCTGGCCCGAACTGCTCGGCCGGGTGGATGCGGATGAGCGACGGCACTGGGACGTGATACGCGCCGGCGGCCCGCTGTGGGCGCCGAGCGTCGCCTGCACGCTAGGCACAAGCGCCGCCGACGCCGAATCGCAGCTCACACGCCTGTGGCGCCGGAGGCTGCTCATGCGTCAGGAAGACGGATTCATCGTGCCGCGAGGCGCAACGGGAGTGGCAGCATGAGCGGCGGTGGCAATCCCGGCGGACCACGAATCGGCCGCGGCGCATTCTCGGGTTTCGCACCACCTCTGCAAGTCGTCGGGTTCATCAGTACGCGTCGCGACGATCCGGAGCGCGGTCCGCTCGTACGCATGCGTCCCGACGACGCCTTGATCCGTTTGCTCACCGACGGCGAGCTGGTGCGCGTAATGGGTCCGCGCCGGAGTGAGTTTGCCGAGCTCGTGCTCGACGACACGCTACCGCGCGGCGGCATTGTCGTGCGTGACCTCGCCGGTGTCAGCGTGACCGAAATCGTGCGGGTGATCAAGGCCGACTTCGATTCGCCGCGCACGACGTGAGTTTCTCTCAATCCCGCTGATCGCGATGTCCGAGCCTTCCGAGTCCGAGTACCCGTCACTTCGTCGTTCCACGCTCGCCATCCACGGTGGTCGCGCGCATCCGTCGCCCGGCGATGCCGTGGTGCAGCCGCTCGTGCAGTCGGTGAATCATGTGCAGCCGGTGGGCACGCACGACGGCGTGCTCTACACGCGCTATGCGAACACGCCGAACGCGCTCGTGGTGCAGCGTCGCATCGCCATGCTCGAAGGCGCGGAGGCCTCGCTGGTGCTGGCCAGCGGCATGGGCGCCACGTCGTGCACGATGTTGTCGCTGCTGCGTCCGGGCGATCACCTGGTCACGAGCAACTGGATCTACGGCGGCACGCGCAAGCTGTTCGATCAGGAGCTGCCGGCGATGGGTGTGACCGTCACCTCGGTCGACCCCACGGAATCCCGCGGCTGGCGGCGCGCGATCACCAAGCAGACACGCGTGATTTTTCTCGAGTCGCCGGTCAACCCCACCACGCGCGTGCTCGATTTGCGTCCGCTCACTGCACTGGCCAAGGAACACGGACTGGCGCTGGTGATCGACGCCACGTTTGCGAGCCCGATCAACTTCCGGCCGATCGAGCACGGCGCCGACGTCGTCATCCATTCGGCGACCAAGTATCTGAACGGACACCACGATATTCTCGCCGGCGTGGTGAGCGGAAGCGAGTCGATGGTGGACGAAGTGCGGCAGAAGATGATGGTGTGGGGCCAGGCGCCCGATCCGTTTGCGCTCTGGCTGCTGGAGCGCGGCCTCAAGACGCTTGACGTTCGTGTGCGCCGGCAGAACGAATCGGCGATGCGTATCGCCGCATGGGCGGAGACGCACCCCGCGATCGCACGGGTGCACTACCCCGGACTCGCGTCGCATCCGGATCACGCACTTGCCCGCGAGACACTCGATGGCTTTGGCGGCATGCTGGCCGTCGAGTTGCGCGGCGGCGGCGATGCCACGCCGCGCATGCTCGAACGACTGCGTCTGATTACGCACGCGCCAAGTCTGGGCGGCGTGGATTCGCTCGTGAGCGAGCCACGGTACACCTCGCACGCACACATGACGCCCGCGGCACGCGAAGCAATCGGCATTCCGGATGGCTTCCTGCGACTCAGCATTGGTCTGGAAGATGCCGACGACCTGATCGCCGATCTCGCTGGCGCGCTGGAGTAACGGGGTGTCGGGCGTATTGCGGCTTGATGCCGTCACGAAGGAATATCCGCGCACCGGCGTGGCCCTCAAGGACATCTCGTTCACGGTGGACAAGGGCGAGTTCCTGTTTCTCACCGGGCCGAGCGGATCGGGCAAGAGCACGTTGCTCAAGCTGCTCTCGTTCGCCGAGCGCCCCACGTCGGGTGAACTGAAGGTGAGCGGCTTCTCGTCCGCCACGCTGCGCGACCGCGAGATTCCGCAGTTGCGGCGAAGGCTGGGCATTGTGTTTCAGGACTTCCGCCTGCTCACTGACCGCACCGTCGAGGCGAACATCGCCTTCGCGCTGGAGGTAACGGGCACGCCCGCCACGTCGATTGGCGGCAAGGTCGGGCGACTGCTCACGCAGGTGGGACTCGCGTCAAAGGCGACGTCCATGCCGCACGAACTGTCGGGAGGCGAACAACAGCGCGTGGCGATTGCGCGCGCGCTCGCGAACGATCCGTTCCTGTTGCTGGCCGACGAGCCCACGGGCAATCTCGACGAGCGCGCCACGCGCGGCATCCTGCAGCTGCTTCGCGAGATCAACGCGCTGGGCACCGCCGTCATCATGGCGACGCACGACCTGTCACTCATCATGCGCAGCGGCTACCGCTATCTCGAACTCGAGCGTGGCACGTTGCTGTACGACGGCACGGACGCACGCACGCTGTCGAGGCACCAATGAGACTCGCCTTCCGCGAAGCGTTGCTTGCCTTCAGGCGCGCGCCGCTGCTGAGCATGCTCGGCATCACCACCATCGCGTTCTCGCTCTTCGCCTTCGGACTGTTCGGACTGGTCGCACTCAACATCCGTGAGGCGTTGCGCGCGGTGGAAGATCGCGTCGAGCTTCGGGCGTTTCTCGTGGACGGCACGAGCGAAGATGCGCTTGCGACTGCGCTCGGCGACATCGCGGCGTTTCCAGAGGTGCGCGAAGTTGGCTATGTCAGTCCTGACTCCGCACTCGCGCGCTCTCGTGAGGAACTCGCCGAGTTTCGCGATGTCTTCGATGCGTCGGTGCTGCCAGGCTCACTCGAGATCCGGTTGAATGAAGGGTTTCGCGACCCCGTGACCGTGCAAGCGCTCGCTGATCGCATCGCGACATATCCGTTCATCGACGATGTGCGATTCGGACAGGAGTGGGTCGCCATGCTGTATCGCGTGCGCACACTGGCGGTGTTTGTCGGCGCGGGACTTGGTGCGGTGTTCGCGCTGGTTGCCGTGCTGATCATCGGCAGCACGATTCGCATGGCGGTGCTCGCGCGCGCGCGGGAGATCGAGATCATGCGACTCGTGGGCGCGACCAACGGGTTCGTACGCATGCCGTTCCTGATCGAGGGCTTGCTCAAGGGCGCGCTCGGCGGTGCGCTTGCCGTTGCGCTCACCTGGCTCACGCACAGCGCGGTGTCACAGATGCTCTTCGAGACGGTCTTCTTCACGCCGGCGCAGGCAGCGCTCGGTGTGGTCGCCGGCGCGGCCCTTGGATTTCTTGGCAGCCTGGTGTCGGTGGGACGGCATTTGCGCGCGGTGTGGAAGGACGCGTGAACCGCGCGCGGCTGCTTCTGCTGTTGCTGGCGATGGCCGTACTCACCGCGCCGGCGATGCAGCGCGATGGCACCGCGTTGCTCGCGCAGACGCAGTCCGCCGAAGCGCGCCTGCGCCAGCAGCAGCAGGAGTTGCAGAAGCTCCGGCAGGAACGCGAGTCGCTCGAAAAGCGCATGGGCGATCTCACCCGCAGCGCGCGCTCGCTCGCCGAGGAAGTCACCAACCTCGACCGACAGGCCGATGCGACGGCGCGACTCGTTTCGGCGCTCGAGGACCAACTCGCCGAGATTACGGCCGAGGTGGACTCCGCCACCGGGCGACTCGTGCGCGCCGAAGACGAGTTGCTGAGCAAGCGAGCGGTGCTGCAGCGTCGCGTCGTGGATATCTACAAGCGCGGTCCGCTTTACGCCGCCGAGGCGATGTCGTCGGCGCGCTCCTTCGGCGAGCTCGTGGCGCGCTACAAGTATCTCTATGAAGTAGCGCGGCGCGATCGATCGCTGGTGACGCGCGTGGAGACGCTGCGCGACCAGATCTCTGACCAGCGCGACCTGCTCGTACGATTGCAGGACGGCGTCGTTCGCAATCGGGAGGAGAAGGCTGCCGAAGAACAGCGCCTGCGCACACTCGAGCAGACGCGCGCCCGGCGACTTACCGTCGTGCAGCGCGATGCAACTCAGGCACGCGCACGCATTGCGCAGCTCGCGCGCGACGAAGCCAAGTTGTCCAACCTGATCGCCAACCTCGAGTCGACGCGGCGACGCGCGGAGCTTGCACCGAATGCGGCACCGGCCGCGCCGTCGACGCTTCGCACGTCCGACTTCGGCAAACTCGACTGGCCGGTGGACGGCGACATTCTGTATCGCTTCGGTCGCGTCGTGAATCCCAACAATACCACCACACGCTGGAACGGTCTCGGCATTGCCGCGCGCGCGGGAACGAGCGTCAAGGCGGTCGCGGCTGGCGAAGTCATGGTGGCCGAAGCGATCGGCACATACGGCCTTACCGTGATCGTGCAGCACGGTGGCGGCGACTACTCCGTGTACGGATCGCTCGCGGGAGTGAGTGTGCGCAGGGGCGCGAATGTAGCGAAGGGACAGGTCATCGGCACGGTCGGTGCGGCCGATCCTGAACTGCCGCCACATCTGCACTTCGAAATGCGTCCGCGTGGTCGCGCCGTGGACCCGCTGGAGTGGTTGCGCGGGCAACAGCCATGACGGCAGTCGCGCGCAGCGGCACGAAGAAGACGACGCCGTCGAAGTGGACCGATCACATCGTCGGCGAGCCGCATCCACTCGCGACATCGCCTGACACCGACAGCGCACCGCTCGGCGCGCATGTCTCCATTGCCGGCGGCACCGAGAACGCGGCGCTGCGTGTGCGCGAGATCGGCGCCAGTGCCGCGCAGATCTTCACCAAGCAGGCCAATCGCTGGGCGGAGCGTGACGTCGACGAGACGGAAGCCGCTGCGTTTCGCGCGGCAATGCTGCAGACGCCGTCGCGATGGACCTGTGCGCACGACAGCTACCTCATCAACCTCGCCTCGCCCGATCCTGTACTGCGCGCGCGTTCGATTGAGAGTTTTCGCGCGGAGTTGCGGCGCGCTCAGGCACTCGGACTCGACGCGCTCGTCTCGCATCCCGGCAACTACATGGACGAGCGCGCGAGCGGAATCGCGCGCAATCGCGATGCGATCATCGAGGCGCTCGAAGCGGAACCCGGCGCCACGCGCCTGCTCATGGAGCTCACCGCCGGACAGGGCACGGTACTCGGCGGCACGTTTCACGAGATGGCCGACCTGATCGACGCGCTGCCTGCGTCACTTGCTTCACGGGTTGGCGTGTGCCTTGATACGGCGCACATCTGGGCCGCCGGCTACGACCTCGTCGCCGACTACGATGGCGTCTGGGAACGATTCAACGACACCATCGGATTCGCCCGCCTGGGCTGCCTTCACCTCAACGATTCGAAGGCCGCCCTTGGCTCGCATCTCGACCGTCACGAACTCATCGGCGAAGGCACGATCGGCGCCGACGCATTCCGCCGGCTGATGACCGATGCGCGACTGGCGCACGTGCCGCGCATCATCGAGACGCCCAAGGGCGACCTGCCGGCGGCCACCGATTCCCGCATGCTCTCGTTGTTGCGCTCCTTCACTCGCGCGTGAAGATCACGCCGAGCGCGCGCGAGATGTTCACGGTGAATCCGGTGATGCGTCCCGACGCATCGCGCGTGTAAACGACGCGCATTCCGCCCGGGGCGGCAAACTCGTCCCGCGCCACGGGCCGAAGCGGTGCAACGTCGCCGGGCCAGCGCGCGAATGTCACGGCGGAGCTGCCCACCGCCACGGTCCACCGGGCAGCCGCCTCGTCGCTCGTATACACGCCCGCGTACTCAGCGAACGACGCGGAGTCATACACAATGCGCACAGGCGTGACCGGTGCTGACGCGGAAGCGGTTGCGGTCACGAACGGCAGCGTTCCCTGCAGCAGCTGGCGTGCCAGCACCTGTGGCGCCGCGTCTCCGCGATTGCACAGCATCGCCACGCGGATGTCGGTGTCGGGGAAGCGTGCGAGAAACGCTCGGTATCCCGCCGTCGCGCCCCCGTGATACACAGCACGCACGCCGTACACGTCATCCAGGAACAATCCACCGCCATATCCGGCGCCCGACCCGTCGCGCAGGCGACCCTCCTGCGTCATTCGCTTCGACACGTCGGGCGAGCCGATACGTCCGGCAGCAATCGCGTCGGTCCAGCGCTGCAAGTCGCCCACGGTGGTGAGCAGTCCGCCGTTGCCGTGCACATGCTCGAACGGCATGTCGAGACGCCATGCACCAGAGCCGGTCGGTGAGTAGCCCTGCGCCCGTCCGCGTACGAGACGGAATGGATCGTCGCGCCAGGTCGTGGACGTCATCTCCAGCGGCGCGAAGAACTCCTTGCGGGTGAACTCGGCGAAGGACGAACCGCTCACTCGGCTCACGAGAATGGCAAGCAGGTTGTAGCCCGTGTTGGTGTAGCTGAACTCGGCGCCCACCGGGTGATTCACGCCGAGCTGTCGTGCAGCGATGGTGAGGGCGTGCTCCTGACGATGGTCGCGCGATCCGCGAGGCCAGCCCTCGAGCATCGCCACCGCGCCCCAGTCACGCAGGCCGCTGGTGTGCAGCATGAGATGACGCAGCGTGATGGCGTCGGCGTAGGACGGAATCTCCGGAAACCAGCGCTGCAGCGTGTCGTCCAGCGATAGCTTGCCGCGTTCCGCGAGCAACAGGATCGCGGCGGCGGTCACCTGCTTGGAGACCGAGCCCGCCTCGAACACCGTGGTGGGCGTGATCGCTGCACCGTGTTCGAGTTCAGCCTGCCCATACCCACGCGAGAGCAGCAACTCGCCGCCCCGGCGAACGTCCACCGCGCAGCCAGGGGCCTGTGTGCTGGCGAACCGGCCGAAGATGCTGTCGGCCCTCGCCGAGAGCGCGGCGTCCTGAGCCTGCGCGGGCGAGGCGGTGGAGATCTGGGCGACCAGAGCGGCCGTTGCGATGAGGGCCTGGTACACGGGGCGGCGCATGCGGGAGGGGCTGGAGAGTGGGCGATGTGCGAGCGATGTTCGAACGAGTCCCTGCGCGGTCTTGAGGGATGGTCCGCGTGTAGTCATGTTTCCATGTCTACGCTTGACCGCTGGACCGAACACAAACCGTCAGGGACGACGGGCGCGGTTTCCGCGAACGCTGTTCCCTTCTACATCGATATCTACGGCGCCGCGCGAACGGTTGTGTCGCTCGTGGCCACTTCGAGAGGGTCGCAACACTGATGGCGACACAGATCATTCCCGATTCATCGTCCCGTGGCAGTGCGGACGGACTCGCGGGTCAGGGGCTCGCGCCCAAGGGTCAGGTGCACTGGAACCTCAACGCACCGGAACTCGTCGAAGCGGCCATCCGCCGGGGCGAGGGTCGACTGGCCGCGATGGGACCGTTCGTCGCCGTCACCTCGCCGCACACGGGCCGCTCGCCAAACGACAAGTTCGTGGTGCGAGAATCGTCGAGTGAAGCCGATGTCGACTGGGGCAAGGTCAACCAGCCCATGGACGCGGCGCACTACGATGCGCTGCTTGGCGATGTTCGGGCGTATCTGAACGGTTTGCCGGAACTCTTCGTGCAGGACCTGTACTGCGGCGCCGATCCCGCGTCACGCCTGAGCGTTCGGTACATCCTGCCAAACGCATGGCACGGCAGCTTCGTGCGCAACATGTTCATCCGACCGGCGCTCGAGGATCTTGCGGGGTTCAACCCGAATTTCACGGTCTATCATGCGCCGGAATTTCAGGCCGATCCGGCCAGGCACGGCACGCGCACGGGCACGTTCATCGTGCTCAATCTCGCCGAACGCACCATTCTGATCGGCGGTACGCGCTACGCGGGTGAACTCAAGAAGTCGATGTTCACCGTGATGAACTACCTGCTGCCCAAGCGTGGGCAGTTGTCGATGCACTGCTCCGCCAACATCGGGACCGACGGTGACTCGGCGCTCTACTTCGGGCTCTCGGGCACCGGCAAGACGACACTCTCCGCCGACCCGAATCGCGGCCTCATCGGCGATGACGAACATGGCTGGAGCGACGAGGGCATCTTCAACTTCGAGGGCGGCTGCTACGCCAAGGCGATCAATCTGTCAGCCGAGCAGGAGCCCGACATTTATGCGACCACGCGCATGTTCGGCACCGTGCTCGAGAACGTCGTGCTCGACGATGTGTCGCGCGAAGTGATGTTCGAGGACCAGAGCATCACCGAGAACACGCGCGTGTCATATCCGTTGCACTACATCCGGAATCATGTGCCCAGCGGACGCGGCGGGCATCCCAGTCATGTCGTGTTCCTGTCAGCCGATGCGTTCGGTGTGCTGCCGCCGATTTCCAAGCTGACACCCGAGCAGGCGATGTTCTATTTCCTGTCCGGCTACACCGCCAAGGTCGCGGGCACCGAGCGAGGGGTCACGGAGCCGCAGGCCACGTTCTCCGCGTGTTTCGGTGCGGTGTTCCTTGTGTGGCACCCCACGTACTACGCTGAAATGCTCGGGAAACTGCTCCAGCAACACGGCTCGCAGGTGTGGCTCGTGAACACCGGCTGGAGCGGCGGCGCGTATGGCGTCGGCAAGCGGATGAAGCTGGCGCACACGCGCGCGATGGTGCGCGCGGCAGTGGGCGGCGCGCTTGACAGCGCGCCAACGATCACGCATCCGATCTTCGGCCTGCACATGCCGACCGACATTCCCGGCGTGCCGGACGCGGTGCTCGACCCGCGCAAGACGTGGAGCGATACTGCGGCGTACGATGCGCAGGCACACAAGCTCGCGGAGATGTTCCACAAGAACATCGCCAAGTTCGGAAGCGCGGTGAAGCCGGAGATTCTGGCCGCCGGCCCGATTCGCTGATCACCGGGTCGCCGTTGGATATTCTGCGCGACCCGCTCTGGAACAACATTCGCCTGGATTCCATGGCGTTGGCGCTGCTCGACACTCCCGTCGTGCAGCGCTTGCGATACGTGCGTCAGCTCGGGCTTGCGTATCTCGTGTATCCGGGCGCGTCACACTCGCGGTTCGAGCATGCGCTGGGTGCGTATCACCTGGCGGGTGAAGCGCTGCGCCTGCTCGACGAGCAGGAACAGCTTGACGCGGCGCTGCGAGAGGATTCGCAGATCGTGCGCGCGGCGGCGCTGCTGCACGACATCGGGCATTATCCGTTCTCGCATGCGCTGGAGGAGATTGGCGCCACGCACCACGAAGAGGTCGCGAGACCGCTGCTGCTACAGGGCGCCATTGCCGACGTGCTTCGGGCGCACCTTGGTGCCGATGCGCCGGAGCGTGTGTTTGCGCTGATCACCGGCACGAGCGCAAGTCCGCTGCAGGGACTCATCTCCGGTTCGCTCGACCTCGACAAGATCGAGTATCTCAAGCGGGACGCGCACATGTGCGGCGTGCCGTACGGCGAAATCGACGTGGACCGACTGCTCAACTCACTCGTGCTTGTGACATCGCCGCTTACGGGTGCGCACGGCGTTGGCGTGCGCGAGAAGGGGCTGTCCGCGCTGGAATCGCTGCTGTTCGCCAAGTACCAGATGTTTCGCAACGTGTACTGGCATCACGCCGTGCGCAGCGCGACGGCGATGTACAAGCGCCTGGTGGCCGAGGCGCTCGGGGCCGGCCTCCTCGACGCATCGCAGGTCGCGCGGTTCACCGACGAGGGACTGCTGCATCATCTGGATGCGCTGCCGCTGCCACCGGTGGCGCGCACGTTGCTCGACAACCTGCGACGCCGCCGTCTGCACAAGCGGGCGCTCGAACATCCGGCTGCGGTACTCGGCGAGGAGACCGGCGAGTGGCTCGCATCGGACTATGCGCTCACGCGGCGCGTCGAAGACGCGCTGGCACTCGAACTCGCCATGCCGCCGGGCGCGTTGCTGCTCGACTATCCGGTGAAAACGCAGATGCTCGCGCTCGACCTGCCGCTGGTACGCCGCGATGGCAGCGTGGAGCAGTTGACCGATCGTGGGTGGGAAGGCGCGATCAACCTGCCGCGACTCAGCGACGAGCTCTATAAGTCGGCGCGGCGCTTTCGCGTGTTCACCATAGATCGCGCGCCGGTGCCGGAAACGGCGATGCTGGCGCTGGTGGCCATGTCAGCGGATGAAGTTCGCGCGCGGCTTGAGCGAGGTGCGGCGCTGCTCGGCTGACGATCGCGCGTTTTGTACGCGGCGCGTCCGGCGCGTGAGACCGACAGCGTCGCGTCAGTCCTGTGGCGCCCGGTCCGCGGCGCGTGCTTCGGCGAGCTTGCGCGCAATGCCGCGATAAAACGCGGCCTCCTCGGTCTTGCGATCCTCCTCGAGCGCCATGGCACACCGCTCGATCGCGAAGAGAATGTTGCCGAGGTAGAGGTCTGCGACCGCGCCGACCGTGGCAGGCGCGCTCGTGTCAGCCATGGCTCGTGACCGGATACTCGTCGGTGGTGCGCTTGACCGAGGGCGTCAGCGACAACACCTGCACCACGATGGCCGTGATGTTGTCGAGACCACCGCGACGGTTCGCGTCGGTGATCATGGAGTGAATCTTCTGGCCGGGAGTGCCGCGCGTCTCGAGCAGCTTTTGCAAGTGCGCGTCGTCCACCATGCCCGTGAGGCCATCGGACGCGAGCAGGAACTCGTCGCCGGCCTTGAGATCGCCGTGCAGGATGTCCGGCTCGACCGCCGCGTTGGCGCCCACACAGCGCGTGATGACGTTGCTGTACGGATGGTACCGGGCCTGCTCCGGCGTGAGGAAACCGGCGTCCACCTGTTCCTGCACGTACGAATGATCCTTCGTCACCTGACGGAACACACCGTCTCGCAGCAGGTAGATACGCGAGTCGCCGATGTGGCTGATCACCCAGTGCGACTGGCCTAGTAGCAGACAGGAAGCCGTCGTGCCCATACCCTGCTTGTCGGCTTCCACGATGGTGCGCTCGAAGATGGCGCGATTCGCGAGGCGCAGCGATTCCGCCATGACCTGCAGTGTGGCAGCACTCGCGACGTCGCGCACGTCGGCGACTTCACGCGCGACGATCTGCACGACCATCTCGCTCGCGACCTCACCCGCGGCGTGGCCACCCATTCCATCTGCGACGATGAAGAGCCCACGCTCCTGATCAGCATCAGCGTAGAGGCTGTCTTCATTGCCTGCGCGAATACGTCCGACATCTGTGCCGGCGGCGACGGATAGCTGCACGAGGTTGGTCTATCGGGTCCCGGAAAGGATGGTGGCGATACATCGGTTGGTCCCGG
>JBBQNT010000059.1:0-15799 GCA_038330215.1 Gemmatimonadales bacterium
TTCTCGAAGACGATGCGCGCATTCGCGATGTCGAGCTGCGGCGTGAGCACCGGAATACCCGTCGCCTGCACGTCGCTCACGCGCGCGCCCACCAGCGTGCGCACGAGATCGATGTCGTGAATCATGAGATCGAGCACGACCGCCACATCGGAGCCGCGCGGATTGAACGGCGCGAGCCGGTCACTTTCGATGAAGCGCGGCGAGTCAACGTAGGGCATCGCCGCCCGCACGGCACGGTTCACACGCTCCACATGTCCCACCTGGATGAGCACGCCCGCGTCACGCGCACGCGTGAGCAGATCGTCGGCTTCTTCGAGCGTGACGGTGAACGGCTTCTCGACGAATACATGGAGGCCGCGTGTGAGTGCTGCCGCCGCCACTGCATGATGCGACGTGGTTGGCACCACGATGGACACGGCGTCTGCCGCCTCGAACAGGGATTCCAGCGACGTATGCGCGGCCACGCCGAACCGCTCGGCCATTGCCCGCGCGCGTGTGGAGTCTGCGTCGAAGAAGCCCACGAACCGGTCACCCACAAGATCGCGCAGGATGCGCACATGATGCTGTCCGAGTGCGCCCGCTCCCACCACTCCGATGCGCGCGTCCATCAGAAGCCGACTCCACGCTCGCTCTGCTCCACGAAGTCGAGGAATCGAGTGACTTCGCTGAGGGGTTCGCATTCCGCGCGCGCCCGCACAAGGCCCTGCGATACGTTGTGCTCCGAGCGGAACATGAGCCGATACGCGCGCTTGAGCTCCTTGACGACGGCGTCGGAGAATCCGCTGCGCTGCAGCCCGACACTGTTCAGGCCGAACAGCTTGACCGGATTGCCCACCGCCTTTACATACGGCGGCACATCCTGCGCCACGCGCGAACAGCCGCCCACGAACGCGTGCGCTCCAATGCGCACAAACTGATGCGCCGCGCACAAGCCGGAGATCGTCGCGCGATCCTCGACAACGACGTGTCCCGCGAGCTGGGTGCCGTTGGAGATCATCACGCCATCGCCCAGCTGGCAGTCGTGCGCGAGATGCACGTAGCTCATGAGAAAGCAGTTGCGTCCCACCGTGGTGACGAGCGAATGCGCCGTGCCCCGATTGACGGTGACGTACTCGCGAAGCGCGCTGTCATCGCCGATCTCGACGCGTGTGTCCTCACCGCGGTACTTGAGGTCCTGCGGATCACCGCCCAGCACCGAGCCAACGCCGATCTTCACACGCCGGCCGAGCGTGACATCACGCTCCAGCGTCGCGCGCGGCGCCAGCACCGAACCATCGCCCACGATGCACCGCGGACCCACCATCGACCACGGACCGATCTCGACGTCCTGCCCAAGCTCGGCCGAGGCATCGACGATGGCCGTGGGATGAATGCGCGCAGTCATCGATCGCGGATCATCGCCGCCATGTCCGCCTGCGCGACCACGTCGCCTTCGACGTAGGCGATGCCGCGCATCTTGCAGGTGCTGCCACGCAACTGCAGCACTTCGAGCTCGAAGCGGATCTGGTCGCCCGGCTTGACCGGACGACGGAACTTGATGTTGTCGAGCGACATGAAGTACACGACCTTGCTGCCCGGATCTTCGATCGTGCGCATGAGCAGCATGCCGCCCACCTGCGCCATCGCTTCGACGATCAGCACGCCTGGCATGATCGGGTGCCCCGGAAAATGTCCCTGAAAGAACGGCTCGTTGATCGTCACGTTCTTCAGCCCGACGATGCGCTTGCCTTCCTCGATCTCGAGGATGCGATCGACGAGCAGGAACGGATAGCGGTGCGGCAGCACCTTCATGATGTCTTCGACGGAATACACGGCGGACTCCCGAACAGCGGTACGAACCAGCTCCCGGACAAACGCGACCGTACCGCGATGACTCGGGCGATGAGCAGTGATGCGGGCGCGCACTCGCGCCCCCGCGAGGACCAAATCTCCAACGCAATCAAGCGCCTTGTGGCGCACGAACTCATCCGGCCAGCGCAGCGGCCCGCTGCGCAAGCCATTCTCATCCAGCACCACCGCGTTCTCCACCGACGCGCCCTGAATCAGGCCACGCGCACGCAGCGCGTCGACCTCATGCAAGAACCCGAACGTACGCGCCGACGCCAGCTCGCGCGCAAATGTCTGCGGCGTGACGTGCCAGTCACCGGCTTGCAATCCGATCAGCGGGTGCGGAAACTCGATGCGCACGTCGAGTTCGAAGTCGAGCGAGGGCTCGGCGATGTACACCGATTCCCCGTCTTCCACGCGCAGTGCCTGCCGCAGGATGAGCCAGTCCGGTCGGCCTCCGTTTTGTACGATACCGGCCTCGGCCAGCGCGGCAAGAAACGGCGCGGCGCTGCCATCCATGATCGGCGGCTCCGACGCGTCCATCGCGATTTCGAGGTCGTCCAGATGCAGTGCACCAACCGCGGCGAGCACATGCTCCACCGTGTGCAACGCCGATGGCCCGGTGCCCAACTGCGTGCGTCGTTCGGCTTCGACTGCCACACGGATGTGCGCGGGCACCGTCGGCGCGTCGGGACGATCCACTCGGCGAAAGTAGACGCCCGCGCCGGTGGGTGCCGGGCGAAACTCGAGGCGGCACGGCTGGCCGAGGTGCAGACCGACGCCGCTGACTTCAATCGCGCGGGCGATCGTGCGACGCTCCCCAGTGATCGGGAGCGGCGGCAGCGCGACTGTCCAAATGCCTGACGTGTCCCCGCCGGCGACGGTGGCGGGGACGTGCGTGGCGACTGTCTTCGCGGCCGTCACCGGCGCAATCATACGTCGGCTCCGCCGTCGGCTTCGGGCGACGAGGCCTCTTCGCGCAGCAGCCTCTCAAGCGGGCGCATGATGGCCGCGAGCCGGTGCAGCGCCGCGGTTGCGCGCAGCTGCTCCCAATGCGGACGCGCCGGATAACCGGACCAGGTCTCGCCTGCGGGCACATTGCCCACCACTCCCGCCTGGGCGGCGAGTGTGCTGCCAGCGCCAACAACGAGGTGTCCGGCCAACCCAACCTGTCCGCCCAGCTGCACGCCATCTTCGACGCGCGTGGAACCGGCAATGCCGACCTGCGAGGCGATCATGCATCCCCGCCCGATACGCACGTTATGCGCAATCTGCACGAGGCTGTCCACCTTGGTGCCGGCGCCGATGAGCGTGTCGTCGATGCTGCCACGATCCACGCAACTGTTGGCCCCGATTTCCACGTCGTCTCCGAGCACGCAGCGCCCGACGTGCGGAATGCGATGCGCCGCGCCATTTCTCGGCACCCAGCCGAAACCCTCGCGACCTACTCGCGCGCCGGCGTGCAAGACGACGCGCGAGCCGATCTCGACCTGCGGATAGCAGGTAGCGTGTGAATGCAGGCGCGTATCCTCACCGAGCACGCAGCCATCGCCCACTACCGCGTGCGCACCGATCCAGACGCGATCGCCGAGCACCACGTCATCACCGATCACCGCGAAGGCATCGACCGTGACATCCGCGCCGAGCACGGCGCGATCGCCGATGACTGCCGTGGCATGCACGCCGGCGGCGCGTGTGGGTGCCCGATGAAAGAGTGGCAGGACCGAGAGCAGCGCTTCCATTGGCCGGTCGACAATCACGCGCGCCGCAGGCGAACCCGACGTCTCGCGAAACTCCGCGCCCATGATGACAACGCCCGCGCGCGTCTCACGAAACCAGGTCACATAGCGTGCGTGCGAGAGCACGCTAAGCTGCTCCCCATGAGCGCGGTCGAGCGCGGCGACGCCGTACACAGTGACTTCGCCGTCGCCAATGAGCTCGCCGCCCACCAAGTCCGCAATTGCCGCGGCGGTGACGGGCGTTTGCCCGTCACCGCCGCTCGCTTCAGCCACGAAGGCTGGCGGAATCACCGCGTCGGCGGCGTCCGGGGAGGACGAGCCTGGACGCCTGCAGGACGGGTCGTGGGGCCCGCCGGAGCAGTCGCCGAAGCCTTGGGCATGGTGCGTAGCTTGGCCACCACGCGCTCGGTGATGTCGAGATTCTTGTCCGCGGCCACGATGAACGACGAGTTCGCCACGTCGAAGATGAACGAATAGCCGCCCTCGAGACGCAGATCGTCGAGCGCCTTGCGCACGTTGTCCATGATGGGCGCCATGAGCTCTTCCTGACGCGACTGTGCCTGCTCACGAAGCGAGCCGACACGAACCTCGAACGTGTCCTTCTTCGCGATCAGCGAGCGCTGACGTTCCTGCAGCGCGGTCGGGCTCAGCGCCGGCGCTTCCTTGTTGAACGTCTCCTCGAGCTTGCTGAGTGAGTCGCTCAACTGCTGCACCTGCCGGTTGAACGACTCCACGTCGCGATTGAACGCAGCCTGAGCCTCGGTCGCACCTGGCGCCGACTGCAGGATCATCTGCGTATTCACGAACGCGAACTTCTGACCGCCAGCCTGCGAGTGCGCAGCCGCGGGAACGAAGATCGACAACGCGATCGCACTTACCACCATTAATGAACGCATTTGAATTCCTGCCTAGAAGAGCTGTCCGAGCCGGAAATGGAACTGCCACCGCGGGTCCGGTCGCGCGCGGAGGGTAGTAGGATCGATCGCGGTGCGATCGAAGCCGTACGCTAGATCGAGCCCGAGAGGCCCGAGGGGTGTCACGGTTGATACACCGAGCCCAGCCGAACGGAACAGCCGAGTCGGGTTGAACTGCTGCGCGGACGCCCAATTGTTGCCGGCGTCAAAGAACGTGTTGATGTACAGCATCTGGCTGACGCGCAATCCGATCTCCCCCGAGACCTTCATGAACGCGTTGCCGAACGACTCCCGCTCCGACCGGAACTGGTCCGTGGCGGGATTGAAGCCCTGCGGCGTGATGGAGAACTCAGGATAGCCGCGAAGCGACTCGCCGAACTGCACACCACCAACGGCGAATTGCTGCTGGAAGAAAAACGGACCGGAGTTGCCGAACAGCGCGCCCGCCTTCGCCGACAGCCCGATGATGATGGGCAGCGGCTGCGATCCCGCATTGTTTCCACCGATCTGCCCGAGTTGCGTGAAGGAACGCATTTCGCCGGTGTATCGCTGGAAGTTGACCGTGCCGCCAAGCGGACCGCCGCTGAAGTCGGCAGTCAGCGAGCGAAGCGATCCCGTAAACGGAAACGGCATGCCGAGGCGGTTGTCGAACGTGTAGTCGAGACCCACGCTCGAGCGGAAACAGTTGCGCGTGCAGGAATCGCGGATAAATCCCTGCGTGAACGTCGCGGATTCCGCGCCATACGTGACCGAGATCGCCGAGTTGTACGACCACGGCACCGGGAAACCGAGGCGCACATTCGCGCCGGTACGAATGTTCTGGCCGAGGTCGCCAACGGTGAAACGCGACTGCGTTCGATACGCGCTGATCGTTCCCGACGTGCGCGTGCGGCGCAGTGCGGGGTCCTGATAGGTCAGCGTGAAGTCGTTGAAGAATCGTCCGTACTGCCAGTTGAGCGAGCCGCGCTTGCACTGCCCGAACAGGTTGGGCTGCTCGACGCCAATGAAGCCGCCGAAGCCTACACCACCCTGCCCCATCGACGCGCCAAAGTTGACGCTACCGGTGCGCTTCTCCTTCACGGTGAAAATGAGGTCGACATCGCCCGCCTCATTGATCGTCTTGGTATCGGGTGTGGGCATGGGCGACTCGAAGAAGCCCAGATTCTGGATCTGCTGATAGCTGTTGATCAGCGCCGTCTGGTTGAAGACACCGCCCGGCACGAGCATGATCGCGCGGCGAATGCAGTCTTCCGAGGTGTAGTCGTTGCCGACGATCTCGATGCGATTGACGATCGCGGGCTGCTTCTCGTCCACTTCCCACCGGAGCGCAACGCTGGGCTGTGAATCTGTGCCGACGGTGCGTTCCACCACGGGATAGACCTGCGCGTAGATGTAGCCGCGATCCGCATACAGACTTTGCGCTTCCTGCGTGGCCTTCTGAAACGCGGCCGCGTCGAACACGCCTTCATCAGCCTTGGGCTCGCGGCGGATCAGCGAGAACAGCCGCTCCCGAAACGACGGACCACTGTTGCTCGCACGATAGAGTCCGTCGAGAATGTCCGTGTCCACGGCGCGGTTGCCAGTGATGCCGAAGCTGCCGATGCGATACTTGGGGCCTTCCTCGATCGTGATGCGCAACTTGCCCTTGCCGAGTTCCTGATCGACGATGAGCGTATCCTCGAGCACACGCGCGTCGATGTGCCCGAGACGCGAGTAGAGTTGCGGAATGCGCTCGCCGAGGTCACCGGTGTATTTCTCGTCGTCGAACTCGCCTTTGCGAAAGAACCAGAAGCCTTCGGGCTTGGTCTGCATCGCACCGGCAACCGTCTTGGGCGCGATCGAGTCGAGGCCCAGGAACTCAATACCAGAGATCGCGAGGCGCCGGCCTTCGTTGATGCGGAAGGTGATGCCCATGCGACCATCGGGAAGGATGGTGCTGTCGGGCGTCACGGTCGCGAGATAGTAGCCCGCCGACTGGTACACGGAGTCGATGCGCGCACGCGACGTGGCGATATCGGCCGGATTCACCGGACGTCCGATCAGTAGCGACACGCGGTCGCGCACGCTGCGCTCGGAGACGGCACTGACGCCGGTGACCGACACGTCACCCAGCACGGCCCGTTCCACCACGTTGAGCACGGTGAGGGTGCGCCCCGGCACGGCCGACACATCGCAGGTGACCGACACATCATCGAACTGCCCGAGATTGAAGACGGCCTTGATCGCGCGCTGGATCACCTGAAAGTTGAGCGACTCTCCCTGACGCAGTCCGCTCTCGGCGCGAACCTGCGTCTCGCCAACGCGGTTGGCGCCGCGAACCGCGATCGAGTCGGGCATCGCGCATCGTCCTGCCAGTGCCTGATCCGGGTCCTGCGCCGCGGCCTGATTCGGCAGCAGCGCGACACTGGCAACGACCATCGCACACGACACGCTCCGGCAAACCGGGCGCCACAACGCTGAGAGCAAGAGGAGCACAGGAAAAAGGGGAAAAGGGTCTACCCCGTTTGGACACCGACAAACCCCGAATGGTGCCCACGGGACAGCCCCAAACTCATTCAGCCTGACAATATAGCGAAAGACAATGCCGACCGGACCCTCTGGCAGGGGCCGGTCGGCATTGGGGTGGGCCGGGTGGTCAGCTTTGCGGCGTGGGCGTCAAAACGCGGAACTCCAGCTTTTCCTTGTCCGGCCCCACATCGACCTCGATCTCGTCGCCCTTCGAGAACTCGCGGAGCAGAATCTTCTCCGACAGCGGGTCCTCGATGTACCGCTGGATGGCGCGCTTGAGCGGCCGTGCACCAAAGTGCTCGTCTGTTCCATGATCCACGAGAAACGCCGTGGCCGCATCGGTGAGCGCGATCTTGATCTCCTCCTCGTCGAGGCGCTTCTGAACCTCGCGGAACAGGATCGCCACGATCTTGGAAATGTGCTCCTTGACCAGCGGATGGAACACGATCACGTCGTCCAGACGGTTGAGAAACTCGGGATTGAAGACCCGGGCCATCTCCTCCTTGACCTTTTCCGAAATGCGCTCGAAGTCAGCCTGTGCGTCCGCGGCGCCAAAGCCAAGCGAACGATTCCGGGTGATGTCCTTGGCGCCCACGTTGGACGTCATGATCACCACCGTGTTCTTGAAATCGATGACGCGGCCGTAGTTGTCGGTGAGGTGACCCTCATCGAGCACCTGCAGCAGGATGTTGAACACATCCGGATGCGCCTTTTCGATTTCGTCGAGCAACACGACGCTGTACGGCTTGCGACGGATCGCCTTGGTCAGCGTGCCGGAATCTTCGTAGCCCACGTAGCCAGGCGGCGCGCCGATGAGACGCGACACGGAGAACTTTTCCATGTACTCGCTCATGTCCACACGAATGAGTGCGGTGGGATCGGCGAAGAGGAACCGCGCCAGCGCACGCGCCAGCTCGGTTTTACCGACGCCGGTCGGTCCGGAAAAGATGAACGAGCCGATGGGGCGACGCGGATCCTTGAGCCCCGCGCGGCTGCGACGGATGGACCGCGCCAACGCCTTGATGGCCTCGTCCTGGCCCACCACGGTGCCGTGCAGCTCCTCTTCCATGCGCAACAGGCGAGACGTCTCCGCCTCCTGCAGACGCGTGACGGGAATGCCCGTCCAGCGACTGACGATGAAGGCGATCTCCTCTTCGCCGAGCTCCGGTCTGTGCGACTGGCGCCGCAGTTCCCACTCTTCCTGCTTCTGCCTGATCTCGCCCTGCAGCTCCCGCTCCGTGTCGCGCAGCGAAGCAGCGCGCTCGAAGTTCTGGTCGCGCACCGCGGTATCCTTCTCGGTGTTGATGCCTTCGAGCCGTTCCTTGAGCGCCGACACTTCCGGCGGCGGCGCCTGTGCGGCCAGACGCGCACGCGCGCCAGCTTCGTCGATGACGTCGATCGCCTTGTCGGGCAGGAAGCGGTCGGTGATGTACCGCTCCGACAGCTTGGCCGCCGCAACCAGCGTCGCATCGGGAATCGTGACGCGATGATGGTCTTCGTACTTCTTGCGCAGCCCCTGCAGGATCTGCACCGTCTCGTCGATCGAGGGCGGCTCGACCACCACCGTCTGGAAGCGCCGCTCGAGCGCCCCGTCCTTCTCGATGTACTTGCGGTACTCGTTGAGCGTGGACGCGCCGACGCACTGCAACTCGCCACGCGCGAGCGCGGGCTTGAGCATGTTACTCGCATCGATGGCGCCTTCAGCCGCCCCTGCACCGACGAGCGTGTGCAACTCGTCGATGAAGAGGATGACCTGCTTGTTCTGCGCGATCTCGTTCATGACCGCCTTGAGGCGCTCCTCGAACTGACCGCGGTACTTGGTGCCGGCGATGACCGCGGCCATGTCGAGCGACAGCACGCGATGGTCGCGCAGCGGCTCCGGGCAATCGCCCGTTGCGATGATCTGCGCAAGTCCTTCGACGATGGCCGTCTTGCCCACACCGGGTTCACCAATGAGCACCGGATTGTTCTTCTTGCGACGCGACAGCACCTCCACCACGCGCTCGATTTCCTTGGCGCGTCCGATGGTGGGATCGAGCTGTCCTTCAGCTGCGAGGGCCGTGAGATCGCGGCAGAAGTGATCGAGCGCCGGCGTCTTGGACTTCTTGTCGCCCTTGGCCGGTGCCGACGATGGCGGCGCCGTGCCCGCCTTTTCAGCGGAGCCGGAGCCGCCCGAGCCGCCCTGCGGCATTTCGGTGCCGAGCAGGCGCAACGTTTCCGTGCGCGCGGCATCGAGGTTGACGCCCGCATCCGTCAGCACCTGCGCTGCGATCCCCTTCTCCTCGCGCAGCAGGCCAAGCAGCAGGTGCTCGGTGCCCACGTACGAGTGGTTGAGGTCGCGCGCTTCGGCCATGGCCAGCTCGAGCACTTTCTTCGCGCGGGACGTGTACGGCAAATCCGGGCCGGTGGCCGTAGCCGCCTTCCCCTTTTTCACCGTGTCTTCGATGCGCTGCTGCACCTCGTCGAGATCGACGTTGAGATTTTGCAGCACGGCCGCCGCGACGCCCTCGCCTTCGCGAATGAGGCCGAGCAGGATGTGCTCCGTGCCGACGTACTCGTGATGGAGGCGAGCCGCCTCTTCGCGAGCCATCGCGAGCACCTTTCGTACGCGCTCAGTGAAGTTGTAGCCGTTCATCGTTACCTCAGCCCAGGGCTGGAGCGGTCACTCGACGCCACTCCCCTCCGTCGCGAGCACCTGCCGCACATATCGTGCACGGGCCAGGTTGCTCTCGCTATCTGTCAGCGCGCGCCCTTCGAGATGAGCAAGATGCGCTGACTGCGCAAAGATCAGGAGCTTGTTGAGCGTATATACACTGAGCCCGGGGATCAGTTTCAGTCCAACCCCAAGGCGTACTCCACTGAGGAAGTTCATGGCTTCTTCGAATGACAGGCTGCGCGCGAAACGCAACGTGCCATACGCTCGCCACAACTTGTCCTCGATAATATACCCGGCATCACGCACCAACACCCGTCGAGCCTCTTCTTCGCGCTCGATCACGTGCCGGACTACGCGCACCAGCAGGTCCTGCAGTTCCTCTTCCGAACGGCCCAGCGTTGTCTGGTTGGACAACTGAAAGAAGTTGCCCACCACCTCGCTGCCCTCGCCATACAGTCCGCGGTACGTCAGCCCCATCTGCTGCAATCCCGCCAGCACCTTGCCGATTTCCTTCGTGAGCACGAGGCCCGGCAGATGAATCAATACCGACGCGCGCAATCCCGTGCCCACATTGGTGGGACACGCCGTCAGAAAGCCAAACTCCTTGTGAAACGCGAACGGCACACGCTCCCCAAGCTCACGGTCCATGCGCGACGCCATCGCAAACGCCGCCGGCACATCGAAGCCGCTGCGCATCGCCTGCAGGCGCAGATGGTCCTCCTCGTTCACCAACACGCCGACCTGCTCGCCCAGAAATACCGCCGCCCCGGTGCGCAGCGGATGCTGCGGATCCAGACCGGCCAACTCCTTGGAGACGAGATGGCGCTCATGAAGCAACTGCCGGTCGAGCGGCGCCGACTCGTCGAGCCGGAGCAACACGCTGCCATCGAGTATTGGCACGTGGGCGAGAGCTTCCTTGACCTGCGCCAGCATGCGCAGCCGTTCGCCGTCTCGCGCACGAGCGGTGAAGGCGTAGCCCACCAGATTGCGCGCGAGGCGAAGCCGCGTGGAAATCACGATATCCGCATTCGGCCCCGATGCGTCCAGCCAGCGCACCCCACCATCGGGCAACAGCGACAGGTCCAACGGACCCTGGCGCATTACTCCATCACCCGCAGCTTGTCGCGCAGCTGCGCGGCGAGCTCGAACTGTTCCGCGTCGACGGCGCGTTGCAGCTTGTCGCGCAGTTCGCTGCTCGCGTCGAGTTCCGCGAGTGACTCAGGACGCGGTGGCTCGTAGCGGCGGCCCACATGCTTGCTGCTGCCATGCAGTCGCCGCAGCAACTCGCGCAGACTCGTCTCCATCGCGTCGTAGCAGTGCGCACAGCCAAGGCGGCCGGTGGCGCGAAAGTCCCGTGCGTTCGCGCCGCAAAATGCGCACACGGCCGCGTCTGCGCTGCTCTCGGGCGTTGCCTGCTGCTGCACCGCCTGCAGAATCTCGCCCAACGGATGCTTCGGCAGCGCGATCGTCGTTTCCACACCCTTCTCCGCAGCACACTTCTCACACAGGTGCAACTGCGTGACCGCGTTATCGACAATGCGCGTCAGGTGCACAACCGCGTCGCGTTCCTTGCAGTGATCGCACAACATCAGACGGCATGCTCCGTGGAAGAACTGCTCACCAACCGCCCCTCCTCGAGGGACAAGATCCGATTCGCCCGCGCGGCCAGCGCCATGTTGTGCGTGACCACCACAAGCCCCAACCCCATTTCTGACGCCAACGTCGCGAACAGCTCGTGGAGCCGCTCGGCGTTGCCCTGATCCAGATTGCCACTTGGTTCGTCTGCCAGCAAGACCGCCGGCTTGGCGGCGAGGGCCCGGGCGACCGCGGCACGCTGTTGCTCGCCCCCCGACAACTCCGACGGCCGATGGTGCATGCGGCTGGCCATGCCCACACGCGACAGCAGTTCCTCGGCGCGCGTTCGGGCCTCGCGCAGGTCCACCCCGGCGATGCGAAGCGGAAACATGACGTTCTCAACCGCTGAGAACTCGCGCAACAGGTGATGAAACTGAAACACGAACCCGACGGTACGGTTCCGAAGCGCCGCCAACGCGTCGTCGGTCAGCGACGCCACCGGTGTCCCGCCGAGCAGCACGGTGCCGGACGTCGGGCGCTCCAAGGCGCCTAGCACATGGAGAAACGTGCTCTTTCCCGAGCCGCTGGCCCCCACGATGGCGACCATTTCGCCGCGCGCGACTGCCAGATCGACCCCCGACAACACGCGCACAATGCCGCCATCGCCACCCGGAAAATCCTTGGTGACGCCTCGCGCTTCGATCACGAACGCACCATCGGAACGCTCGGCGTCCATCAGTCGTGCCTGATGGCTTCAACGGGATACAGGCGAGCCGCCTGCCCCGCCGGGTAGATCGTGGCCAGCGCGGCCACGAGCACGCTCGCGACCACCACCATCAGCACTTCGAGCGGCTCGGTATACACCGGTAGATGATCGATGAAGTAAACGGACGGATCGAGCGGGATCGGGAACACGTCTTCCAGGATGAACGCCACCGCCAGTCCGAGTGCGACGCCAGCCGCCGTGCCCACCGCGCCGATCACCACGCCCTGAAACAGGAAAATCCGGCGAATCGAGCGCGCCGGCAGACCCATGGCGCGCAGTATGCCGATCTCGCGCGTCTTGTCGGAGACAACCATCGTGAGCGTAGAGACGATGTTGAACGCCGCGATCATGATGATGAGCATGAGAATGACGCCCATGCCGAGTTTCTCGAGTTTGAGCGCCTGAAAGAGCGCGCTGTTCTGCTCTTGCCAATCGACCGAGCGCACGCCGCCGCCCAGCACGGCCGCCACCGAGTCGCCGATGTGCGGTGCGAGATCACGACTCGTGGTCTTGATTTCGATTCCGGTCACATCGTTGCCGAGCGCAGCGAACCGTTGCCCTGCCTCGAGGCTCACATACAGGTACGCAATGTCGTACTCGTACATGCCCGTCTCGAACAGTCCGGTCACCACAAAGGTGTCGGGCCGGTAGCCGGTTGGCAGACCGGTCGCGGCGTTCACTTCCACGCTGTTGAAGCCGAGCAGATAAATCGTGTCGCCGACGAACACATTGAGGTTGAGCGCCAGCGTACGACCCAGCACCGCGCCGTTCTTGCGCCCGTTGTGATCGAAGGTGAAGCTGCCCAGGATTGCCCGATCCCGGATGGACGTAACATCGTTGCCGTCGGGCGCGCGGTCTTCGATGCCCACCACCTGCGCGCCAGTGCGGTACCCGCCTCGGCTGGTCACCACTCCCTGACTTTGCGCAAACGGCGCCGCCGCCACGACACCCGGCACCTCGAGCGCCGTTCGCAGCATGGGCTGCCATCCCTCGAGTCGCAGCTCTTCGCCGATCGGCAGCACGCGAACGTCCGGCGAACCAATCAGGATCTTCTCGCGCAGGTCACGCTGCAGCCCGTTCATGACGCCCATGATCACCACGAGTGCCGCCACGCCCACCAGCACGCCGCCAATGGCGATCACGCTGATCAGCGACAGCAGTCGCGAACCGCGGCGACTGCGCAGATAACGCCAGGCGATCGAGAACTCGAGCCCACGCAGGGACAAAGCGGACGCCGTCACTCGGGACGCATCGTGGGGAACAGAATCACGTCACGAATGTTGGCCGTATCCGTGAGGTACATGAGCAATCGGTCAATGCCAATGCCCACGCCACCGGTGGGCGGCATGCCGTACTCCATCGCGCGCAGGTAATCCTCGTCCACCATGGTGGCCTCATCGTCGCCGGCCGCGCGCAGACGCGCCTGTGCTTCAAATCGCTCGCGCTGATCGATCGGGTCGTTGAGCTCGCTGAATGCATTCGCGAGTTCCTTGCCGCGTGCAAACAGCTCGAAGCGTTCCGTGAGCGCATCGTTGCCGCGCTTGGGCTTGGCGAGCGGAGACAACGCTTTCGGATAGTCCACGACGAACGTGGGCGTGTCGATCTTCGATTCCACCAACTCCTGGAACAGCTCATCGAGCAGCTTGGGACGGCTGAGCGTCGCGACGCGCTCCACGCCCACACGCGCCGCCAGCTGCTGGAGCGCTGCGTCATCAAGTGCCATCACATCAACACCGGTCGCCTCCGACAGCGACCCCACCCAGTCAATGCGCGGAAATGGAGTGGTGAGCACCGGTACCTTCTCGCCGATCACCGGCACCTCGCGCAGCACGTCCGCCGCAGCCACAAGCAAGGACTCCACGCGCGTCATCATCTGCTGATAATCTGCGTAGGCTTCGTAGAACTCGAGCATCGTGAACTCCGGATTGTGCGTCCGGTCGATGCCCTCGTTGCGGAAGTCATGCCCGATCTCGTACACGCGCTCAAAGCCGCCCACGATCAGGCGCTTGAGGTACAGCTCGTCCGCAATGCGCAGGTACAGCGGCATGTCGAGCGTGTTGTGGTGCGTGACGAAGGGACGCGCCGCCGCGCCGCCGTACAGCGGCTGCAGCACGGGCGTCTCGACTTCGAGGTAGCCAAGATCATCGAGATGACGGCGAATGGTGCGCGTGAGCAAGGAGCGCGCCGTGAACAGCGCGCGAACCTCCGGATGCACCGCGAGGTCAGCGTAACGCTGCCGCGCACGCTGCTCGGTATCGCTGAACGCGGAGTAGCGCACCACTTCCCCGTCCACCACCTGCTCCTTGCCGAACGGCAGCGGGCGCAGCGCCTTGGCCAGCAGCGTGAGCTGCGTGACGCGCACCGTGACTTCGCCCGTGCGCGTGCGCATGAGCGGTCCTTCGATGCCGATGATATCCGAGATGTGCAACTCCGAGGCGAGCGACCACGCGTCGTCACCGAGTTCGTCGCGTCGCAGATAGAGTTGCAGTCGCCCTTCCTGATCGACCAGATGCGCGAACGCGGTCTTGCCCTGTCCGCGCCACGACGCAATGCGTCCCGCGAGTCGCACGACGGGGCCCTCTTCACTCTCGCCGAGCAGCGCGCGCGCTTCGGTCGTGGTGTGCGTGCGGTCGAAGCTGTAGGCGAACGGCTCCACGCCGCGTTCACGCAACCGCGTCATGGCCGCGATGCGATCGCCCATGACAAAGCCGGTGTCCGACGCCTCCGTCATGCCGCGCTTCCCTGCGTCATGTCGCCCGTCTGTTTCAGGTACGCTTCGATGAACGGATCAATGCCGCCGAGCATGACCTTCTCGACGTCGGCAATCTTGAGCTCCGTGCGATGATCATTGACCATGGTATACGGCTGAAAGACATACGAGCGAATCTGGCTGCCAAACGAGACGTCCATCTTGTTGGCGTCGAGGACGGCCTTCGCGGCCATCTGCTTGTCGAGCTCGAGCTGGTAGAGCTTGTTCTTGAGCTGCTTCATTGCGTGCCCGCGATTCTTGAGCTGCGAACGCTCCGCCTGCGACGACGTGACCAAACCTGTCGGAATGTGCGTCAGCCGTACGGCACTCGAGGTCTTGTTCACGTGCTGCCCGCCCGCACCCGATGCGCGAAAGACATCCATCTTGATGTCTTCATCGCGGATCTCGATGTTGATTTCATCGTCGACCATCGCGTACACGAAGATCGACGCAAACGACGTATGCCGGCGCGCCTGCGCGTCGAAGGGCGAAATGCGCACGAGTCGATGCACGCCCGATTCCGCCTTGAGGAATCCGTACGCGTATTGCCCCTTGATCTCGAGCACCGCACCCTTGATGCCGGCTTCTTCGCCCTCCGAGACATCCATGAGATCCACGGTGTAGCCGCGCTTCTCGGCCCAGCGACTGTACATGCGCATGATCATCTGCGCCCAGTCCTGCGCCTCGGTGCCGCCTGCACCCGCGGAGATTTCCACCTGCGCATCGCGCACGTCGTCCGGGTGCCGGAGCAGCGTACGCAGGCCGAACGCCTCGAGCTCCGCCTGAACGGCCGCGACTTCGGCGTCGAGATCAGCGATCATCTCCGCGTCCGGCTCCAGTTCGAGCAGCTCGTCCAGCTCTCGTGCGCCATTCACACGCGAGAGCAGTGACTCGAAGGGGTCGACCCACCCTTTGAGGATCTTGACCTCCTTGACGACCGCCTGCGCACGCTCCTGCGAGTTCCAGAACGTGACCTCGGCCATCTCGTTCTCCAGAGCCATCAGCGTGTGACGCTTGGTCTCCAGGTCAAAGATACCTCCGCATATCGTCCAGCTTCGTGGCGGC
>JBBQNT010000060.1:0-15787 GCA_038330215.1 Gemmatimonadales bacterium
CGGAAGCGTCCCTGTCCATCAGTGAAGCGTTCGATGTCGAGCTGCGAAATGCTGACGACTGCGTAGGCGATGGGCAGGGCTTCCGGCTGTGCGCGCACGGTGCCCTGGAGTGTGCCGGTGGTGGCTTGCGCGAGCGCGCCGAGCGGCAGCAGCAGGGTGAGCAGGGCAGCGAGCAGCAGGAGGGGGGGCATGGGGCGTGATCGAGGCGTGACGAGCGAGGTGGGTGCGCGGCGCAGGCGTAGCTGTCGTGCTGGCCGAGCGGCGCGATGGGGCGCACATCCGGAATATGACGAATGTGCGCGTCGGCTCCACCAATCGCCGCGCCGACGTCGAGATACTCCAGCAGCTCCGCCGTGTCGCACGAGGCGAGAGCTACGATGAGCAGCCGATGTCTGAGTTGGACTCGGAAGCCCTCGACTTCCGAGTTGCTTCGGAGTACTGGGATCACGCCGAGAGTTCTGGGAGATAAGCGGTGAAAGGCCAATGAGCATCCGGTGGCGGCGGTGGCCTCGGGTTCCGAGTTTGATCTCCTTGCATTTGGCGAGACGCAAACTTGCAAATAGCCGCCAGTAAAAGTTACATTTGGCCGATACATACACTTACAATTAGCCGCGATGTCCCCCACCGCTCCCTACTCAAGGCTCGCCACCCCACTGCTCGAGCAGGCACTGGCTGAGTCGCCGGTGGTGCTGATTCACGGGCCACGGCAGTGCGGCAAAACGACGCTGGCCCAGGCCGTGGGGGATGCCCACGGGTACGGGTATTTCAGCTTTGACGATGTGGTCACGTTGGAGGCGGCCACCAGCGACCCCGTCGGTTTCGTGGGCGACCTGCCTGAGCGTGCCATCCTGGACGAAGTACAACGGGCGCCCGGTCTCTTCACTGCGCTCAAGCGCGCCGTTGACCGTGACCGGCGTCCGGGGCGATTCCTGCTCACGGGCTCGGCAAATGTTCTGCTTCTGCCCACTCTGGCCGACTCTCTTGCCGGGCGCATGGAGATCCTGCGGCTGCACCCGCTGGCACAGAGCGAGTTGGCGGGGACCGCGCCCACATTCCTCGACGCGCTTTTCGGGCACGGATTCAAAGCGCGACCGTATGCTCGGCTCGGTACAGACCTCGTCCGCCGAATCGTTGCCGGGGGATATCCGGCCGCTCTGGCCCGCCAAACGCCTCGGCGGCGTGCCACGTGGTACCGCGACTATGTGGAGACGCTCGTGCAACGGGACGTGCGCGACCTGGCAAGGATCTCCTCGCTGGACGCTATCCCGAGGCTGCTCACGCTCGCCGCGGGCCAGACCGCCCGCTTGATCAACGTGAGTGACCTCGCCGCGCCGTTCCAACTGAGCCGACCGACCATCCGAGACTACGTGACGCTGCTGGAACGCATCTTCCTGCTGGAGGAGCTTCCCCCGTGGCACAACAACCGGCTCAGTCGCCTCATCAAAACCCCCAAGCTGCACCTCACCGATACCGGAGTGGCCTGCGCCCTTTTGGGCCTGGACGAGGCGGCGCTGTCGGAGGACCGTGGCACGTTGGGACAGCTACTGGAGACGTTCGTAGTGCAGGACCTGAAGCGTCAGGCCAGTTGGCGGGATGACGATGTGCGCTTCCACCACCTCCGTGACAAGGACGGCGTCGAGGTGGACCTTGTGATTGAGCAAGGCGGCCGAGCGCTGGCCGCGGTTGAGGTCAAGGCCTCCGCCACGGTTACCGCGACCGACTTTCGGGGGATTCGCAAGCTCCAGAGCACCGTGGGGAAGCGCTTCACCTGCGGCGTGGTGCTCTACGACGGTGAGGCCAGTGTGCGTTTCGGCGAGGGCCTCTATGCAGTGCCGATCCGTGCGCTCTGGGAGCTGAAGCAATGACGCGCTCGCACGCGAAATCGGAGCCGATGATGATCCCCTTCGAATATCTGCCGTCCGGTTCAGCGCGGCGAGTGCGCCCCGGGATTTCGTTGTGCAGGGCGACCTGACGCAGATTCTGCGCGAGAGTCCGGTGGACGCGCTGCTCATTTCCGCATTCAGGGACAACTACGCGCCAACGTCCACGTCGCTGATCGGTGCGCTCTGGCGCAAGGGAGTGGACGTGGGCGCCCTGGCTTCAAGCGCATCATCTGCTTTGAACGCGAGCGGGACGAAAGCCTGGTGGACAGCGTGATGGCCATCGGTCAGGCGCTGTCGGTGGCCGCGACAACGCATGGTGTGCGCAGCGTGGCGATGCCACTGATTGCGACCGGTGTCCAGGGTTATGCGGTGCAGGATGTGCTGCCACCACTGCTCGATTCGCTCACGCGTCACATGCGTACCGGCTCGCGGCTCGAAAGCGTGGTGATTGCTGCGTATGACGACGGCGACGTGGCGATCGTGCGCGACGAAGTGGCACGGTTTCGCGTGCGCGAGCCGATTCCCGTGGCCGACGATTCAATGCACGACGTGTTCGTGAGTTACCGGCACAGCGACGCCGACTGCGTGGACTGTCTGGTTGACGCGATCCGGACCGCGCGCCCGCACACGGACATCTGGCTGGATCGGAGCAAGCTCGAACTCGGCGACCAGTGGAACGACGAAATCGCGCACGCCATCGACCGCTCGCGACTGTTCGTGCCGTTTTACTCGAAGCAGTACTTCGAGTCGATCATCTGCCGGGAGGAGCTGGCGGCGGCGCACATTCGGAGACGTGCGCTCAAGACGGCGTTCATCGTGCCGGTGTTGCTGGATGATGTGGAGTTGACGTCGTACCACCAGATGCCGCAGTACAAGGATTCGCGGGTGCGGGATATGGGACGGATACGGGAGGCGGGGCGGGTGATTGCGGAGCGGTTGGATGAGGCTCAATTGGATGAGGTTCAATCGGAGGTTACATGAGCAGCGTGAGCGCGGTGCGTATGTTTGACAATGATGAAGCGGGGTACTCCGCGTGGTTGCGGGCGAATGCCAGCGGCTATGTGATCAACACGCGCCGGAGTCGTCCGGCGAGCTACATGGTGCTGCATACTGCCCGGTGCCATACGATCGATCCGCTCAATGGCTCCAGACCGGGAGCATTCACCGAACGTCAGTACATCAAACTCTGCGGCACGGACTATTCGGAACTCCGCAGAGCGTTCGGGCGCGAGTCTGGCAGGTGCAAGAAGTGTCAGCCTCTGGTAAACTCGTGACCATCAGCTCCCGTCTCAGGTTCGTGCTGCGCTGGCAGCTTGCGGGAATGCTGGTGATCATGAGCGTTCCTCTGCTGATGCTCGTGGTGCAGTCCGTGTCGGCCGCGGCGGACGACGCGTTCCCGTTCAGCATGCTGATCGTCGGCATGATCAACCTGATCGTCAGCATGGTCGCCGTGCTGCCGCTCACACTGCTGCTGCTCTGGATTTACGCGGGAGTACGATTGCGCTATCCGGCCATTGAGGGCACGCGCGCAGCGATATTGATGAGCCTGATTCTGCTGGCACTTACCATGTCGATCGTTGCCGGTCTGGCAAGCCATTGGGAGATGCTCCTGCGGTTTCCGGGCGCGGAAGATTACTGGCGCAACGTAACGAGCGTAGTATTGGCCGTCTTGCCGTGGTGTGTACTCGGCGTGGCAGGCGGCAGGCTGACGGCACAGGGCGCATGCCGGCGGGAGAGTGTCGCCTGACGCCGCGTTGATATTTGTTCCGCGAGACTCGCGGGTTAAACAACCTCAATCCGAGAATGCCATGGGTCGCAAGGATTCGTCACAGACGCGAGTTGCACCGCTATTCGATCAACTGCACAAGCGTGACCCGTCAGGCGAGACGTGGCTGTACCAACTGCTCGCGCTGGGATCGCGGCCCGAGGCGACTGCGCGAATTCCGATTCGATCGCGGCTGATTGATAAACATCCCAAACACTGGGGGAGTACTGAAGCATCCCTGCCGGCGCCCGCAGGGCTGCTCGAGTATCTCGTGCAGAACATGGACGAAGAGCTCGTGTCGAAATGCAAGGACTCCGGAACCGTTCTTGCAAATCGAGAGTCGCTCGCGCGTCGTGAGCAGACGATGATCGACAAAGCACTTCGCTCACTGAGGGAGGGAAAGCGAGGCAAAACATGGTTCGTGCTGGAAGGACCATCGCGGCCGGACGCATTGCTCGAAACGTCCGAGTTTCTAGTCTGTATCGAAGGCAAGCGTACGGAAGCCGCGTGTACCACTCACACGTCGTGGATGAAGCAGCGCAGCCAGCTGCTGCGTCACATGGATGCAGCGATGGAGAAATATCCATCCAAGGACATCTTCGGCTTGCTCATCGTGGAAGGACCGGCTGACGGAGCGCGCGAGTACTGGAAGGCACAATGCGACGCGCAGGTCGAGTCTGACATGGTAAACGCAAGTCTCCCCCATCGTTCAATCGAACAGCGTGCTCAGCTCGCAACTGGCGTTCTGGGCGTCACAACGTGGCAGGCTGTCTGCGCTGCTACGAACGTGGATTTCGCTTCATTGCCGGACGAGATCTGACGCAACCGTCGCGGTTCGCGACTGTCTACGCTGAAGCCAAAGCCTTGAAGGCTTCTTCCACCCGTCCGCACCGGCACCTGCGATCTGCACATCGTGGTTGACGGCGCGGTGCGAGGTGATGCGGTAGTCGCCAAGAATCGAGGGGGGGCTGACAATCCGGGTGGGGGACCGCGGCACAAGGAGTTGTGCAACTACCTCGCGCCAAGCGACTGCAAACCACGGAAGGTCTTCATCTCACGAAAAGCCTTGAGCAAGGCGGGACCTCGAAGACCGATCAGTCGATTGAACTCGCTTACCTGCTCTTCTGTGGCGCCATCGTGTCCGGTGGCCGCTTGCATGTGACTATCGGCGACCACGGTCTTATGGGTGAGGTTCAGCACGACAACACCATTCCGCTCAAAGCCGACGAGTCCCATGGCGTTGTATGCACCTGCGATGAAAATGGCGTACTGGACACCTTTGACAACTCGGTCCGTCCCACGACGAATCGCCATGTACGGACCGAGGCATCCGCCATCCAGACCGGTCGTGTCGAAGACTTGTACTTTGGGCATCGTTGTCACCGCTGCGTCCGCTGGCGACGCAATCCGAGGGTCGGCAGCGCAATCTGGGGACCGCTGCCGACGAACGCCGAATACTCGAGATCAGCCGGCGCCGGAACGCGATAGACCTCGCGCAGCGTGCGCATGAGCATGTGAGCAATGGCCGCGGTTGACGCGTTCGGGGCCCAGTGCGCGTTGAAGTTCGGGCTGCCCGTTCGAGGAGCGTCAGTGTCATCGTCTTCCACCAGTTCGGGCGGCAGAGCATTCGCACGCTGCCATCCCATGGCCTTGAGCGTCTCGTACTCATCGACGGTCAGCAGTGCCGTTGGCGTCTCGATGTAGGTGTTGCTCACGGCTTCAGCGAACCACCCGATCCCACCGGCTGCCGCGATCTGCACGTAGTAGTTGCTGGCCCGCTGCGAAATGACGAGGTAGTCGCCGTCTCTGAGGCTGGTGAGCACGTCGGCGAGGCGGCGCGTGAGGGCGGGCCACGTCATGCGAGAGAAGCTGGGCGACAAATCAGGCTCCTGGGATGGAGAGAAGTGAGCATTACGCGCTCCCGGGCAACTCGACCTGCGATTCGTCGCGCGCGAGCTGTTGGCGACAGAGGGAATATGACGCGGGGGTCTGACAGTCAGCGTGCGTGGGACGCGCTGTCAGAGGGTGCCCGTATGCTGGTGGAACCTCAACCGGAGCTCAACTCATGCGCACTGTCGGTCTCGTGCTTGCGATCGCCCTGCTGTCAGGCTGTGTGTCCACTAACGCCACCATGCTCAACCCCACGCCCCAGAAGCGGCCCGTTGTCGCGCCGTCGGAGATCCGCATCTACCGCACGCTCGACCAGGTGCTCGGGAAGTATGAAGAGATCGCCCTGCTCAATGCCACTGGGGAGTCGAACTGGACGAATGAGCAGGCCATGCTCGAATCGATGCGTCGCAAGGCCGGCCAAGTGGGCGCCAACGCGATTGTGCTCGATGCGATTGCCGAGGCGGGTTCCGGCGCCAAGGTGGCGGCGGCGATCTTCGGAACAGGTACGCAGCGAAAGGGGCGGGCGATCGCGATCTTTGTGTTTCCGGACTCCGCGGCAAAAACGAGCACGCCCTGGTTTCGCTGAACTGATTTTTGGCTCTTCACCTACCATGATGCACCACTACTTCCCGGAGACAGCGTGCAGTACGATGTGATCGGAGACATTCATGGCTGCGCCGATGCGCTGGTCGCTCTGCTCCGAAAAATGGGGTATCGCGATGAGAGCGGTGCTTGGCGACACACCGAGCGACAGGCTGTCTTTGTTGGCGACTTCATCGATCGTGGACCGCAACAGGTTGCAGCAGTGACCATCGCAAGACGCATGGTTGATGCAGGCACGGCCTTGGCGGTGATGGGCAACCATGAGCTGAATGCGATTGCCTGGTTCACTCCGGATCCGGAGAATCCGGGTGAGTGCTTCCGAAAGCACACGAAACAGAACTTGCACCAGCACCAGATGTTCCTGAAGGAAGTGGACGGCACGCCACTTCATGGAGAGCTCGTTGACTGGTTCAAGACGCTTCCGTTTTGGCTTGAGTTACCCGGCTTGAATGTTGTGCACGCATGCTGGAACGGGCCCTTCATCGCCGAACTGGATCGTGTACTCGGTCCAAGTCGTACGCTGCCCGACGCCATGCACGGCGAGGCGTTTGCCCAGCCGGCAGATGCATCGTCCAAAGACAACGCCGACTTCACGCTGTTCAAAGCGCTCGAAGCGCTGACCAAGGGTATGGAGGTGAACCTGCCGGCGGGTCATACATTCCGCGACGCCGACGATCACGTGCGGGATCGCATTCGCGTGCAGTGGTGGCAATCCGGCGAGGTGTCCTACGCGGACGGAGCGGAGGTACCGCCCTCGATACGCAGTCAGCTGGCTGCCATGGACTCGGCGGAACATATCCCGGCACACGCCACGCTCGGCTACTCCGCTGAGCCTCCCGTGATTTTCGGACACTACTGGCGAACGGGGACGCCTGAGATAATTGGGGAAGGTCGACTCGCCTGCATTGACTACAGCATTGCCAAGGGTGGCGAGCTGGTGGCGTATCGATGGGAAGGGGAGACGATGCTGGTGAACGAGCACTTCGTCACTGTGTGACAACGAAGTAGCGAATCTTGGGACACGTCAATCGACACCTCGGCTGCGGACAGCCGTCAGTCCGAGCGTCATGTGATGCCTTGAACATGTCAATCCCAATGAATGCACTTCGACAGGGAGACGTTGAGATTGAAGGGCAACACTAAGGAGCTTAGCGCCGTCCTACGAGTCGCAACGCCATAGTAGATCGCTAAACGCGAAGAAGTCGTGAAAGGAATACGGCTCCGACCCCGCAGAATGGGGGAGACCTCTGGTTTGATGGTTTCGAGGGGGCGATCAGCGCCTTGAGCTGCGTCCGCAGCGGAGGATGTGGCGGGAACTCTCCGATCACTGTTCATCCGTGCGCCTGTATTAGTTCCGGATTGTGTTCGCGGATGTACCGCGAGAGCAACGCGGCTCGGCGGGAACTGTTTTACGCTCAGGATCGCATCGCCGAACGTCGTGACGAGCTATTTGCCGCCGTGGAGCGGTAGATGGTGGTACAGTCGACTGGGAGCGAACGGTCTTTAGTGAAGTGGTCGCTGGAATAAAGGTAATCTGTCATTGTGAAAAGGATAGATTGGAGGTATCCTAGACTTTCTTAAGTGACAGTTTCGTCCATTCCGACCCCCAACGTCTGCAAAGTGACGGAATCTTCAACCATCGCTCGCGACCGGCTTCGCGACAAACTGACGGAATCGATGAGCGCGGTGATCCCGGCCCGAACGGCGCGGGATGTTCGCGTCCCCGGCATCCCGGGCAAGGCGCTCGCTGTGGTAGGCGTTCGCCGCGGCGGCAAAACGTCATTTCTCCAGCGACGGATGGCCGAACAGATCGCCGAAGGTCGCTCTCGCGAGTCTCTGCTGCTGCTGGAACTCGAGGATGAACGGCTGGCCGGCATGACGGCCGCCGACCTCGGCTGGATCGTCGACGAGCACGCCCGCCGCTATCCGCACGTTCGCCCTGGTGGCACCGATTGCGACGTGGCGTCGCAACCGCGCCTGTCCCTCTATTTGGATGAAGTGCAGGTCGTTCCCCAATGGGAGACGCTGGTGCATCGGCTGCTGGCCGCCGGTGACGTGGAGATCACCGTGTCAGGATCGTCGGCCAAGCTGCTGAGTCGCGAGGTGGCGACCTCGCTGCGCGGAAGAGCGATGGAGGTGCTCGTCCATCCGTTCTCCTTTCGCGAAGCGCTGCGCTACGCGGGCAAGGAGCCGGCTGTGCCGTGGGTGCAGTTGGCGACCGCCGATCGCGCAGCGATCGACCTGGCGCTGCAGCGCTATCTCGCCGTGGGTGGTTTCCCCGAGGCGCAGCGCGCCGAAGTAATCGATCGTGCCGACCTGCTCACCGGCTACGTGGATACGATGGTGCTGCGCGACGTGATCGAGCGACACAGCGTGACCAATGTGCGCGCGTTGCGGTGGCTGCAGCGACATCTGCTGGCCACGCCCGCCGGCAACGTGTCGGTCAACAAGCTCTATGACGATCTGCGCTCGCAGGGGGTGGGGGTCGGCAAGGACACCGTGCACGCATACGTGGGCCATCTGGAAGACGCGTTTCTCCTGCGCAGCATCACCATGCACAGCAGCTCGGAGCGCCAGCGCATGAGCAACCCGCGAAAAGTGTATCCGGTGGATCCGGGGCTCATAACCATCTACGAACGGGCGGGGCGGACCCACCGTGGTCGCGCTCTTGAAACGGCAGTGTTGCTGGAGCTCGAGCGCCGACGCTACGCGGTGGACTGGTACCGCACGAGCGAAGGGTGGGAGGTGGACTTCTTCGCTACACGCGCGGATGCGACGCCGCTGCTGGTGCAGGTGTGCCTCGATACCGCCGCCGACGCCACGTGGGAGCGGGAGCTGCGTGCTTTGGCATCAGCCGCCGCGGCCCAGCCTGACGCCAACGCGTTGCTTGTCACGCTCGACCCGACACCGCCGGAGCGCGAGCTGCCCGCTGGATTGCAGTGGATGCCTGCCGCACGGTGGCTGCTTGAACCATGATCTGCCGGTTATTTGTTCTCGACTGATTCTGACGAATACCTGGCCTGCATGGCGCAACCGCGAATACATCGCGTGTATCGGCCGTTGATCGATTGTCACACTGGACTTGCCCCGAAAGAGTGGACGCGTCAGTGATGGGAACTACGCGAGCCGTTGTTGTTGCGCTCCGTACTTCGCTGAACTGAAGTAGCCCAAGCAGGAATGCCGGCGTGGTGCACGTGGGCCAGCCCTCCGCACGCAACTCGCGCTCAATGCTTGATATGTGCAACTACGTCCAGACTACCGGTTCAAGCAAGCGCAGTAGGTGCATACGAAACGTCGACGCGGACGCCGCAAGATCGATCGTGGCAAATCGAATAGAGTGCCCCTGAATGACAACGGATTCATCGACTGAAAAGCTGATCGCGGGATGAAGTAGTAGACCTTCCGCGCGGGTGAACAGCGAGTCCTCACTTCCTGCCTGCGATCGCAAATAAGCATAGATCTGATACAGGTACTGACTTCTGAGCGATTCCTCCCTGTACCAGCCCTTGGACAGGATAGCGGCGAACTTGGTGTCGACTACAATTCTGCGAGCCAGCATTGCGTTGTCCAAAACGATGTCGGTTCGCATGGACGGCAAGATTGAATCGATCCCGGCACTTCGGTGCGAAATCTGCCAGTTGAACTGAACGCCGCGCCGCACACGCCAATCCGTTTCGGCCAGCGCTACCTGGTAAAACCCACCGATGGCCTGCTCGAAAAGCCTTCGAATCCAATGCTTTTCGCGATCAACCGAAGACTGGAGATGAGTGGCCGCACCCTCTAGTGGCAGTGAAAGCTCTACCGCCAGCCTGGCGGCAGCGATCATCAGTTGATCGTGCGAGTCGTTTAAGCCGAAACGGGACGCGCTCATTTCAATAGGAGTTGGCGCTGTTCCCACCACGCCCTGAGATCTCAAGCCGCGCGCAAGTAAGCGACAGCGGTGAGCCAGCCCGCTTCTCGCTACTAGTCGGGCAATCGATTCCAAAGCTGATCTTACAAATCGATTTCTTGGCGTGTCGATCGTCAGTTCAGAGAATCGACATGCCACACTCCCGCGGGACAGCAGCTGATGTCGTTCTGTGGCGAGCATATCGATTCGACCACGCACTCTTTTGACGATGGCCGTACGCGCCTGAAAGCCAAACGTCAGGCGTCGACGTATCCGCCTCTCGACCTCAAACGCCAGAATCTCCGCCACGAGATCAGGGATGTCATCCGGATTCTTCTCCACTCCATGCTGGGCAGTGCCGTGAACACGAAACAGTTCGGATGCATAAAGCATGAGAAGCCAGATATTGCGCACCGGGATGCGACTCATGCTCGGCTCAAAATCGCGTCGCTCTGTGCTTGCGTGCGAACGCGCCGGAAGAGCTACCATCCCTTCAGAAGCTCCATGCGAGCCTGCTTGGCAGCCTCGGGTGAGTCGACCCAATACTCGTCGAGCAACGGACCGATCTCGGTTTCAACTACCTGTACGAACTAGCTTCCTGTCTCGCCGTCCTCCAATCTATAGGTCGGAGTGACATAGCTATGCCCGACCTGAAACTGCGCGCCAAGACGCGCATCGCCAGCGATCTGCGTATTGAGCGCGCTCATGCGATCTTGCACGTTTCGAGCAAGTGTATGGTCGACGTTGCACTGCGATACGACCCATTCCACCCAGCGTGAATCGATACGAGGGAACAGATCAATGAACGCGAACCGACGGCGAAGGGCGAGATCAACCAGCGCAAGGGATCGGTCGGCGATGTTCATCGTTCCAATCACATACAGGTTCTCCGGGATGTATACCGGAGTTCGCAACCCATTCGCGTCGGGATAGCTTAGCTCGATTGCTTCGGTTGGCGTTCGTTTTCCAGCTTCGAGAAGCGTAAGCAGTTCACCGAAGATCTGTGCTGGATTGCCGCGATTCACTTCCTCAATCACCAGCACAAACACGGAGTTCGGATCCTTGTTCGCAGCCTGAATAAGCTCCATGAAAACGCCGTCAGCCAGCGACAGTTTCCCATCGCCAGTCGGTCGCCAACCGCGCACGAAATCCTCATACGATAGACTCGGATGAAATTGAACCGAGCGAATCTTTCGGTCGTCTTTGCGGCCGACGAGCGCGAACGCCAAACGCTTGGCCAACCAGGTCTTTCCCGTTCCAGGAGCACCTTGCAGAATCAGATTCTTTCTGGCGCGCAACCTTTTTAGCGCACGCTCAAGCTCCGAATGTTCCAGAAAGCAACCGTCTGAAACCACGTCATTGAGTGTGTACGGATCGAATGGCCGTCCGGGAGTGACCGCCTCACCCTTTTCTCTATCGACGATCTTTGTCGTGAGCTTGAGAGCAGACGTAGGCCCCTCGTCGTCGTCATCTCGCCCTTTCCACGCGATGTAGGAGAGTTCGGGGAAGGAGTGAACTGGGAAATCTGATTCAAGAAACCGTGCTTTCAGCGAGTCGGCGAGCTCAAGATAGTCAGCGCCAGCGATGGCCTCGGATCGCCCGCCGAACTCCTTGAGTACTCCAAGCTTTAATGTGAGATAGTCTCGAGAGCCTTGGTCCATCGTGGGAAGATCCCACGGATGTGCCCAATAGAGTCCCGTGCACAGATTCCACTTCACACGTTTAACACGCTGTGCCTCGTCAAAGGCCACAACAAACTCACGGCGAGTGTCCGGCGAGTCCTCGTCCAGTGCATGCGCCGCTGCAAATACTCGCCACAGTGCGTCGACGTCGCCGGGCATTCTGTCCTTCGCATAGGCGAAAAACCACGACGACCGATTGTTCAGCAATGGGACGGCTTCGAAGGATGCGGGAACGGCGCAGGCAACGCCGAGGAACGAAGCGAAGTCGCTCGCGATTCTGGAGCGATTCTCGTTTGTCATCGTGCGATTGAACAGTCCCATCGCTGTAAAGGGGCAGATGTCTTCTAGTGGTCCTTTGCCTCCGCCAGAAAACTGATCCTGCAGGTAGCCTAAGCCGTGTTTCGAGGCGACTTGATGAACCCCCGCGACAAGTGCGGTGCGATCAGTTCGGTATTTCAACAGCGCGTTGGCTGTTTCCTCAAAAAACTCGGTCCAAAGAAATCGATTCGATCCGACCTCGCCGCCGTATCGTACGCGCCAATATGGCGCGCTGAGAAATCGATTAAAGTCCTGAGGCTTTTTGTCGAATGCGAACGCGATAAGTGCGTCATTCATCCAGTCGCCGGGCGACACTGACCATACCGTGCGACGGTTCGTGTAGAAGTACCATTCACGGGTGCTTCCAGCTCGGCCCACTTCACCTGGACATGCCGGCCGTCGTTCAGGTTGCTCGTTACAGTACCAATAGCCTTGATCGACATCACCGATACGGATTTTCCGTTGGCGTTGAACGGTAGATCGTGCTTGCGAGTATACGCTGCTTTCACAGCGATGCGGTCTCCCGGCCGCATGGATCGCACGTCGTCAAGGTACCGGTCGGTATAGCCGTTCTCCCAAATGCCGTCAGCGAGGAACCGGGGGAGCTGATCGTCGGCTCTCTCGCCGTAGGTGGCACCGACGAACCAGCTCGTGTGCGGAAGATCGGCATGAGTCATTGTTTCTCCGAGGGGGTGATGCACTAAAGTCGAGACACTCAAGGGCTATAAAACCCGACCAAGGTGCTGTCTGTTATGAGCAGTCGTGATCTTGCGAATCATGAGGAAGGATTGGTCAAGCCCAGTAGTAGCCAAGACGATTCGGTACAGCGCTGCTAACTGTCGCGCTCAGTGTACTTCATCGCCGAACCCTTGGACTGCTGAACCGGATAACGCTGCGCATTAATCGCCAACTTTCGACTGACCGCCTGATCGATATCAATCTCCAGGTCGGTCGCGAGATACGAAAGAAGGATCGCAACGTCTGCGATCTCCTGCGCGATCGCATCGCGACGCGAAGCCGACAACGCCGCATCAGTGGGAAGCTGCCACTGAAACTGCTCAAGCAGCTCCCCAGCCTCCACTGATATGGCGATCGCCAGGTTCTGCGGTGAGTGAAATTGCTCCCAGTCACGCTCCTTGCGAAACTCGAGCGCCTGCTGCAACAACGAAGGCTCAAGCAACTTGTCCGTCCTTTTCGAATCGATTGTCGTTGTGCCAACGCAGGAAGTCCGCCCGTGGACGATCATCCGGCGATGCTGGCAATGATGCGAGCAGCTTGCCGTGCAGGCCGTTGTACGCCTTGCCGTTGAACCACTGTTCCTTGATTCGTGAACTCACGACCACTTCATGTTTCGGCGTGACAGTGATCAGCCCCACGTCGAATAGCTTGTGAAAGTCCGAGCGCAACAGCAGGCCGTTGAACGTGTTGTTCAGGCCCTCCTCGGTAAACGGCTTGATGTGCGCGGCCTCGAGCACCGGAAGCGTAGACTCACCAGTTATCGCACAACGGCGTCCATATGCGTTAGTCACAAGAGCTCGGAATGCGCCCTGACCACGGCGAGGTCGCACGAGCATGGGAGAGCCGTACTCGGCGCGACGCTCCACCACACGAAGCGGCGAAACGGCACGAGCAGTCAGGAGTCGCTGTACTGCTGACCAGATGCGCTCGCCATCCGTGTTGTTCGAGTCGAAGAACTTGCCGCGCACAACACTGCCGGCGAAGTCGTCGGCCATGGGTATCCAGTCGCGTCGATCGAAGAAGAACGGCTCTCCCAGAATGCTGCAACCGACATCCTTAGACGCGTCGCCGCCCTTCCCGCGTGCTGAAAGAATCAAGTTTGAGAACTTCTCAAATGTTGCTGCACCGTTCTTCTCGCCGAATGCCTCCCAGGCGAGCCGGATCGGTAGTGACTCATACTTGATGAGGAAACCGCCTCCCGCGATGTGATGATTCGGGCTCTTCAACTTGAACAGGAACGGCGTCCCCTCCTCTGCCTTTGTGAAGGGTGGACGCCCGTTCGGATGCCAGAAGTTTACCTCGTCGATGTTCGGAATCGAGGAGAGGTGCGAATACCAACTGTTGTCCGTTACGCCAGTGTAAAAGTTCATGCAGCTGGGGACCGGATAAGACGAGCAAACCGAAGCCATAGCACTTAGACGTGCGCGATTGCCGTGGGCACCTCATGTGCTAAGTCTGCGGCTTCTCACACCGCGCTGCAAGACGGCGATCGCTTCCTGATGCCGAGCCACATGGCGCGTGCATCCTTGGGTGAAACAGGCGATGCAACGCGGTCTAAATGTTGCCGGTCAGTCGACGCGACTGTGAGACCTCAAGCCGCCGCACATACGCACACTGCCCCTCTGTCTGCGGCGAACGTGAAAACACTCGGCTGCGCTCATCCCGCCGCCACGCTGCCAGCACCTGCCTGAGCGCCTCCGCAGCCGGCACCCCATGCCGCACCAGGTGCAGCGCGAGCACCATGCCCGTACGCCCCACGCCTGAGCGACAGTGCAGATACACAAGCTCCCCGTTGTACAGCGCGCTGTCGATCACATCCAGCAATCGTTCCGCCTGCGCGCGCGCATGCGGTACACCGGCATCCGGGATCGGCACGTTGTGATACACCACCAGCAACCCACCACGCATTCTTCCTCGTAGTAGACGCGCATACGGCTGCACCTCATTCTCGTGACCATGCCGTGTGAGGTCGACGAACGTGCTCACGCCAAGCGAGAGCAACGCAGCAATGCGCGCCCGATGCACGCGCGCGTCGCCGCCCGGACAGGGATGCTCACCGCCGAGCAGTCGCGGCTCGCGCACGGTGAGCCAGCGCGATGTGCTGTTCAACGTCGTCCCTCGTCTACTGTCTCGCTAAGCGATCATCCGTGCCGCACTCGCGGTCATCGCCGCATGATCTGCCGACAGGCAGCGACGAAGCGGCCGGTGGTCTCGCGGTCGGGAGGAATGTGGGGCCCGAGCGTCTGCGCGCCGTAAACGGCGCTGACCTCGCGCGCCGCCGCCATGCGCTCCAGCATGTCGTCAAAAATGGGAGCCTCGGCCCGCACACCGGAGGGGCGCTCCGCGGTGGGATCGGCGACGAAGACGAACGGCTCGTCGTCCACCCCGATGGACAGGCGCTCCTCGCTGCCGACCGGCATGAAGGTCTCCACCTCCACGGTCATCATGGCAGGATCCCGCACGCAGGCGAGACGCAGCAGCGGCTCGCCCTCGGCGCCGAACAGCGTCAGCGAATTTCCAGCGCCGCTGGTCTGCGCGTCCCAGCGTAATCCGATGTTGATGGGTGTGGCGCCGGGGGACACAGTGTCCACAACGACGGCCACGCTGTCCGCCGGCATCCGGGACGGGGGAGCATCCTTGCAGGCGGGCAGGAGTGCGAGCAGCGATGCCAGCGCAAGCGCGGCGGCCAAGTGATCGGGTCTTTTCATCGGCAGGTTCGGATTGAAGAGGGGGCGCCCGGCGACCCGCGCCATTCGAGGCGCTGATCCAGCGCGCGCACCACGCGGTCCGCCGCCAACGATACAGCCACTTCCATCGCTTATCCTACGCGATTGCAGTCGTCAATCACATTCAGCAGCCGAAAACTGCGCAGTTCGCAAACTGATGGCATCAGAGCCGTCCCTCGGTCCACTGTTTCGCCAACCGATCCTCCGGCCTGCTGCGGACGCGCGCGTGCTGACTGTTCCGGCGACGCAGCCAGAACGCGGCACGGATGCGGTAGAACGCATTGAGCTCGGGA
>JBBQNT010000061.1:0-15680 GCA_038330215.1 Gemmatimonadales bacterium
ACTCGGTGTCGCCGCGCTTGCCCGCGAGCGGGTCGGTCTGCAGCGGTAGCCACAGATCGTCGCCGCTCGGAAAGAGAAAGCCTTCCGGCATCACACCGATCACCTCATACGGAACGCCATTCACGCGAAGTGTCGAACCGAGCACGTTCGCATCGCCACCGAGATAACGCTGCCACATGGCGTGCCCGAGCACCGCAACCTGCGCGCCGCCAGGCGCATCCTCACCGCTGCGGAAAACGCGTCCCATGAGCGGTTGCACGCCGGTCATCGCGAACAGCGAGGCCGTCACCCACGAACCGCGAAACCGCTGCGCACCCTCCCGGCCGCTGACATTCATGGTGCCGCCGGTGAAGGCGCCGAGCGAGGCGAAGCTTCGCTGCTGCGCCTGCAGGTCGACGAAGTCCTGAATCGGCAAGTCCTGTCGCTGGATATCGCGTTCCGGGTTGGCGCGAACCAGTGCGACGATACGGTCTCCGTCCTCATATGGCAGCCCCTTCATGAGCGCGCCATACACGATGCTGTACATCATCGTGGTGAGGCCGATGCCGAGGGTCAGCGCAATGACGGCAACCAGTGAAAGCCCGGGAGACTTGCGCAGCGTACGTGCGCCCAGCAGAAGATCGCGAAGGATGACCGACATACGGGCACCGGGGGGCGGGGGAGAAGGGAAGGGATAGGGAAGCCTACGAACGGTCGACCGGTGACGTTTCAGTTCACCGCGTGGTTGATTCCGTGGCGGCGCATCGATCACTCATCTCCCTCGATAGGAATCGCATTCAGGTGCTACGAGTTGTGCTGGCCGGCTCGCTGGGTGTGTTCACTGTCATGGTGGCGTGCTCCGGAGACCACGCCGTCCCTGGGATCGCGCGTCCTGTCCCTATAAGCGAATGGGCATCGCGCGTGGATACCCTGCCTGGCGTGTACTCGTCCGTCGGGCGGCCGGTGGAGTTCCATGACAGCCTGCTGATTGTGTCGGACCGCATCGAAGGCGCGATCTGGCGCATCAACCTGCGCAGTGGCACGCGTCAGCGATTCGGATCGCAAGGCAACGGTCCGGGCGAGTACGCAACGGCCGGCCGCGTGGCGAAGCTGCATCGCGATTCAGTGGCGGTGCTGCCCTCGCTGTCGGTCACCCCGTTCCCGATCATCGATGTGACGAGTGGGCGAGGACGTTCCTACTCGCTCGCCGGGGCGGCGCTGGCAAAGGATCCGGACTCAAGGTTCGGCGTCTTCCTCTCGCTGCCGCAGCTTCGCGCGATGGACACGCTTGGCATCGCGTACGGTGCACACACGTTCAAGCTTCCTGTCACGGACTCTGTGACTGGTCGCCGATTGGCACCCGTTCCACACACTGATACGGCGATCATCGTTCGCGTCAGCCTCCAGGGTCCACGATTCGATACGCTCGCGCATTTCTATCGCGGCATCACGATGAAGCCCCATACGTCAGATGCGAGAGGCAACATGGTCTTTGACCTGTCACTTGGCCCATACGGACCATGGAGCGAATGGCACGTCAAGCAGGATGGCACGCTCGTGCTGGTCGACGCCGCGACGTATCGCGTGCGGGTGCTCAGCGCCGGAAGCCCCATCGAGCGTGAGTTCTCGCTCGACTGGACGCCGGTGGCGGTCTCGGACAGCGGCTGGAACGCATATGTCGAGCAGGAGATCAGCGGCTCGCTCGACGCGGCGGAGCGAAGCCTCGATCGGGTGTCCGCACAACTGGGCAAGCGCGTCGGTGGTCCCAAACCGTGGCGATACACGGTGCCACCGAAGCCCGAAGCGTTGTCGCCCGTGAACTTTCAAGGTGGTGCACAGACCGTTCTCTCGCTGGGAGATGCTGCGTGGATTCCCGTACACCGCGCTGATCCTCCCCTCACGGAGTTCTGGGATGTCGTGGACCTATTGCGTGGTGAGCGGCTGAAGACGTTGTCGCTGCCACGCGATCAGAAGCTGATCGCGCTCAGCGCGACCGGAGCTTACGTGGCAGCGCGGGACGATGATGATCTGCTGCGGATTTTGCTGTACCGAGCGCGATAGCGTCGCACAATAACGGCGAAGGCAGGTCGCTCATTGCAGCTGCGACGAATTGCAAGGGCGAGATCGCGCGCATAGCTGTTGCACAGGAGCCGACGTCCGAGGTTGCGGTAAACGGATGACCGTCCACCGTTCACCGCCACCGTCAACGGGTTCCCGATGCCTGCATGAGCGCGACTCCCCTCGTCGCCACCGACCGTCAACCGTCCACCGTTCACCGCCACCGTCAACGGTTTCCCGATGGCTGCGTGAGCGCGACTCCCCTCATCGCCACCAACCGTCCACCGTCCACTGTTCACCGCCACCGTCAACGGTTGACCGATGGCTGCGTGAGCGCGACTCCCCTCATCGCCACCAACCGTCCACCGTCCACTGTTCACCGCCACCGTCAACGGTTGACCGGCGTCGCCACGAGCACCAATCCCCTCGCCCCCCCCCCGCAGTGCGCTCGCCCGGACTCGAACCGGGACAGGTTGCCCTACAAGCTCCTAAGGCTTGCGCGTCTACCAATTTCGCCACGAGCGCTCACTGCCCACAAACTACAACGGGTCCGCTCCACCTGGGAGCGGGCCCGTTGCCGCACGCCTCTCGCGCACTCGGTCGCGCACGCTATGGGTTCGGCACCTGCAACGTCACCGATGATGTCGTCTCGCCGTTCGCGTAGATGCTCAGCACGCGGAGCACCACATAGTCGCCCGGCTTGAGCGCATCGACGACTTCCTTCAGCTGCGCCACCGATGTCAACGGACGACGTTCGCCGGGATAGGTGATCTCGAGAATCACGTCACGGCCGGCAATCAGCTTGCCAAACGCCGCGCCTTCCGGCGCCACCTCCGTCACGCGAAGGCCACCCTTGACCGTCGAGCTCATTTGACCCAACTGCTCAGCCGTGAGTGTCTCCACGGAGATGCCGAGCTTCATGGCCGGAATGCGCGTGGGTGCCGCCGGCGACGACGATGGTCGCGGCGTCGTGCCGCCCGACGCCACCGCCACCGGCAGTGATTCAGCCGAGCCCAGCGTCACGTCGAACGTGAGCTTCTTGCCGAAGCGCCGGATCTCCACCGGGATCGTTTCGCCGACATCCTTACTGCGCACCGTGCGCTGCAGCGCGCTCACACGGTCGATCTCCCGTCCTGCCACCGTGACCACGATGTCGCCCGGTTCGATGCCGGACTTGGCCGCCGGGCCACCCGGCGTAAGCGTCTGCACCTTGACGCCGGTGATGCGCGAGAGGCCGTTGAGGCCCGCGTCGTCGGGATCGACTTCCGTGACCGAGATGCCGATGACCGGGTAGCTGACCTTCCCGTCCTCGATCAGATCCTCCATTACTGCCCGCACCAGCGAGATCGGAATCGCGAAGCCGTAGCCGGAATAGAACCCCGTCTGGCTGGCGATCGCCGAGTTCACGCCGATGACCTCGCCGCGCAGGTTGATGAGCGGCCCACCCGAGTTACCCGGGTTGATCGCGGCATCGGTCTGCAGGAAATCGTTGATGGACAAGCCGCCCGCGTTGGGCAGGCGAACTTCGGCGCCGCGGTTCTTGGACGAGATGATGCCCGCCGTCACCGTGAAGTCGAGGCCAAGCGGATTGCCGACGGCCACCACCCAATCGCCGATGCGCGAGTCCTCATCGTTGCCGAGGGGAAGCGTGGGGAAGTTGCTGCCCTCGATCTTGATCACCGCAATGTCGGTGGTGGAATCGGTGCCGATGATGCGCGCGCGGTAGCTGCGGCGGTTGGCAAGACGCACCTCGAGCACGCTCGCGCCGGCCACGACGTGATTGTTGGTGATGATGTAGCCGTCGGCGCTCACCAGAAAGCCGGAACCGTCACCGGTCTGCTCCCGCGGTTGCTGGCGCTCGAACTGCTCCAGAAACTCTTCCATGCCGGGCGGCACGGTGCGGTTACGCGCGCGCGGCTGCGCGGCGCGCGTGGAGCGAATGGAGACAACGGCCGGTGTGACGCGGTCTGCGACGTCGGCGATGGAGCCGGTGCCCTCGGGAACGCCGCTGGGCACGAGCATCGCCGGCGCGGCCGAGGTGCCAACCTGCGCCCAGCCGTACTGCGTCAGGTCGAGCCCCGAGGCGAAGACAACGCCGCCGACAAAGGCCGCGGTTACGGCGAGAGAAAGTCGGACACGACGTGAAGTGCTGGATGCTGCCATGGTATACGTCCTGGGTTGCTGCGAAAGGTTGATGCGGGCCGGTTCGACAACCGTGCTAATGGTAAGACACCGAAACGCCCACCGCTGTTTCCAGCCGTGGGCGATCGGGTCTGCTGTCGCTACCTACTTCTTGTCGTCGACGATCTCATAATCAGCCTCGGCGACTTCTTCCTTCGCCTCGGCCGCCGGAGCACCGTCGGCCTGCGAATCGGGCGCCGCGGCGTCGCCGGCATCCGCCGCCTGCTGCTGATAAAATGCCTGTCCGGCCTCGGAGTACGCTCGGCTGAGCTCCTCCTGCGCCGTACGGATCGCTGCTACATCGTCGCCGCGGAGCGCCTTGCGGGCGTTCTCGATGGCGGTATCGATGCGCGTCTTGAGCTCGGCGGGCACCTTGTCGCCCCACTCCTTGACGTTCTTCTCGACTTCGTACGTCTGCGAATCGAGACGGTTGCGGATATCGATTTCCTCGCGACGAGCTTTGTCTTCTGTCGCGTTCTTCTCGGCGTCCTTGACCATCTTGTCGACTTCGGCATCGGACAACCCGCTCGACGACTCGATGCGGATCTTTTGTTCCTTGGCGGTCGCCTTGTCCTTCGCGGCCACGTGCAGGATGCCGTTGGCGTCGATATCGAACGTGACCTCGACCTGCGGCAGGCCGCGCGCAGCGGGCGGAATGCCCGTGAGCTGGAACTTGCCGATTGTTCGATTGTAGGTCGCGAGCTCGCGCTCGCCCTGCAGCACGTGGATCTCGACCGTGGTCTGGTTGTCATCCGCGGTGGAGAACGTTTCCGCCTTCTTGGTCGGGATCGTGGTGTTGCGCGGAATGAGCACCGTCATCACGCCACCAAGCGTCTCGATGCCGAGCGACAGCGGCGTCACGTCCAGCAACAGCACGTCCTTCTGCTCACCGGTGAGCACGGCGCCCTGGATCGCGGCGCCCACCGCCACGACTTCGTCAGGGTTCACGCCCTTGTTCGGTTCCTTGCCGAAGAAGTCCTTCACCACCTGCTGGATCTTCGGGATACGCGTGGAGCCGCCCACGAGGATGACTTCATCCACCTCATTGGGCTGCAACCCGGCATCCTTGAGCGCGAGCTTCATCGGCTCGAGCGTGCGCTGGATCAGGTCGTCCACAAGCTGCTCGAACTTCGCGCGTGTGAGCGAGTAGTTCAGGTGCTTCGGCCCCGACTGGTCAGCCGTGATGAACGGCAGGTTGATATCGGTGCTCATCGTGCTGGACAGTTCCATTTTGGCCTTTTCCGCGGCCTCCTTGAGGCGCTGGATGGCCATGGGGTCCTTGGACAGGTCGATGGCCTGGTCCTTCTTGAACTCGGCCACGAGCCAGTCCATGACCCGCTCGTCGAAGTCGTCACCGCCCAGGTGCGTATCACCGTTGGTGGACTTCACTTCGAACTGACGCGTACCGTCGACGTCGTAGAGCTCGAGGATGGAGATGTCGTACGTGCCGCCACCGAGGTCGAACACGGCGATCTTCTCGTCCTTCGTCTTGGCCTTGTCGAGGCCGTAGGCCAGTGCCGCGGCGGTCGGCTCGTTGATGATGCGGAGCACGTCGAGTCCGGCGATCTTTCCGGCGTCCTTGGTGGCCTGTCGCTGCGAGTCGTTGAAATACGCCGGCACGGTGATCACGGCCTTGCTGACGCTGTGGCCGAGATAGTCTTCGGCGGTTTGCTTCATCTTCTGCAGGATCATCGCCGAGATTTCGGGAGGCGTGAACGTCTTGCCTTGCACCTCGACGGACGCAATGTCGTTCGGGCCGGCCTTGAGCGTGTACGGCACGCGCTTCTTGTCGCCGGACACCTCGGACATCGTGCGGCCCATGAAGCGCTTGATCGAGAAGATCGTGTTCGTGGGGTTCGTGACCGCCTGACGCTTGGCGATCTGGCCTACCAGGCGCTCGCCGTCCTTGGTAAATCCGACGACGGACGGCGTGGTCCGGCCGCCTTCTGCGTTCGGAATCACGACCGGGTCGCCGCCCTCGAGCACCGACACGACCGAGTTGGTGGTACCCAGATCGATACCGATCACCTTATCTGCCATCGTAGCCTCTATGCGAAAACGGTGAGGGGCGCGCCGTGGTGGCGCTGCCGCTTACCCAATCAAGGAGCAAGGACTGCGCCGCCTGGAGTCGGTCGCTTTGGCAGGGTTTGGTGCCATTATGGCGACCTACGCATTCTCGTGGCAGCCTCTCAAAAAGCAGACCGCGGACTGGCCCCTAACTGGCGTCCGCGCCCTCGCGCTCCCGATCGGACGCCCGGTGCTTGATCGACCGTCCCTCCACGAGATACACGACATCCTCGGAGATATTGGTCGCGAGATCCGCGATGCGCTCCAGGTTGCCAGAGACCAGCAGCAAATCCATGCCCGCACCGATGCGACGCGGATCTTCCATCATGTGCGTGAGCAGGATGCGGAAGTTGTTGGCGTGCAGTTCGTCCACCCGGTCATCGCGCTTGATGACCGTGCGCGCCATGACGGCGTCGCCGCGAATGAACGAGTCGAGCGCCACCGAGAGCATATCGGTGGAGATGCGCGCCATTTCCTCGATTTCGGGCAGCACGGGAAAATGCGCGCCCTGCACCATATAGATCACCGTCTCGGCGATGTTCACGGCGTGATCGCCAACGCGCTCGAGATCGTTGGCGATCTTCATCGCGATCGTGATCAGGCGCAGGTCGCGTGCCATTGGCTGCTGCAGCGCGAGCAGGTTGACGGCGAGGTCATCGATTTCCATTTCGGCCGCGTCGATGTCACCGTCCTGGTCGATGACTTCATACGCGGTATCGCGATTGCGGCTCGTGAGTGCTTCGACGGCGGTCTTCACGGCCGTCTCCGCCAGCCCCGCCATCCGGATGAGCGACGTGTTCAGCTTGTCGAGATCGTCCTGAAAGTGGCGGTGGCTCACCCGAATCTCCCCGTGATATACGCTTCAGTCCGCTCTTCACGCGGGTTGGTGAAGAGCTCGTTGGTCGGACCATACTCGATCACTTCGCCCATGTACAGGAAGGCGGTATGGTCGGAAACGCGCGCGGCCTGCTGCATGTTGTGCGTCACGATCACCACGGTGTAGTCCTGCTTGAGTTCGTAGATCAGGTCCTCGATCTTCTGCGTCGCGATGGGGTCGAGCGCCGAGGCTGGTTCGTCCATCAGCAGCACCTCGGGTTCGACCGCGAGCGCGCGCGCGATGCAAAGGCGCTGCTGCTGTCCGCCCGAGAGGGCGAGCGCGCTGGAATCGAGGCGGTCCTTGACTTCATCCCAGAGTGCGGCCTGGCGCAGTGAGCGTTCCACCAGCTCGTTGAAGTCGCCCGTGTAGCCGTTGATCTTGGGGCCGAACAAGACGTTGTCGTAGATGGACTTCGGGAATGGATTCGGCTTCTGAAACACCATGCCAATGCGTCGGCGCACGTCCACCGCGTCAACACCGGCGCCGTACAGGTTGCGCCCCTGAAAGAGCGCCTCGCCCTCGATGGTGACGCCCGGGATCAGATCGTTCATCCGGTTGAAGCAGCGCAGCAACGTGCTCTTGCCGCAGCCGGACGGACCGATGAACGCGACGACCTTTCGGTCGGGGATGCTCAGCGAGACATACTTGAGCGCCCGCGTCTCACCGTACAGCACTGACAACTGCCGCGCCTCGAGTTCGACCGGGCCGGCTGGATTGCGAATGGCATCACTCATGCCGTCAGGTCCGCCGCGTGTATTTGTTGCGAAGCCAGATGGCGACGGCGCTCATGCTGAGCAGCAGCACGAGCAGGACAAGACTGGCGGCGGCGGCAACTTCATGAAAGGCGGTTTGCGGTCGTGAGACCCAGTTGAAGATCTGGAACGGAAGCACGGTGTACTGATCCGTCGGATTGCTCGGAATGAACGCGACGAAGCCAAGCGCGCCCACCAGGATCACGGGCGCGGCTTCACCGATCGCGCGTGACAGCGCGAGAATGGTGCCGGTCAGGACACCTGGCAGCGCCATGGGGAGAATCTGATGGCGAATCGTCTCCCAGCGCGTGGCGCCCAGCGCGTACGCGCCTAGGCGAATGGATCGCGGCACCGCCTTGAGCGCTTCCTGCGACGCAATGATGATCACCGGCAGGATGAGCAGCGCGAGCGTCAGCGCGGCCGCCATGAGGCTGCGACCCAACGCCATCACTCGCACGAACAGTGTCAACCCGAGAATGCCGTATACGATGGACGGCACACCGGCGAGGTTGGCAATGTTCATCTCGATCAGGCGCTTCCAGCGATTTTTCGGCGCGTACTCTTCCAGCCAGATCGCGGTTCCGACGCCGAGCGGAAACGCCAGCATGGCAGTGAGAAACAGCACCCACGCCGAGCCGGCCAACGCCGGTCCGATGCCAGCGCGGTCCGGAAAGCGTGAGGGAAAACCGGTGACCATGTCGAAACTCAAGCGCGCGGCACCGTCCCGGAAAAGATCGACGAGCAGCGCCGCCAGCACGACCACGCCAATCAGGGTCGCCACCAGGCACACGGCGGCAAAAACCTGCGCGATGAATCGCCGCTGCCTGACACGCGGCGCGAAACGCGAGGGATCGCGTTGCGCGGCGGGGTGTGGCTGCTTGCTGGCAGGCAACGCGTCGCCGCGCTCACTGGTTGCAGTCGCAGCCTCGACCGACGACGCACCGGCGAGTTCGCCGGCAGTGCCGCCAGTGGAGACTGCGGCATCGTCCGTGCCGCGGCGCGCTCCGTTGGCCGTACGCAAGCCGGCGAACGTTGGCAGCGCGCCTGGCGCACCACGCGGAACGGACGGAACGAACGGCGTGGCAGGCGCCGGCGTCCCGGACGCATTCACGGGCGGCAGCACATCGTCTTTTCCTGGCTGCATTTACTCGTATACCTCGCGGAAGCGGCGCAAGACGATGTTGCTGATGATGTTTACGCCGAGCGTTACCATGAACAGCGTCAGTCCCACGGCGAAGATGGTCTGGTACTCGACGGTGCCGTGCGGTAGTTCACCCATGCTCGTCTGTGCGATGTACGCGGTCATCGTCTGTACGCTGCGCAGCGGGTTCAGCGTCATCTGCGGTGTGGCACCAGCGGCGATGGTCACGATCATCGTTTCACCGATTGCCCGCGAGATGGCGAGCAGAAACGACGCAATGATGCCCGAGAGCGCCGCTGGCACCACCGTGCGCGTGGCCACTTCGAACTTGGTCGCACCGAGCGCGTATGCTCCTTCGCGCAGCACGCGCGGTACTGCGCTCATGGCATCTTCGGAGAGCGACGAGACCATCGGCACGATCATGATGCCCATCACGATGCACGCACTGGCCGCATTGAAGATGTCCGCGTTCGGCCAGACGGTGCGCAGCAGCGGTGTCACGTAGAGCAGCGCGAAGTACCCGTACACGACCGTGGGAATGCCCGCCAGCACTTCAAGTACGGGTTTGAGCACCCGGCGCACGCGATCCTGCGCGTACTCGCTCAGGTAGATCGCGCTGGCGAGTCCGATCGGAAGCGCTACCAGGGCCGCGCCGCCCGCCACAAGCAGCGAACCCATGAGCAGTGGCAGTACACCAAAGCTCTTGCTCTCAAACAAGGGCGTCCAGCGTGTGCCCGTGAGGAAGTCCCACGGCGAGACATCGGCGAAAAAACCGAACGATTCGAAGGCCAGTACAGCAACGATGCCGATTGTGGTGAGAATCGAGACGGCGCTCGCAGCAACGAGCAGAATGCGAATGCGGCGCTCGTTGGCATGCCGGCGCGCAAGCCCGAGTTCGCCCCAGCTTCGCGTTTCGGTATGCGCCACAGTGTCCGGCACGGTCATGGTGCACCCTCATTGGAGGCGGCCGCCAAAGCCGCTTCACGTTCGATGCCCGCCAACACTTCGAGCTGCTGCGTGTACTGCGCCGGTGGCAATGGGATGTAGCCGGTCTCTGGCACCAGTTGCAGTGCGTTTTCAAGGTAGAATCGAACGAACTTGCGCACGATATCCCGCTGCAGAGACGCCTTGCTCACGTAGATGAGCAGTGGCCGGGAGAGCGGTGCATAGGTGCCCGACTGAATCGTCTCCGGGTTGGGTGCGACACATCCGGTTCCGGGATCCACCGCCACGGCGCGAATGCGTGAGGTGTTTTCGGCGTAGTAGGCGTAACCGAAGAACCCGAGCGCGTTGCGGTCACCCTCCACGCCCTGCACGAGCACGTTGTCGTCCTCACTCGCCGAGAAGTCGTCGCGGATGGCGCCGACACGTCCCATGATCGATTCGGTGAAGTAGTCGAAGGTGCCAGAGTTCGTGCCCGCACCGTACAGCCGAATCGGCTCGGCCGGCCACTCGGGGCGTACATCCGCCCACGTCTCAACCGTGCTGCCCGGTCCCCAGATCTGCTCGAGTTCCGGAACCGTGAGGCACTGCACGAATGTATTGGCCGGATTCACCACGACCGAGAGTCCGTCGATGGCGACCAACAACTCCACATACTCCACGCCGTTCTTTTCGCAGCGTTCGCGCTCGCTGTCCTTGATGTGACGAGACGCGTTGCTGATGTCTCGCTCACCAGCGCAGAAGGATTTGAATCCGCCGCCAGTGCCTGACGTGGCTATGGTGACGCTCACCTTCTCTTCGCTCGAAATCCCAAACTCCTCGGCCATGGCCTCGGAAATGGGATAGACCGTGCTCGAACCATCGACCGCTACGGTGTAGCTCGCCGAGCCCGGACCACAGGCCAACCCGCCGATGGAAAGCGCCGCAGCCAGTGCGGCACGCCGTACCGCTCGTTTCGATTGTCGTCGGTCGTTGCAGAATCTCATGGGAGCGCGAAAGGAACCGAGCGATCGTGCTGCGCACGTCGCAGAAGAACACGCCGTACCCTAGAAATATGGAGCGGCCGGGCCCCCTCGACGCGGAACAATTGTAACGAACCGGTAATCTCTCCTCGACGGACGGCTGCCGCCAGCGTAAACACAGAGATGGCCGAAACGCATGTCGTTCCGGCCCGAACCAGTGACTGCGGCCTGCTCCCGGCGTCGCTCATGAGGCGCCGCGGTCCGGAATGTGCCCGGTTATCATACTCTTCAGCGTGCGTGCAATACGTGGACGGAACTGAACCTATGGAGCAGGCGGCATGGCAGACGGACGAGAGGACCGAGGGCATCATGGCGCCCCCTCGCTCCACCCCGCCGGACCTTACGGTGAGTGAGCCCGGCCAGCCACTGCCGTACCTGAACCGCGAGTTGTCCTGGCTCGATTTCAACGGGCGCGTGCTCGCCGAGGCGATGGACCCGCGTGTGCCGTTGCTCGAACGGCTCAAGTTTCTGGCGATCTTCAGTACGAACCTGGACGAGTTCTACATGGTCCGCGTGGCCGGACTTCGACGGCGCGTAGCCGCCGGCGCCGCCGCCGAGCCGCCGGACACGCTGCCACCGCTCGACCAGCTGCAGGCCATCGGCGCGCGTGTCGCCGAGCTATTGGACCTGCGCCGCTCGGCGCTGCGCGATGAACTCTTGCCGGCGCTCGCCAAACACGGCGTGCGAGTGATTGGCATGAACGATCTCACCACCGCCGAGTGGTCCGCGGTGGATCGGTATTTCGAATCGCAGGTTTTTCCCGTGCTCACGCCGCTGGCTGTCGATCCGGGCCACCCATTCCCCTACATCTCCAACCTGTCGCTCTCGCTGGCCGTCGAGGTGCGGGATCCCGTCACGGGCGTGGAGCACTTTGCGCGCGTGAAGGTGCCGCGTTCACTGCCGCGCTGGGTGCCGGTGGGACGCAAGCACCACTTCGTGCCGCTCGAGGACGTGATCGGCGCGAATCTCACGGCGCTGTTTCCCGGCATGGAGGTGCTGCGCTGGTTCACGTTCCGCATCACACGCTACTCCGACCTGGATCTGGGACAGATGGAGCAGCCTGAGGACCTGCTCGCGAGCATCGAGCAGCAGGTGTTCCAGCGCCGCTTCGGCGAAGTGGTTCGTCTCGAGGTGCAGCGCGACATGCCGGAGGGCATTCGCACCCTGCTGCTCGAGGAACTCGGCGCCGGTGAGCAGCAGGAAGTCGCACCGCTCACCGAAGGTGACGTGCACACGGTGGACGAACTGCTGGAGCTGGGCGACTTCATGTCGTTCGCCGGACTCGAGATCCCGGAGCTTCGCGATCCCGCGTTTTTGCCGCGAGTGCCTGACCGCCTGCGCGACTCACGATCGATCTTCGACGTCATCCGCGAGCGTGATGTGCTCGTGCACCACCCGTTCGAATCGTTTGGAGCGTCGGTGGAGCAGTTCCTCGAGGCAGCGGCGTCCGATCCGCAAGTGCTCGCGATCAAGCTCACGCTGTATCGCACGAGCGGCGACACGGCGATCGTGCGTGCGCTCACCGAAGCCGCGCAACTTGGCAAACAGGTGGCGGTGCTCATCGAGTTGCAGGCGCGATTCGACGAGCAGAACAACATCGCGTGGGCGCGCACACTCGAGAGTTATGGCATCCATGTGGCCTACGGATTGCCCGGACTCAAAACCCACGCCAAGACCGTGCTGGTGGTGCGTCGCGACACCGATGGCATCAGGCGGTACGTGCACATCGGCACGGGCAACTACAACTCCAAGACCGCGCGTCTGTACACGGACATGGGGCTCTTCACCTGCAACCCGTCCATTGGTGCAGATCTGAGCGATCTCTTCAATTCGCTCACCGGCGTCTCACGACAGAAGTTCTATCGCAAGTTGCTCGTCGCTCCGGCCAACCTGCGCGATCGCACCGTCGAGCTGATTGCGCGCGAAGCCGAGCATGCACGTGCGGGGCGCGGAGGACGCATCATCGCGAAGATGAACGCGCTCGTGGACGCCGGCATCATTGCCGCGCTCTACGCTGCATCACAGGCCGGTGTGCAGATCGACCTCATCATTCGTGGCATCTGCTGCCTGCGGCCGGGCCTGACGGGTATCAGCGAGAATATTCGCGTACGCTCGATCATCGGGCGGTTCCTCGAGCACTCGCGCGTGATCTATCTCGCGAATGCTGGGGAGCCGGAGTATTACATCGGGTCCGCAGACTGGATGCCGCGCAATCTCGACCGCCGAGTCGAAGTGATGGTGCCGATCGAAGACCCGTCGCTCCATCGCCGTATTCAGGGCGTACTCGAAACATGCCTGCGCGACAATCGGCAGGCGTGGGACTTGCGCTCCGACGGCACGTATGAGCGGCAGATGCCGGGCGATGATCCTGAGCGCGGCACGCACATGATTCTGATGCGGCAGCCGTGGGGACTGGAGCAGGATGCGGGGGCACTGGCGTCGGCACCGTTCCAGGAGAGCGAGCCGCCGAGCGCCGTGCCGGACGGCGGGGGCGGCAAGCGCTCGCGGTCGGGCAAGCAGCGAAAGCGGCGGGGCTGAGACGGCCCGCACGGGGCGCGCTGCTAGCGCGTCGTGCCGCTATTCGCCCTCGTCGTCCGACGTCACGACGACCGAGCCGTCCGGGGCGATGACCTCCACCGGATGGCCGGCAATGGTCTCGAGCAGCCCGCGTTTCCGACTCGCGCCCCACAACTCGAGACGCACCGACATCGCGCCCGGCACCCGAATCGCGCGCACGCGAATGGCGTCGTCTGTCCACTTCACCTCGAGCTGTCCGACCGCGCCCACATGCCCGCGGTCGAAGCCGTCGGCAAAACGAAGCAGCGCGGCCAGTTTGACGATGCGCGTTCGCAGCACACGATCGAGTTGCGCGAAACCGCGGTGCTTGCGTTTTGGCGCCGCGCCACGGTGATAGCGCGCGACATGCGCAATCGCGATCTGCTCGGCGGGCGTCATGCCGAGCAACTCCGCGTGCGAAATGAGGTGGAACGAGTGCTTGTGGTGCTTCTCGTAGTTGATGTGATAACCCACATCGTGCAGCAATGCTGCATCCGCGATAATCTGACGGTCGACGGCGCTCAGGCGCAGGCGCGGCGCGAGCGCGTCGAAGAGTTGCAGTGCGAGCATGCGCACCTGTTGCGCGTGCGGCACCTCGTAGTGGCAGCGTTCCGCGAACTCACGCACCGATCGCTCGCGCGCGGCACCTGGATCGGCGACGACGGGCTGCACGCGTGCCGATTCGAGCAAGAGTCCTTCACGAATTCCGTAGCCTGACACCAGCAGGTCGCGCGGGTCGAATCGCGCCAGCACTTCGGCGGCCACGGCGAGGCCGGCCACGATGATATCCGACCGCGCCGGATTGAGTCCCGGCACGGCAGTGCGTTCTTCCGGCGCGAGCCGCTGCAGCCAGTCGAGAATGTGTTCGAGTTCAACGCGCGTGATGCGCGTACCGTGTGTTGAGCGCGCGGTCATGCCCGCTCGCTGCAACACGATGCCCGCCAGATTCGTGAAGGTGCCGCCGCTGCCGATCACCTGCGCGCCGCGCCAGTCCTTCACCGGCATTGCACGGCGCAAGCCATCTTTCACGTGCGCTCGCAGCTCTCGCACCGCGCGGGGGCGCACCATTGGATGCAGAAAGCGCTCCGTGAGGCGAACGGCTCCGTACGGGAGCGACGCCATACGTTCGATCAGTCCGTCCTTGGCCAGGACGAGTTCGAGGGAGCCACCGCCGATGTCCATGACAAGCGAGCGGCCGGATCCCAACTCGAAATGCGCCAGCGCGCTTCGAAAGCAGAGCAGGGCCTCCTCGTCGCCGCTGAGCACTCGCACGGGAAGGCCCGTCTCCTCCAGAATCTGGCTGGTGAAGTCGGCGGCGTTCGAGGCGTCGCGCACCGCGCTCGTGGCGACAATTTCAATGCGTTGCGCGTCGAGCCTGCGGGCGAGCGCGACCATGCGCTGCACGGCGGCCACCGCGGTATCGATCGCCGTGCGCCCGAGCGCACCGGTGGCCTCCAGTCCCTCGCCCAGCCGGGGCATGGCCTTCATTTCGTCCACCGCGCGGATCTGTCCGGTGGCAGAAACGTCAGCCACGATCTGTCGAACGGAGTTGGAGCCGATATCGATGGCCGCGATACGCTGCGTCGGTGCCGACGGATCGGTCATGTGAGGGCGGGGCGAAATCGGCAATGCGGCATGGCTGCATGATGCCGTACGCGCGAGTCTCGCGCCAGTGTGCGCGGTCTAGCGGGCGGAACGCGAGACCGGAAGTTGTGCGCGCACCGACGTGAGTACACGTTCGGCGAGCACGGTGGGCAGCGGTTCGTATCCGAGTTCGCGCGCGGTGCGCTCTCCGTCGGTAAGCGCCCATGCAAGGAATCGCAGCAACTGTGCGGATTGCGATTCGTCCAGCGTCGCGGGCACAACGAGCAGCCACGAGAATGACGCGATCGGATAGGCTTGCTTTCCGGGCGCATTCACGATGGACACGCGCAGATCGGTGGGCTCATCGACGTCGTCGAGCGCGCTGACCGCTGCGGCCGCGATCTCGAACGCAGCCGGCGCAATGAACGCGCCGGCGGCGTTCTGCACGCGCGCGACGGGCAGTCGGTTCTGTCGCGCATAGCTGCCTTCGACATAGCCGATTGCGCCCGGCGTCTGCTTCA
>JBBQNT010000062.1:0-15579 GCA_038330215.1 Gemmatimonadales bacterium
TAACCCTGGAAATACTCTCGGCCCTGTGAAGCCTCGGCCTGTGGCGTCGGCGTGAGGTACACGACGACCCGGCAGCCGGGGTCGCCGAGGGCGATGGCCTGCTCGATAACGACCTTGGAGTAGCCGAGGTTGTCGGCGGCGATGCTCCCGAAGACGTTGGAGGTCATCATGCAGAGGGCAGGGCGACCGATGACCTTGTCGCCGAAGGGGCAAGCCCGATTGCCGAACACAATCTTCTCGTCGTCCTGTTCGACAACGTAGAAGTCGCCTTGGATACGGCGCTTGAGGTCCACCAGGACTTCGGCCACCTGCTCCCGGTTCAGATTCTTCACGGCCAGCGCGCTCTTGTAGCTGCGGTTGAGCTCGTCGCCGATCTCCTGCCCGACCACGCTGACAAAGCCGGAGGCCTCTTCCAGGCCGACGACCTTCTGTAGCGTACCGGCCAGATGCCTGAGCAGTGTCCGAAGGAACAGGTCTCGTTCGAGAGGAATGGCCAGTTCGCTCACCGTAGGCAACGGTGTTGACGTTTTACTCATGCAGTCTCCGTGGCGGGGCACCCCACGCCTGCGTAGGTACTTGGCCGCAAGCGGAGTACATCATAGCATTCCTGCGGCAGTCTGTCACGCAGCGGGGGTGCCCGGGCTCGCCAGCGGTACGCCGCAGGTGGCGACCGCAAACGACAGCAACGCATATTGCAGCATGCCGAAACCTGAACTGCTCGAGAACTTTCCCAACCCGTATGCCGATCGCGACTACGAAATCGCGATCGAGACCACCGAGTTCACGTCGCTCTGTCCGCTTGGCGGCATTGAAAGCGACGCCACCGAGCTTGACCTGCTCAAGGGCGGCGCGCCAGATTTTGCGACGATCCGGCTCTCGTATGTGCCGGATGTGAACTGCATCGAGCTCAAGAGCCTCAAGCTGTACTTCTGGAGCTTCCGGAACGACGGCATCTTTTACGAGCGGGCGGTCAATCGCATTCTGGACGACCTGGTCGCCAAGTGCACGCCTCGCCGAATGACGGTGGTGGGCGATTTCAATGTGCGCGGCGGACTCAAGAGCGTGATCACCGCGAGCTGGCCGCCAGCGCAACACGGCTGACCGTTCGACCGGCGCCGCCGGACACAGCATCGCGAACGTCTCCCTTTCACCCGCCGCCATGTCCGCCTCGCCGCTCACCTACGTGGAGTTCGCGCCGGGCACGGCGGTTAACGATCTTGCGCTGTCCTACTGGGCATTCACGGTTCGCGAGCTGCCGTGGGCCGGCTTTGAGCATGTGGTCTGGCCAGACGGATGCCTGACCATCGCGCTGTCGCTCCTGAACGGGGAGCCGGTGGCCACGCCGCTTATGGGGCCGCGCCGCGTCCCGCTTATTGTGCCCGTGCAGCCGGGCACACAGTACTGGGGGGTGCGCTTTCGACCCGAGATGGGGGCGGCTTTCGTGGGACGCCCCGCGCCGCAGCTGCGCGACCAGGTAGGACCCGCCCACCACTGGCTGGGCGATGAACCGCTACGCATGCTGGGCGTTCGGCTGACAGGCGCGCTCGCCGCATTTCCCGCCATGACCACCGGCCCAGACGTCGAAGCGGCGGTTGGCCTGGCGCTCGACCGATGGCTCTTCGATTCCGCGGACTCCACGATTCCCCCGGAACAGTGTGTGCGGGATGCAGTCAGAGCTATAGTAGCGACAGAAGGCAAGCAGAAAATAGCCATCATAGCATCACTGGTTGGGGTCAGCGCGAGGCACTTGCAGCGTTGTTTCAAGGAGGCGGTTGGACTGAGCCCCAAGGAGTATTCGCTAGTGCGACGAGCGCGGCACGCGCTCAAGCAACTCGTCGTTGACGACGACGCTCCAGGCGGGCTGGCGCGGCTTGCGGCCGAATCGGGCTATGCCGATCAGGCGCACCTGGCCAGGGATTTCCATTGCCTCATGGGTGGCGCTCCGGAGAAGCTACGTCGTCGGCTCGCAACGATTGAGCACTCAGCGCTACTCGAGTAGTCGCGGAAAAGGCCGGAGGTCGCGGCGCAAACGTTCAAGACACCGCCGCGCCTGGCACATATCCTGTGGTTCGGGAACCGTTGCCCACACCGGAGATGCACATGAGAAACCACATGAGTGTGAGTTCGCCCCCTAGGTTCGTCAAGCGTTCGGCGACGCATTTAGTCATGCTGCTCACCATGATAAGCGCGACACTACAGAGCCAGTCAAAAGATATCAATGGCGCACTAACTCCTGCGACAGCGCAGCTCAAGTCAGCTCGTGCCGCAGTTGATCAGGTCGCGTTTCTTGTGGGGCAGTGGAAAGGGTCGGGCTGGGTGGCCGAGGGCCCAGGGAAACGATCCGAGTTTCAGCAGACTGAGCGGGTTCAGAAATGGGCCAACGGCACCGCTCTGATCATTCAGGGTGAAGGATCCGTGCCCGACTCCGCGACGGGCGAGATGAAGGTGGTGTTTCAGGCGGCGGCATTTCTGGCCTACGATACGCGCACCTCTACCTTTTCAATGCTGAACGCTGGCGGCACGGGACAGACGCTGCTCAATACTCCTGAGGTGTCGCGCAATCGATTGGTGTGGGGTTATGAGGCGGGCGGCAATCAGATCCGCTACGTCATCACGCTCACGGCCGATGGTCGCTGGCACGAGATCGGTGAGATGACCCGCGACGGGGGCAAGCGCTGGGATCAGTTTTTCTTCATGGAGCTCGAACGCACTCGATAGCTACCGGCCGGTTTCGGCGCAGGACGTGCGCGCCAGCGGCCGCTGCGAACGTGATTGGCTATCTTGCGCGGGTGACCGAGAACCCATCGATCGATCCCGAAGCTGAATCCGCGTCCGGCCGAGGCTGGCTGGAAAATCCGAAGTACATGCTGGTGCTGGCTGTGGTCGCTCTGGCCGTGGGAATATGGCTGTCGCGCAACACCACGCGTGCGGCCGCGGAGCGTGCGGAACTGCCGCCGCCGGCGGACTGTCGGCGGTTTCCGGGGGCCTGTACGGAGGGGCTGAATACCACGCCCCCGCCGTTGCTGCTCACGCTGCATAGCCAAGTGGCGAGCGCCGAGCTCGTGTGGCGCGATGTGTTGGAGCGCAATCGTCTCACCGGCGTGTTTCCCGACAAGGGAGTCACGGCGATGCGCGAGTCGCTCGCCGCGACGCAGTCCGCGATTCTTGATGCGTACGCGTTGTTGGCGGAGTCGCGGGCGGCTGGGTCGGAAAGTGCGACCGTCGCGACTGTCGCGACGCCTGTTGCCGACGCTCAACCGGCCGATTCGGGTGAAGCGCTCGCGCTCGACGTACTGCGCGAAGCGTACGAACAGAAGCTCGCGTTGCTCACCCGCGCCATTCGTTTGTTCGAGGGAGCCGTGTGATGCGGTCGTGGATCATGGCGAGTATGTCCGTGCTGTGCCTCGCGAGTTCGGCGGCGGCGCAGAAGCCGGTTGATGTGGGCAGCGCGGTCAACCCCGGCACGATCACGCATGTGCGACTGCAAAGCGGCTCCGTGCGTCTCACCGGCTGGGCGCACGACTCGGTACATGTGAGCGGTCTGCTGGCGCCCGGTGAAACGTGGGTGATGCGTGTGGACGGCGATACGATTCGTTTGCGCGCCGAAGGCATTCCGCGCGGGTTGGCCGCGCCGAGTGAGCTGGACATTTTCGTGCCCATGGCGTCGGCGCTTGTGGTGCGTGCAGCGGCGGCATCGCTCGTGATCAGCGACTTTAGCGCCGATGTCGACGTTGCCACGGCGGCGGGTAACCTGCTCGTGGAAAAGGCGCGAGCAAGCGTGCGCGCTGAAACCATGCAGGGCACGCTCACCGTGCTGGGCCCGGCGCTGCGAGTAGACGCGAGCACCGCATCGGGCACAATGCTCATCAGCGTGCCCTACGATACGATCAACGATATCGCGTACGCTCGACGCATCGATGACGCCGCGCTCAACGCGAAGCCGTTTGGTGTGGTCACGCTGCGCAGTGTGAGCGGACGCATCACGTTTGACGCCAACGCGGTGGACAGTGCATTCATTCACAACGTGCGCGGCGATGTGCGCGTGGATGCGTCGCCGGCGACGTCGGGTCGAATCACGGTTTCGTCGCACGTGGGGCGGGTGGTGCTTGGCGTGTCGGACGCCATGCGCGCGCGCTACGACGTGCGTACGATGCGTGGTGCGGTGCGCGGGGACGTGCCGGTGAGCGCTTCGGACGCGGGTTCGATTAGGGTGCGGGCGGTGCGCGGCGATGTGGTGGTGGAGCGTGTGCAGCGACGCGAGGGTGCGCGCCGATAGGTCTATGCGCTGTCAGCGGCACCAGACCGATGCAGCCTGTCCCAGCTGGCTGTCCATATCCCTCAAGGCATCTGGCGCGGCGCCACAGAATCCCTCAGAATTCTCGTCCCCATTTTCCCGAGGCTCCCCATGCGTTCCGTCAACCTCTCCATTTCCGCGCTTGCCGCGCTGCTGGCGATGCCGCTTGTGCTGTCAGCTCAGGGCCGTCCCTCCGGATGGCAGACCCGCTTTGACCAGGGTGCGCACGCCGGCCACGGCGCCGACTCGCTCGTCTTTCAGGACATGCAGCCCGGCTTCCACGTGACCACCGGTCCGGCGGTCACGCTCTGGCACCCGGACAGCAGCGCGCGCGGCGACTTTACTGTGGAGGCTACGCTCCATCTGTTCGACACCAAGGGCCGCGACCGCGAGGGCTACGGCCTGATCGTGGGCGGACGCGACCTGGCCGGAAACGGGCAGGCGTACACGTACTTCCTGCTGCGCAACGATGGCCAGTTCATCATCAAGCAGCGCAAGGGCTCGGAGACGCCCACGCTGGCCGCCTGGAAGGCGCACGAGGCGATCGCGAAGTGGTCCACCGCGAGTGGCTCGAGTGTGAAGAACGTGCTGGCCGTCAAGGTTGTCGGGCCGAACGTCCAGTTCCTTGTGAACGGGCAGGTCGTGCACACGCTGCCGCGGGCGCAGGTGGGCCCCGACGGCATCTTCGGCTTGCGCGCGAATCACAGTGTGAACCTGCACGTCGAGAAGATCGCCCGCGCCGCCCACTGAGGGACTGGCAAGGCGGGCAAGGTGCGGTTAAGTATGGGGGATGGGCCGGTGTGCGCGAGCACTCCGGCCTGTGCTGGCTAGGTAGCTCAGTCGGTAGAGCAGCGGACTGAAAAATCGAAGTATGCCGCATGGAGACGGGCATGCCCTCGCGTAACTCGCGGGGGCATTTGTGTTTATGCGGGAATGCGCGGAAAGCAGACGGCGAACGCGTGAGTATTTGCGGCGACTGCCGTGGCACAGCTGGTGGCACAGGTTCTGTGCGGGCTGTACGCATGCCTTTAGGGTGGAGGAACGCGGCGGTAATCTCTAGCGCTTCGCATGAAGGAGACCACGTGGCAGAAACGGCTGGAGTAGCCACGCAACTCCCTACGAAGAAGCAACACCGTATCTTTCGCCAGATATGAGCGTCCGCCGAGGTAATCTTCAACCTGCGCACCGAGGCTACTGGTACCAGGACATCGCAACGGCTTACACTCTAGTCCGAGCGATCGTTGAGCGGTATGACGAGGTAATCATCGACCGCAAAGTGGTTGCTGATGATCGCCTAGATGACCTTGAGGTCCGTGCCGCCGGTCGCCGGCTCCGGCGACAGTTCAAATCCAGCCAAGACCCCGCGCGTCCACTCAGCGTGTCCGACTTCACGGGCGCCGCATCGAGCATCCGCATCGACCGGCTCGTGCTGACCCATGTGCGAGCCGGTCGGAAACCAGCCGACGAGTATCGGCTGTGCGCGACGTGGATGCCCCCGTTGGCCGCCGATCCGCTCATTGCAGTCCTTGGGCCGACCACGGCCGCCCCGACGCTCGCCGGCTGGGTTGGCCGGTGCTTCCAGCTCAACGGTGAGGCGATCTGGCCAGCAGGCGGCGCTCCGATCTGGCCGCCGCTCGGCGACTTCACGGATCCCGCCGCCGAGTTCGGGCGCGTCGAATTCCTCGAGTTTTGCCGGCGATTTGTCATCGAGCTCGAACTACCCGGCGCGTCGTTGGAGCTAGCTGCCCCGGGGCCGCTTGAACGGGCACTTGTCGAGGAGTTGACCGAGCGAGTCGGCATCGGACGGTACCCCAACCACGGTCGTGCACCGTCGGATGTCGCGTCGCTGGCGATTGCCCTAGCCACCTTGGCGCGGACGAACGAGGCGTCACTCGCGCCCTCTGATATTGAGCGCGATCTAGAGATCCGGTTGGACTTCGGCCGTGTGGCTCAGGCATTTCCCCTCGATGCCGCGCTATTCCACGATCGGCCGTCATTCCGGCGAACGGTGCATGACGCGGCGCTAGTCGGCATGCACCAATTGGTCCAAGCGCCACCGGGTGCGGGCAAATCATGGGAGCTGACGCGTCTTGCCGAGGAGCTAACCACTGCGGGGGCGATCGTCGCGCGCCACTACTGCTATCTGGAACCTGGTGACGCGCTGGTAGAGCGGCGTGTGACCACCGACGTGTTCTTTGCCAATCTGCTCGGGGACCTGCTTGATGCAGACCCCTCGCTCCGAGGCGCGGGCGGTGCCCGTTACGCGGCTGGCCTCGAGGAGCTTGAAGCAACCCTCTTGCAGGCCACCGCAACAGGGCGTCCTGTCGTGCTCATCGTCGACGGCATTGATCACATCGCGAGAGTGCGCGGCAACGCGCGCACCCTCGCGGACGACGAGACGGACATCGTCGAGCGGCTCGCGACGGCGCGTCTGCCAGAGGGTGTGGCGCTTGTGATCGGATCGCAGCCTGGCCGCCACCTGGATCCGCTGCGTGTGCGATGGGGAGACGTGCTCGCGGAACGGGAGGTGCCACCATGGCAACCGCCGGATCTGGCGGCGCTGGCCGACCGGCATGGAGTGTCTCGTGGACTCGCCGCCGTGGGGGTCACCGCCGCCGATGATTTAGCGAGCGTACGGGACGCGCTGGCCGAACGGGCAGAGGGTAATCCTCTGTACGCACGATACCTGTCGCGCGGCCTAGTGGCAGGTTTGAAGGACGGCTCTGTCACCTCGCCCCACGAGTGGATCGCCACCGCCCCGGCCATCAGCGGCGACGTGGCGGTCTACTACGCGCACCTCTACCGTAGTGCGAGCGTGCAAGCGCAGGCTGTCGCCGACGTACTCGGCGTGATCGACTTCGCCGTTACCGAGGCCGAGTTGCGCGCGATTGTGGGTCCTCTGGTGGGCGGATGGGTGCAGCATGCCCTCCCCCAACTGACTGCAATTGTGACGGATACAACCGGTCAGGGCGGCGTCCGTATCTTCCACGAGAGCTTCCGCCGTTTTATGACCGAGGAGCTCTCCCGGCAGGGGCGGGCGCCTGCCGAGATACTTGCCCCGGTGATCGAGTGGCTCACCGCGCGAGGGTTCTACGCGGATGCAAAGGCTTACCGCTTCCTGTTGCCGGCACTACGCCGGGCTGACCGGGGGGACGAGGTCCTCGCGCACGTCGATGTAGCGTTCGTCTCGGAGAGCGTCGCGCAGGCTCACCCGCCCGATGCTGTCCAGCGGAACCTCAGTCTGGCCGCGGATATTGCGGCGGAGAGCCGAGACTGGCCTGCGCTAGCTCGCTGTGTCGAACTACACCGCGCAGCATACACGTGCTTTGACGAAGCGCAGAACCAGTGGCTCGACTACTGGGCTACGTACCTCTCGCTTTTCGGTCCTGCAGCGCTCGCGGAGCGCCTTCTGTTCGACGGCCGCCCGACTCTATCGCTGTCCGATGGCCTCCACGCATGCGCGCTTGTCGACGACGCAGGTGCTACAGCGCCGTGGCGCGAGTACTTGGCGCTCTACGATATGGACGACGATGACGACGAGCGCTCGTCCGTCATGTCCGACCCCGAGGGGAGTCTGAAACCCGAGGATGCCATTTCCCTGACGGTCGTGCACGGAAGGATTCGGATGGGCGAGTGTGTGCGTGTGGTCGCGCGGTTGCTTGAATACCTTCGTACGGTCGGCGATGCATTCCATCCGCTACTCATCCGTCGGCTCGGCGCACGGCTTGCTCGAACGATGGATCCGGAACTGGTGGAGCGCATAGCGCAGCGTGCTGACCCTAGGCGACGGGGTGGGGCGCGAATGACGCCTCGCGCGGCGGCCGCGCTCTACCTCGGCATCGCGGACGAGCGCGCGCGCGTCGGCGACGCCGCTGCAGCGCGAGTCGCCGCCACAAGCGCGCTCTCGTGTGCAGATACCATAGAACTCGCCGCCGCTTGCCTCGATCACGCCGCAGGGAGCGTAGCGTCCCAGGTGACGGCCGATCCGTCTAGTCTTCCGATCGCCGTGGGTCCCGACGTTCACCTCCACGAGGCGAAAAACGTCCGCGCGTGGGTGGCGGCTGTCCGCCTCAGTGCCGCCGATCCGGAGCGTGGGCCCGCGACCTTGGCGGCGGAGTTGCTTCGTGTCGAGGGTGCGGGCTGGTACCGCTGCTGGCTCCGCTTTGTGCTGGCGCTCGCCAAAGCCGACGTAGCGCGGGGGGCTGGACAGGAGGCAGATGTGCGAGGCGCCTTTCATGAGTTGACGCGCGACGTCCACCCCTTCCGCGGAACGCCTCGAGCGTGCGACCTGTGGGCTATCCGACTGGTGATTCAGGAGAGCCTCGAATGGGGGATGCGACTTCTCCGAACGGAGGCTGATTGGAAAGATGCCCTCGCGGCGCTCACATTGGCCGCCGATGAGACGTCCTCCCGGATTGACCGAGAGGACGGCGGGCCGCTCGGAACGGGGACCGTTCTCGACGTCTTGTTGCCGCACGTAACGGACCCGGTTGGGGGAGCGTTTGTGGAGGCGACTGTTGAGCAAGTTATGGCTCGGCTGGAGTCGGTCGGCAGCTACTACCCCACGCATGCAGAGTACGCCATGCGCTTGGCGCGCGTGCGGCACGCCGCCGGCAACGCCCACGGGGCCCGCGAGGCTTGGGCGCGTGGCGCTGTGTTCCTTGGCGGATACGGGTGGCGTAAGGACGTGACCATCTTCGACATCGTCGAGGGAGCGTCCGGATTAGTCGCGCACTCACGCGAGGCTTCGCTCCAAGCACTTGCTGACTCCCAACCGCTCGTGCATGCCGCAGTCTCGCACACGGATGGTCGATCGACCAAGCATGCGCCCAACGCGTGGCTGCGAGCGCTCATCGAGGTACACGCAGCAGTTGGTACCTTGGTGCTCGCCCGCACGCTGATGGAGGAGGATGATCAGAGCAGTTGGCCGAACGTCCGGGCGGTGCAAGACGCAATCGAGACGGTCGATGACACTGGCGACCCGGCACTCCTCGACGCCGTACTGGCGACCCTGCGTTTCGAAGCCGACGACCGACAGGAGGCTACGAAGAGGGTTGATGCCCGCCTCGCGCCCGTGGTTCGCGTTCTGTCGTTGGACCGGTCGCTCGGGATCGATACTTTCCGTCGCGCCGCAGCCGAGGTGGCCGGGGATAGCCGTCGCGATGTTGAGACCGCGGCGGCACGTCTCGCGGAGGTCGCTCTCGCGCATGAGGTCCCTATCCCCGAGGTTGTGCCTGCCAGTCACGCGATGAGGGGCTCTTCGGAGACGGCTGCACAGGAATCGAGGGCCCAGGTCCCACTCCGCCCAGGCGAGCCCGCCCGGCTCCCGTGGCTACGCCTGCCACCTTTCGCCTCTGACGCTACGTTCGTTGAGTTGCTCTCCGGACTCCGTCGAGCGAGAGACGCGAGGCGGTGGGACGAAGTTGGTGCTTGGGACGACGTGGTCCTCGCGCTCGGGTACCACCTTGGCCAGCTCGTCGACGCGGGTCGCGAAGACGACGTCCGCCGATTGCTCCGCTTCTGGGCCCGCGACGCTGCGCCGTTGGGCTCCGGTCGAGCACACCCGCTGGGCGCTCTCGCGAGTGGATTGGACGCTGCCGGGTACGCGAGCTTGGCGGCGACGGCGTACGCGCTCGCGTACACGGCGTCGCGTGGAGGCAACGGCTATCATCGGCTCGGTGACAAGACGCATGGGTACCTCATCGACCGCGCAGTCGCACTAGAGCCCGCCCGGGCGCATCAAGTCGTAGCCGACGAGGTGGCATTCGCGGTGCGTGGGAACTGGTACAGTAGCGGCACCACGCACCACCTCGTGGAGCGCCTCGCTGCATGGGGGGAGCCGGTGGCAGCCGAGGCGGCGTGGCGAGAGGCGTTCGCCGTCGTGCGACACCGACTGCCACTCGCGCCGCAGAACGGATGGTTCGCTCCTCTTCGAGACGACCGAGAGCCGGGGTGGCCAGGCGACGAGTGGTCGGTCGACGAGGGTTTGGTCGCCTTGCTGCTTGCTCGGATCTCGGACCCGACACTTGCACAGAAGGTGAACGCACTTGATGGAGTCGTGCGTGCGATAGCGCGGCGACCGGATGCGGTTCCGGTGCCCCTGCGCTGGTTTCTGACTCGCAATGCCCCACTGACATCCGTCCTGCTCGTGCTCGATGCACTTCAGAATTCGGAAGCGCCACCCTACCCGATCACCCGCGCCATTGCAGAGGTGCTCAGGGGATACGCAACTTGTGACCTGTGGGGCGCGCGCCGCCTCGCTACAGCGCTGCTCTCTCGAGCAGGTCTTCCGGTAGCCGCCGCGCCGCAGAGCGTGCATTCGCATGAGTTTCGCGCGGGCGAGGAAATGCTTTCTGCTGATCGTCGGCAGGCACTCCTTCGTATCGACGTAGGCGGAGTGGTCGATGGCATGGCCGCTATCTGGCCTGAACTGCCGGAGCACCTCACGAGGCGTCTGCAGGCTCTCCTAGCTAGGGCAGACGTCGTCGATCGTGCACGAGGTCGCTACCGAATCGCGCATGGGCGAGACGGAGACGCCTATCCGCCGACGCCCACCTTGATGTGGGAAAGGGAGCTCTTTGAAGTGGCGCTACACGAAGTGCTGAGTGGCCTGGGCTCGCACCTTTGGAAATCGGGGCAGTGGTCGTCAGGCCTAGAAGATGCTGTTCTGCGCCACGTACTACCGGAGTCGCAACTGCACCTAGCATTGGCCGCGAGCCGAACTGCACGCCCGGCCTGGCCGGCGGCCGAGGAAGTGACGGGGGGGGCAGGTGTTCTCCCCACGGTCGGCGACGACGATCCGCTGTACACAGGGTGGACGCGAATCGCGCTCCTGGAGCGCCGCTATCGTCCAGATCGCCAATCGCCGTATCGATCGCCGGTTGAGGCGATCACTGTCTTGGCAGGCGTCGTCGCGGTGCCGTTGGGAATGAGCATTCCGGCCGATGCTGTTCCGTTCGTAGAGGGCGATGCGGAGGAGTGGTGGTCGCCAAAATCTTTACCGCCTTCTTTCCCTGCACGCCTACCCTTCGGGCCAATTGTGGGCCTAGCGCACGTGGTCGACTGGCTGGGCGATGCGCGCGTGCTCGTCCCGCCCGCCGCGTTTTTCGGATACCTCGGATTGGAGTCTGCCACGCCCGGCGGGCCGCTCATTTGGCGTGATGCGCAGGGTTATCCGGCGGTGGCACTGCGCACCTGGTGGGTCCGCAATCCCGAGGCGCTGTTCGCACAACCCGCGGCTTGCGAAGGAGCTGACCTGTTGATCCGTCCTGACCTCCTTGAGCGCATTCGCGTTGCCTACGGAGTACCGGTCCATGAGCTGCGCACCGTGCGTCGCCACCCTATTGTCTCTAACCGTGGGACGCGCTAGCACGGGCTCGTCGAGTCGACCCCGAAACGGGTCGACGGCACCGACGATGGAGCCGATAGGTGCAGCGTTTTGGCCAGCTGCGTTGTGCAGGCGCAGACGGCCTATCCGAACCGGAGCCGTCCTGCCCTGTGAACAGCCTTTTCGTCAACTTCACCTAGGAGTTACCGGATCCCGCTCGCGGGGATCTCACCGCCACCCTCTGATCCATTCAAGCGCGGACACGAATTTATTGTGCCATCTCCCGTCCTGCGAGCCGCACGCGGTATTCTCGCGCGACTCGCCCCGGCCGTCACCCAAGATTGTTGTGTTCGGAACCGTCCGGATTCGACACCGGCGTCTTAACCTCATTGACGCGCCGAACGTGATAGTTGGCATAGCCCCCACTTTCGATCCGTCGAACGAACTCTGCGCGTGACATGTCCTCGCCGGTGACATTGTCATGAAATCGTCGGTTGCGGCCACTATCGCTTTCGTCCGTTACTACGATTCGTTTCGGCATCAAAAAATCCTCGAGAAAAGGACTGGCTGGGCGCAGCCGGATGCTGCGACCTAGGTATTGCAGTCAGCGATAGCTGAGCTGCCGCGCCGGCTTGAGTCGATCGGTCCCGGGCACGCGGCTCAAGACGCCCTCCGGCGGGTTCGGCGCATACCCGGCCGAGTCGATTGTTCGATTCTGGTGTGTCACCGTGCAGCGATCGCCGCATTGATTGTTCCACACGAACCAGTCTCGATTCAGGTACATGTGGTAGGTGTTGCCTGCCCATGCGTTGGTGCCCCGTCCCGTGTGCAGTCGAAGTCGACGACCTTGGGACAACGAACCGTCGCCGAAAGTCATCAAGGTAGCTTGGCCGGTCACCTGACACCCGCCGGTAAACGTCAGGTGAGCTATGGTCTGGCCGGAAACAGCGACAGGACCACCAACCGCCTCGAACTCAATCCACTCTTCGTTCAGCTGATGATTCGTCGTCTGGCCCCGGCGGGAAGCGTCCTTACCCGGGGGGTTGGGCTGTGCCTGCACGATGTACAACGCTGACATAACTACCTTTCCTTGCCGAACGACCGGCGGTGATGACAGCGGCCACAGTGCGGACGCTCGTCTCGTCGATGCTGCTTGCCGACTACGGTGAATGGTGATAGGCTGTATCACACACGTCGAAGTTACAACGATTGGTGATATAAGGCAAGACATATACGATATAGGTGATTTGTTTTGGATATTGGACCGCGCATTGCTCAGATCCGAGAGGACATGGGCCTCAGCCAATCGGCTCTCGCCAGAGGCATCGGTACCTCTCAGTCGGCGATCTCGCAGATTGAGGCGGGAGATCGGAACCCATCGTATGACATGCTCCGACAGATCGCCGAGGCCCTTGGTGTCTCCGTTCCCTACTTGGTCGGCGCTGAGGTCGAATCGCTGCAGCCTGAGGAAGAACTCCACTTCCGCCAGTACCGCACACTGTCGGAGGGCGCGCGCGACGAGCTAAATCAGTACCTGACGTTTTTGCGCTTCAAGCATCAGAAAAGCTCGGATTCGGGTGGCCGGAAGCAGCCCCCGGAGCCGAGGAATCCGTAGTCGCTCTGGACGTGGGTGCTAGCCTGTTTCCAGCTCGGGTCGTGGAGTCAGCCCGAGGACGACACACTGCGCGATTGTTTCGGCAGTACCGCCAGCTTGGCGACAATCGCTCATGCGATCTCGAAGCCATTCTCGCCGAAGACCAAATTGATCTCGTTCGCTCGCGTGAGAAGGATCCTGGCTACACCGCGTGCCTGCTGCGCAATCCCTATGGGCCCGGCGGCGGCATCTGGATTGCGCCCGGTCAGGATCGCGGAAGGGAGCGCTTCTCCATCGCTCATGAGCTGGGCCACTTTCATATTCCGAGCCATGCAAGAAAAGGCGGTGAGCTGGAGCATTGCGCCGATGGCGATATGCGCGCCCGCAACAGAGATGCGCGAGTCGTTGAATGGGAAGCGAACGATTTTGCGGCTGAACTTCTTATGCCGATGAAGCTGTTCGCTTCCGACGTGCAAAATCTCGACGTGAGTTTTGCATCGGTGCAGCGGCTGGCCGGCGAGTCGATGTACAACGTGTCGCTAACCGCGGCTGCTTGGCGCTTCATCCAAGCATCTCGAGAGCGCTGCGCTATGGTCGTCAGTTCCGCGGGCCGTGTGGAATGGATAGTCCGATCGGAGGGCTTTTTCCTGCCGCTGACTGAGCGCAGTCAGCAGCTTTCGGCCGACGCGTTGGCTGCAAGCGTCTTTCGGGGTGAAGGGACTGATCAATCGCCTCGTGAAGTACCAGGCGGTGCTTGGCTGGATCGGCCGACGCAACTGCGAGGTACGCTTTACGAGAGCACCCACCACGTGCCTCGCTTCGATCAGGTCATTTCACTGCTCTGGCACTGTGATGATGAAGCGGAGGACGCCAACTAGAGCGGTCGACTCTCCGGTGTCAAGACGAGTAGGAGTCAGGTCTACGATTTCAGTCCCAAGTAACGAAGCGCGCACAACGCGCAGCATGGGCGCCCGCGCGGCGCTTGCGGCCGCTGCGGCGAGGCAGTCCAAAGGCGGGCGGAGTGGGTGAATGAGCTCGCTGCGCGTGCCATACTCGCTGACGACGGATGGCGGCGGAGTCCGGGACAATTCTGCTACGGCTGACCTCTATAAGCGATCGCGGCTACGATCTGCCCGTCGACGGCGCGCCTTCGGAGAGCCGCGTCGCCAACGCATCCACCATGGCGTCGCTGTAGTATGTCTTCTTGCTCGATTTCGGATTGTTGATGTCGAGAAGCCGAACGCGCGCCAACCGGCCTTCGTCGCTCAGCGCCCGATGGGCGGTATGAAAGGCGGTGTTTTGCTTCACACCCGGTACGCGTTGCTTTACACGTCGGACGAGTTCCTCGTAGTCATGCGGCCAACCTTGGCGGAGTGCTTCCTCGGTCAGCAGTGTGCGCCGCGTAGCGCCCTAGGACGTACGTTGGTCGCTGATATCGGATGCCCTCGCCAGCTATGGGCGGTTGGTGCTGATGGCCGCGTCAGGGTAGCGGTGGGGCGGTCACGCCCTATTGTACCTAAAGGTACCGCACGGCCGCCCCACCCCATCTTGTGGGTGCGTCCACAGTACAACCTGACGTCCAGGCTGCAGGCAAGGCCGGAGGCTTGAACTTCGGGTGCGGACGTGGAGAAATCGAGCGCCACAGATCGCGTAGAATCAACGATCGCCGTTGTGACGCGGTACTTCTATGAGCAGGACATTCCGCTCAAGTCTCGATTGACGCTGGAAAGGATGCTGCCGGCGACATCGTGACGCAGCACGAGTCATGTGAACGGCCGCTGGCACACCGGCCGTTGGTATCGGCACACTGGATCTGCTTGGGAAGCAGCCGCTACACATGGAAAAGTCAAGGTCACACGGATGTAAAAATGTCGCGCGCTGATGTCTATAGAAAATTTGCCCTATTGCGTCGCGCGGACAGGTGCTCCACGATGTGGCGTCCACTATTGCGTATTCCGGTCAAAGCGGCCAGGTAATCCGGTTCAAATCGGCCAGGCATTCCGGACCAAAGCGGCCACCCGATCCGGCCCATTTCGGCCAGGCGTTTCGGTGGCTGGACAGGGGGAGGGTGCGCGCGTGAGATCAGTGGAAAAGAGTTACGACGACGCGGGGTCCGACGACGTCGTGGCGCCGAGCTTCCGTAGGGATCCTCCGGTGAGGGTGATGCGATGCGCATGATGGACCAGTCGATCCATAATCGCATCGCCAAACGTGGCGTCGCCCACGCCTTCGTGCCAGTGTTCGACGGGCACCTGACTGGTGAGCAGCGTCGCTCGGCGCCCCGTGCGGTCTTCGATCATCTCCAGTAAATCGCGCCGCTCACGATCCCCAATCGGCGCGAGGCCCCAGTCGTCGAGGATCAAG
>JBBQNT010000063.1:0-15564 GCA_038330215.1 Gemmatimonadales bacterium
TTTGCCGACGGACGCACCACCACGCTGGACTTCCGTGAGCGTGCGCCCGCCGCGTCGCACCCGAACATGTTTCTCGACTCCACCGGCGCATATTCGTCGCGTGTGCACCACAACACGCACGTTGCGGTCGGTGTGCCGGGCACGGTGGCCGGATTCGCGATGGCGCACGCCAGGTACGGGTTGCGCGACTGGGCGAGTCTGGTCGAGCCGGCGGTCAAGCTGGCATCAGACGGCTTTGCAGTGCCCGCTGGTCTCGCCGGATCGCTGCGCGGCGCTCGCAACAAACTCTCTCCCTATCCGGCGTCGCTGGCGGCGTACTACCAGAACGGTGAGCCATACGCCGAAGGCGCGACGCTCGTGTTATCCGATCTGGCCCGCACGCTCACGCGCATTCGTGATCAGGGACGCGATGGATTCTACAAGGGTGAGACGTCGCAACTCATAGTGGCCGAAATGCAGCGCAACGGTGGCTTGATCACCGCGGCTGACCTGGCGAACTACGAAGCGAAGGAACGTGACGCGGTGACGGGCACCTATCGCGGGTACGACATCATCTCGATGCCGCCGCCGAGTTCCGGTGGCGTGGCATTGATCGAGATGCTCAACATCCTCGAAGGCTACGATCTGCGTGCGGCGGGGCACAACTCCACTCGCTACGTGCACTTGGTGGCCGAAAGCATGCGCCGCGCGTTCCGCGATCGCGCGCAGCACCTCGGTGATCCCGACTTCAACACGCTTCCGCTGAGCCGGCTCACAAGCAAGGCATACGCCACGGAGCTTCGCGCAGGCATTGACGAGCAGCGCGCGTCGGTCTCACGCGCCAGCGAACTCGTGGCCGACAACGAGAGCGATGAAACCACGCACTACTCCGTGGTCGACGCGGCCGGCAACGCTGTCTCGGTCACATACACCCTCGAAGCTGGCTACGGACTGGGTGCGGTCGTGGAGGGCGCCGGATTCCTGCTCAACAACGAGATGGGCGACTTCAACGGCAAGCCCGGCTACACCGACAGCACAGGCTTGATCGGCACCGCTGCCAATATCGCGCGGCCGGGCAAGCGCATGCTGTCGAGCATGACGCCCGCAATCGTCGCAAAGGACGGCCAGCTCGTAGCCGTTGTTGGTAGCCCGGGTGGTCGCACGATCATCAACACGGTGCTGCAGGTGGTGCTCAACATCATCGACTTCGAGATGCCGATTCAGGAGGCGGTCAACGCGCCGCGCTTCCATCATCAGTGGTTGCCCGACCGTCTCTCCGCCGAAGCGGACGCGTTCCCGGCGGCGACTGTCGCTGCGCTCGAGGCGATGGGGCACACGGTGCGCATGGGCGGACGACAGGGCACGGCGCACTCGCTGTCCGTTGATGCGCGTGGCGTGCGGACGGGTGCGCCGGATCCGCGGGATCGGGATGCGGGGGCCAGAGGGCAGTAGCTGCGCGGCCGGAAATGAACTGCTTCACCGCGGAGTCGCTGAGTCGCAGAGCACTACACGCAAACAATCAGGATCGCTGCAGGCGCATTGATAAAATGAGCGGAACTGCAACAGCCCCATAAAAAAATCTGTTGCAGTTCCTCCGCGCTTCCGCGCCTCCGCGGTAAAGGCAGTCACACGGCGACGGCTTCGACTGTCCCCCGCACCCGACTCCGCTCCGCCGCAAACGCCATGAGATGACTCTCAATGGACTGATCGATGGTCGAGGAAAGCCGCCCCGCATCCTGATACGCCACGGCCTGCACGAAGTCCGCCACCATGCGCCAGTCACCGCCCCCGTGCCCCGACTGCGCATCGTCGTCACTTTCCTCCACCACGTCGCTGATCCACTCCGTGACCTTGCCCGTCTGGAAGTCATGCGCCTCGAGGTGCTGCATGTTGCCATCGAGATAGCCGTGTGATCCCATCACGCGCGTACGGCGTCCCGACATGGGTGTGAACGCGTCCATGGAGAACGTCGCGGTCACTTCGTCTTCGAATTGCAGGTTGACCGTGTAGTGATCGCACTGGTCGTTGTCCATGCGATACACACAGCGGCCGTAGTCGGTCGTCGCGAGCGCCGCGCGAATGTCGTCACTGCGAGTGGGTTCGTCCACCGCGAGGTTGAAGACGTACAGCCGCATGCGCTGCTCGAGGTAGATGCGACGCGCCGAGTAGGGACAGGTGGCCTCAACGGCGCATCCGTCCATGCAGCGTTCGGTGCTGCCGATGGGCGCGTTCTCGGACTTGAACCACGACAGGTTGCCGAAGGCCTGCAGTGCACGCGTGGGACGATCCGCAAGCCAGCGCAGAATGTCGAGGTCGTGACTCGACTTGGCCAGGATGATGGGTGTCGTGCTCACGCTGTCGCGCCAGTTGCCGCGCACATACGAGTGTGCCATGTGCACGTGGCCGATCGGTTCCATGTGCTGGATGCTCACCAGCCGTCCCACGGCCCCCTCGCCAATGAGCGTGCGCATGTGCGCGAAGTACGGTGCGTAGCGCAGCACATGACACACGGCCACGATGCGTCCCGTCTCACGTGCCTTGTCGAGCAGTTCCCGGCATTCCGCTTCCGTGGGGGCGATGGGCTTCTCGAGCAGCACGTCGTACCCGGCTTCGAGCGCGGCCATACACGGCGCGAAGTGCAGATGATCGGGCGTGCTCACGATGATGGCGTCGGCGAACCGGGGACGCGCGAAGACTGCTTTCCAGTCGGTGAAGCGCTCGGATCCGGGCACCGCATGTCGATCGGCGTAGCCGTCGCGCCGTACCTCCGACGGTTCGGCGACACCCACGATGCGTAGATGATCGGGATAGGCGAGCGCGAAATTACCGTAGACGTTGCCACGCGCACCCGCGCCCAGCGTGATCGCGCTGATCGGGTGCGGCGGCGGCACGAGCTGCGCTGCGTCGGGCAGGTAGAGCGGCTGCCCGCGTTCGTTGGTCGCGTCCTGTGAGAAGGGGAACGCGAGAGAGGCTTCGTGGTTGCGGCTGTAATCGTGGTCGGAAGACATGCTCTACGTCTACCGAATGACGCGCATCGTGGCAATCCGGTCGCCTTCGAGAATACCGTCCACCACATCGATTCCCTCGGTGACCTCGCCGAACACCGTGTAGTCGCGGCCAAGGCGGAGATTGTCGCTCACATTGATGAACCACTGCGCGTCGCCCGTGTCGTGGCCGCGTGTGCTCATGCCGACCGTGCCGCGGGCGTGTGGCACTGTGCCGAGCGCGTCACGCAGAAAGTGGAAGAGGCCGACGTATTCATTCGCGCCCGGACTGCCTCCCTGTACGACAAAATGTTGTTCCACGCGGTGCCACGTGAGTCCGTCATAGTACTGCTGCTCCACGAGATCCACGATGTGGCCCGCCATCATCGGGGCGACATCACCGCGCATGCGCACCACGAACGCGCCGCCGCCGCTGGCGGGCGACATGGTCACGCGCACGCGGACCGTCTCGCCGAGCGCCATCGCGACGGTGCGCGAGGGTAATACCACGCGTGCCGGCACGCCTCTGTCTTCGCTCGTGTCGCGTCCCGCCAGGCGAAGCAGTGCGTGCCGTACGTCACGAAACGACGCATTGCCGTAGTTGAGCCAGCGAGCGTACATGGAGTCGGCCAGTGCCCGGACCTGCGGCGATGCGTCGCCTCCCGGAACAAGCTTTCCCGTGGGATCAACTCGCGGAGGTCCTCTGCGAGCGAGAGCGAGCGCGGCCGACCGAACAACTTGTGGCGCACCGCGGTCGAGTGCGCGGATGTACAGCGAATCATGCGCGTGTGCCGTGAGTGCGCGCAGCGCATCGATGCCGGACGCCTGCACATTGGGGTTCGCATCGCGCGCGAGCGTGAGCAGTGTCGCCGTATCGGAAAGCACGACCGCCGCACGCACGGCGTATTCGCGCACTTCGGGCTGTGCATGACGCGTGAACGCGGGGAGACGACTGCCGGCCTGTTGCGGCTGCACCCGCGCGTAGGCGACCAGCGCGTGCGCGGCACCATGCCAGGATACGCCGCCACGTGCACGCTGGGAGGCATCGGCGGGTAGCGCATCCATAAAGCGCACGAGCGTCGCGACGAGCTCGGCGTTCGAGGAACAGGATGCGGGCACGAGATCGGCAGCGCGAAGGCGCACCGACCAGGCGCTGTCGGCCATGTAGGTGTTGAGCGCATCGCAGTTGCCGCGCTGCGCCGATAACGCGAGCGCGAAGTAGCGAATCCGCCACTCAGGCTGTGCGTAGACTGGTGAAGCCGGTGGAATCGGCGTCATGCGCAAGGAATCTCGTCGCGAGAACACGGGGTCCACGATGCGCTGCATCGCGCGTTCGGCCATCGAGCTGATGCGTGCATCGCGGTGCGCCATCCCGGCCCGGAGCGCGGGATCGGTGCGATCGCGCGCGTCCTCCGCGAGCAGCATCCGGCCCACAAGCGCGGAGTCAGCGGCGGAGAGCGGCGTCTGCGCGTGCGCGGCGCTCGGCGCCCGGGTGCAGGCGAGCGCAGCCACGAGGCCGACAATGGCCCGCCAGCCCGACCGACCCGAACAAGCGCCGCAGCGCGGTGTGACGAGAACGTGACCGATATTGGTGCGGGGGCGAATGAGCGGCACTGGGAGGTGGAGTAGGGTTGAGGACATGGTCCACGGTACTCGCATACTGTCGCACAGCAGCGGGTACGTCCAGCCGCAGACCAGACGGAACCCTGAGCGAATCCTGAGCGAATCCGGGCGGAAGCGCGGCGCCGTGCCGCGGCCGTAGCTTTGCAACTGAATTTCATCCACCTGTCAACGTGAAACTCGCGCTTCCTCGACCCCTCTGCGCTGCGCTGCTGAGCGCGTCGCTGCTGCTCAGTGCCTGCGCGTCCGCACGCACGTCGGGGCGCCGCGCGATCCTCGTCTCGTTCGACGCGCTCAACGAGCGTCGCGCCATGGAGTCGGTGCCGGCGCAGGCGATTCCGACGTTTCGCGCGATGTTTGCCAACGCGGCGTGCGCAGCGTCTGCACGACCACCCTTCCCGAGCGTTACCGCACCCGGACACGCGGCGCTCTGGACGGGTGCATATGGCAACGTGAACGGCATTTCCGCGAACGCGCAGCCGAGACTGCCGCGCTACGAAAACACGATCACGTCGAACGTGTCGGGCTATTTCGTGGACGGCCTGCGCGCCGAACCGATCTGGATCACGGCGGCGCGCGCGGGTCGCCGCGTGGCCGGACATCATGGCACGCAGGCGCCGGGCGCGCCGGGCTATCCGTATATCGACCGCCGCGATGCGACGCTCGACTCGTTACGTGCGGAAGCGACTCGCGTGCTCGCGTTGGACCACCTGCTGGTGATGAACGGCTACAACGTGTCCACCACGCCGTCGATGCTCATCACCGAACGCGAAAGCAAACCGCGCGCTGGTACGCGATGGATCGGCATCGCATCCCTGAGGTCGGGCGTCGAGCCGCTCGAGATCGCGTGGCTCGCAGGTACGGATTCCATCTTCGCCTTGATGCATGGCGCACGTGTGTACGATCGCGTAGTGCTGTCGGCAAAGCGCGACGTGGCCGCCGGCGTGCTCGTGAAGGCGGCCTCCGTGAGTGGGTTGTCCCCAGGGGATATGCGTGGCCTCGCTCCGAATTTCCCCGACGCGGTACTCGTCGAGACGTCGCGCGGCCCCGTGCCGCTCACCGGCCGCCTGTTCGCGCTCGCTCCGGACGCTTCGACTTTCGAACTGCTCATTCCCGAACTGCGTGTGGTGCAGGACAACGCGGGCCGCGACGCCCGTGCATATCAGAAAGCAATCGGCGGGTGGTATGGCAATGCTGCGCTGTCGGTGTACCGAAGTGGACGGTTCGGTGCCACGCTCGCGAACGGCGGTGACGGCAGCGCGGAGCAGCGCTACCTCGAGTCCCTCGAGCATGTCACGCGACAGTTCATGCGCGGCAGCGAATGGCTGTGGCGCAGACGCAACGCCGAACTGATGCTCGACTACTTTCCGCTCATCGATGAAGTCGACCACGAGTGGTACGGATACGTCGACTCCACCACGCCGCGCTACGATGCGGCACTCGGCAGGCGCTTGCAGGAGTTTCGCGTGCGCGCATGGGCGCTGGCTGACATGCGGCTACGTGCGCTGCACGCCCTTGTCGCGAATGACACCTCGGCCGCGCTTATCGTCTCCGGCGACCACGGCATGCGCACGTTCTGGCGCGGGTTCAGGCCAAACGTTGCGCTGCGCAATGCCGGCCTGCTTGCGCTCGACAGCGCGGGACGCGTGGACCTCTCGCGCACGAAAGCGTACTCACCGAACGGCTACTACGTGATGCTCAACCGAACGGCGTGGAAGCAAGGCATCGTCACGCCCGCCGAGCAGGACGCGGTGCTCGATGCAGCGGAACGCGCGTTGCGCGCGGCGCGAACGCCCGAGGGCACGCCGATCGTCACGCGGACATGGCGTGCCGATGCGCCGGGCGCGGACACGCTCGGACTGGGCGGACCAGCGGGTGGTGATCTCTACTATGATGTCGCGCGCGGCTACACGTGGAATGCGGGGCTCGGCGATCCCGTGAGCACCGAGCTCTCACGGCCGGGCGCGACGCACGGCTTCCCGTCCACGAGTCAGGAAATGCAGACGGTCCTTTGCATGTGGGGCAGCGGCATCGCGGCGCATCGCATCGGCCCCGTGCGCAGCAGCGACGCAGCGCTGGTGACATCGGACTGGCTGGGCATTCCGCATCCCGCGAACGCGCAGGGCACGTCGCCCTATCGCGCGCTGTTGGGCCGATGACAGCTCGATGATGAGCCGACGGTCAGCTCTGCCCGCGCGCGCGATGCATCGCGGCCTTGAGTTCAAGATCGGGCAGCGCGGTGCGCAACAGTGCATCAATGCGCTGCAATCGCTCAACCGCCGAGCGTTCTTCCAGAATGGCCTGACGCTCGGCGATATCGATCTCGATCATGGCCGCCACGGCATAGGCCAGATGCGTGCCGTCTTCGGGCAGGTCAGGCAGCGGCGAGTCGTCGTCGTTGAGCGTAAACACCGCGCGCACGACTTTGCGGAAGTTGGCAATCACTTCGTCGCCCGCCACGGCCATCGCAACCGGTGAGGCCCCGGGTTCGTCGTCCACCGTGCGCACCTGCGCCACATGATACGGCGCCGGGTCATCAACAAAGCGTTCGAGCGCGAAGCGTTCGCGACCGATCACGACAATGTTGGACCGCCCGTCTTCCGTGGTCTCCGCATCGGTCACCTCAGCGATGCAGCCCACACGGCCCGCCGGCAGCGCGCGTTCCTCCACACCCGGCATCGAACAGATGATGCCGAAGCGGTTGTCGCCCGCCTGCACATCGGTGAGCAGTTGCCGGTAGCGCGGCTCGAAGAGATGCAGGGGCATCGCAAGGCCCGGATAGAGCACCATGCCGAGCGGAAAAAGCGGAAGTTGGCGGGAAGTCACAACCGGAATGTAAGGCGGCGACGGCTACTCGTGCCGGATGGCGTCTATCGGGTCAAGTCGCGCCGCGCGGCGCGCCGGATAGGTGCCGAAGACAAGGCCCACGAACAATGCGCTGAGCACGGCCACCGCGAGGGTGCTCCACGAAATGCTGGCGTAGATGAACATGCCGGTGAGCCTCGAGCGCATCAGTGCCGTGATCGCGTATGCGCCGGTGAGCCCGAGCAATACGCCGAGTCCGCTACCCAACGACGCGACAGCAACCGATTCCGCGAGGAACTGCCAGAGCACGTCACGACTGCGCGCGCCCATGGCCTTGCGAATGCCGATCTCGCGCGTACGCTCGGTAACCGATGCCAACAGCACGTTCATGATGCCGATGCCGCCAACCAGCAGCGAGATGCCGGTGATCGCGCCCATGAATAGCTTGAAGAGCAGCACGCCTTGCGCTGCCTGTGCGAGCCGCCCGTCGTTGCTGCGAATCGATGTGGTGCCGGGGCCGAACCGCGCGTCGGCCCAGCGCGTCACGCGCGCTTTCACCGAGTCCGCCTCTTCCACTCGAGCGAGCTTGCCGAGCATGAGCACCACGCGCGGCCGAGCAGACGGCGGCAGTGCGGAATCGGCGGCGTTCAGGCTGATCCACGCGCGTTCTTCCGGCGTCGCGTCCGCCGTCACGCCGCGCACCCTGAACGTGGTGCCCTGCAGGCGAATGGAACGTCCGACCATGTCATTCGCATCGGCCAGTGAGTCGGCAACCGCAAATCGCTCCGCGAGCGCGCGGGTGATCACTGCGCGTGGTGGTGCCAGAGCGTCGATGTCGGCCTCGTCGAGCAACGCCCCAGCACCGAGCGTCACCGGCGCCAGCGCCGACCAGCCTTCCGTCGTCGCGGACACGGTGACCATACGTCGTACTCGGCCGGCACTATCGGTGGCTTCGGCGCGACCGGTGATGTCGGCCTAGATGGAGCTGATCCCATCGATGGACGAGGCGTCGCGCGCGTCGGCGACGGAGAACTGCGGGTAGCGGTCGAGCGGAAACCGCTGTCCGTCCACTTCCTCGGTGGTCACCGGCACCAGGTTGAAGAACTGAATGCTGGTGGTGGTCTCGAGTTGCGAACGCATGGTCTGCTCCATGCCGTCGCCCACTGACAGTACGGCCACGAGTGACGCGACACCGATGATCACACCCAGCGTCGACAGCACGGTGCGCATCGGGTTGGCGAACAGCGCGGCAACACCAACGCGAAGGTTCTGCGAAAAGGCGGTTGCCGACGCAGGATTGTCGCTCATGGCGCCTCGACCACGGGAGTGATGCGCCACTGCACGAGGAAGGGCACGTCATCGGCATCGGTAACAACGCCCCACGCGAGATCGCCGCGCGCGCCGAGCAATGTGCTGCGCTGCGGCATGACAATGCGTGCGAAGAACTCCCCGGTCGGCTCGTAGATGTCGTACCACGTCGGTTCCCGCCACGTGGTGACCGGACGCGGAGGCGGACCGCCCGCGACCGCAGGCGTGGGCTGCGTTGTGCGCTCGCTTTCCGGAATCAGTACGCCCGGTGCCGATACCTGCACCCAGAGCCGATTGTCGGCCGTCGCCTTGAGCGAGCGGATCGCCGGCTTGACGTCGGGCAGTGACGGTCCATCCCACCGCCACTCGGGCATCGATCGCTGGATCTGATACTCGACTGTTTCGCGCGAGTTGGTGCGTTCGCCGTCGGTGGTGGGCACAACGAGCGGATCGCGTTCGATGCGCAGGGGTTGGGCGCCGTTGGAGATTCGAATGACATAATCGCGTCCAAAGGCCACGGCGAGTTGGCCGTCGGGACGCAACGCGTCGAGTGCCGATGGTGAGAACGGCAGTCCGAACATGATGGACATGCCTTCCTTTTCAGCCGTCACCACCGGCGGTTGTTCGGCGGGCTGCGGCACCGGCAGCGTGTCGGTGATGGTGCCGGTACTGTCGTACAGAAAATATGCCGACGGGCGCGGGCCACGCGGGGGCGGTTCACTGTCCGATGTATTCTGCGGCAACGTGCTGTTGATCGCGAGCGCGTGCGTGGCGACCGCGTGCAATGCGTCGAACATCCACATGCCGGTAACAGGCGGCTTCCATTCGCTGTGCACACTGCCATCGGCACTGTAGAGCGTGATGCGCGCTGTAGCCGGATCCCAGAATGCCAACCGTCCGTCGGCGAGATACGTCATGCCGTTGCTTTGCGTGTATTCGCCCGGTCCCGCACCCTTTCGGCCGATGGTACGCAGATACTGACCGTTGGCGTCGTAGGTTCGCAGCGTGGGGCCTGTGAAGTCGAAGACGGCGACGGTGCCGTCGTCCTTCACCGAAAAGCCGTTGATGCCGCCAAAGCTGATCGTGGAATCCACGCCTTCCGCATCGCCCACTCGCCAGACTTCGGCGAGCGTGTGCGTGCCGGCGTCAGGGATCGCACCCGTGGTGCGTACCACGAGCGTGTCGCCAACGGTGGTGCTGGTGGACGAGATCGCATTGCGCCCGTCGCGGTCATTGGCGTCGCCACAGGCAGCGGTCGCGATCGTGATGGTGGCGAGCAATGCGGTGAGTGCCGCGCGCAGGGTCCGGCGCGGCGCTCCGAGAAAGGGCGGCTGGGTGGCAGCGGTCATGATGAGTCGGGAATTGGGGGCAAACACGCGACTGGTCGGCGAGAACGAAGGGACGCCCAGCGAGAGTAGCGCCCTCCCCGTACGCCCGCGAGCCGCGATTGGTTACTCCCTTCGGCCAAGTTGACATTGAACGCTCGTTCAACGAGGTTCAAAAATGCAGTGGCCAGCACCCCGTTGAGCCTCTCCTGTATCTCTGTCTGCTCATGCCTGGACGCAAAGCTCCCGAGTCAGTTCGTCGTGACGAAATCCTGCGCGCCGCCTATCGCGTCGCCGCGCGTGACCGACTTGGCGGGCTCACCATTCGCGCCGTAGCAAGCGAAGCGGGCGTCAGCGCGGGACTGCTGCTCTTTCATTTTGAGTCCAAGGACGGCCTGTTGGTCGACCTTCTCGACTGGATGCTTTCGCATACGATCGTGGCCGGTGAGCTGCATAGGCGCCCGCCTGCGGGTACGCGGCCGATCGCGTGGCTGATGGCCATGGTGGAGCGCGACCTCGCGCACTTGCTCAAGCAGCGTGAGCGCGTGGAGCTGTTCTACGATTACTGGGTGCTCGGCACTCGGCACCCGGTCATTCGCCGTCTCATTCGTCGTGCGTTGCACCGTTACCGCGACGCATTCCGGCCGGCTGCTCAGGCCATCATTGCGGAACATCCGGAACGCTACGCCGGCTTGTCTGCCGATGATCTCGCCGGAGTATGCGCGGCGTTCATTGAAGGCTGTGCCACGCAAACCATTCTCGACCCGTCTCGCTTCAATGCGGCGCGCGCCATGGCCACGCTGCAGGCGCTGGTGGTGCCGTCCTCGTCGTCCGCCTTGTCTGCTCTTCCCCTCTGACCCTGTCAGGGCCTGACCGGAGTTCCGTTGTCCAGTTCTGTATCAGCTTCGACCACTACGACCAGTTCCGCTGCGACCGACGTTTCGACGTCAGCCGCGACGTCGCATGCGCGTGAGCACGCCGACGAGCCCGGGCACGACGACACGGTCTATCCGGGCAAGTTTCTCTTTGTCACGCTGCACCTCGCCTGCTTCGCCGCCATCTGGACGGGCGTGACGCAGACGGCGATCGTGCTCGCGATCGTGCTGTATGTCGTGCGCATGTTCGGCGTTACCGCGGGTTATCATCGCTACTTCTCGCATCGCACGTTCAAGACGAGTCGTGTGATGCAGTTCCTGTTCGCCTTCCTTGCGCAAACCACGGCGCAGAAAGGCACACTCTGGTGGGCGTCGCATCACCGGCATCATCACCGGCACAGCGATACCGAACTGGATGTGCACTCACCGCTGCACGGCGGATTCTGGCATTCGCACGTGGGCTGGATCTTCGAACCGCAGTGGGACAGGACCAATTTCGACGCCGTGCCTGACCTCGCGGCGTATCCGGAACTGGTGTGGCTCAACAAGTACGAGCATGTGCCCACGCTGCTGCTCTTGGCGCTCTGCTTCCTGATTGACAGCTGGTCAGGGCTGGTGGTTGGCTTCGTGTGGAGCACGGTCGCGACGTGGCACGGCACGTTCATGATCAACTCGCTGGCGCATGTGCACGGCAACCAGCGCTACGTGACCGGCGACGATTCACGCAACAACTGGTGGCTGGCCATCATCACGCTGGGCGAAGGCTGGCACAACAATCACCATGCGTATCAGCGCTCCACTCGGCAGGGCTTTCGCTGGTACGAATTCGACCCGACGTTCTACGCGCTCAAGGCGATGTCGTGGCTTGGGCTGGTGTGGGATCTGGGTGCGCCGCCGCCAGAGGTCGTGCGCAATGAGCGGCCGGTGGGCAAGGCGGTGCTGGAGAAGGTCGCGCGCCAACTGGTGGCCGACTTCAACATCGAGCAGCTCGCGCACGACACGCGTGGCGCGCATCTCAACGCGCAGATCCACCTGGCCGAGCTGCGGCTCGACGCGGGAGAGGCCTTTGCGCATGCCGGTGAGGCGATAGCGCACGCGAAGGAGCACGCGAAGGAGCAGATGACGGGCGCCATGGCGCACGTGCACTGGCCCACCTTCCCGTCGCGCGAGGAGCTGCGAGAGCGGGCGCAGGCGATGCTGCCTACAACTCCGTCGCTGGACGCGATCGCTGAGCGGGCGCACGAAATGCTGGCTGAGCGAGTGGCGGAGCGGTTGGTGCGGGCGGGGATGAGAGGTTAAAGTGGGCCGGATTTGTCACTTTGCCACGACTGTATTGACTCGGCGCCCGCGCCGAGCGTAGCGTGCATGGTAGAGGCGGGGAATCGGTTCGAGGCGAGTAATAGTGGTGAGGGGCCTTTCGGCGACGGTGCGCGTGTTCGCTTATGCGCGGCCAACCTCAATCGCATAGGAAACACGGAACATGCTTACGTCTCCTGCGACGAGCACCTGGACGCTGAACGAGCTTGACCGGCTGCCAGACGACGGCAACAAGTACGAGCTCATTGACGGAGAGCTGTTCGTGTCGCCGGCACCATCCCCGGCGCATGAGCAACTCGCGTCGGTGCTGCACGACATTCTTGGGCCGTTCGTGCGTGCCGAGGGTCTTGGTAGCATCCACAGACCTCGCGCGGTGGTTCGCGCGAGCGGGTCGGAGGTGGAGCCAGATCTGATGGTCCGTCCCGCAACGCCCAGGCTGCCGGAGACCTGGGAGCAGATGCCTGTTCCATCGCTGGTCGTCGAGATCCTTTCGCGAACGACGCGTCAGCGCGACCAACAGCAGAAGCTCGGCTTCTATTTGCGGTTAGGCGTCGCCGAGTATTGGATGGTCGACCGCTGGAGCCGGCGCATCCGCAGAGTGCGTCGCGACGCGCCGGATCTGATCACTGATTCGGTGCTTGAGTGGCGACCGGATGGCGCGCGCGAGGCGCTGCGCATCGATGTGCCGACCTACTTTGAGGAGGCGCTCGGCAGGCGATCGTAGTGCGTCCGGCGGGGCATCTAGGCTAGGTGACCGTCGGAGTCTGCTTTCAGCGCGGATCACACATCGCCACCGCACTCTCGCGCACGATCGAATCGTTGCGTGGCGGAGGCGATCCCCCCCGCGCTGCCGCTCACGGGCAACACGCTCAAACCCATGTCAATGATTGATGTTATCATGTTCTTTGGGCCGGTTACCAAGAAGGCGTTTCTGGGTGGGGGATTCCGGGTGCCGGTGGCGGGCGACTGATCGGTGCAGATCTCTTTCGATTCCATAGACTGGCTGTCGAGCGAGGCGCTGCTCGCGCTCGCCGTGGCCATCGTGCCGCGCGTGTTGGCCGCGTTGCTGGTATTGTTGGCGTTCTACGTCCTGCTGCGCATTTTGCAGCCTGCGCTCCGCGCCGGGCTTCGCCGCGCGGGCATTGCCGCCGCGCTCATTCACCTGTTGGTCGATGGTGTCGTGCGTGGTGCGGTGTGGGTCGTGGGCCTTGTCATGGCGGCCAGCCAGCTTGGCATCAACGTCGGGGCCGCATTGGCGGGACTTGGTGTGGTGGGCATCGCCGTTGGCTTTGCCGCGCAGGAAACAATCGCCAACATGATCGCCGGTTTCCTCATCTTCTGGGACCGGCCGTTCAAGGTGGGCGATTGGGTCAGCACGCAGGACCGCTTCGGCGAGGTGCGCGACATCACGCTTCGCACCACACGGTTGCGCACGCATGACAACACGTACGTGGTCATTCCCAACAAGCAGGTGATTGGCGAGCTGCTCGTCAACCACTCCATGTACGGCGAGTCCCGTGTCAACGTGCCGGTCGGGATTGCGTACAAGGAATCCATCGACGACGCGCGAGCGGCGATGCTGGGTGCGGTTCGCGGGCTCGACGGTGTGTTGCAGACTCCGGCGCCTACGGTTGTCGTAGAGGCACTCGGCGATTCGAGTGTGAACCTGATGGTGCGCGTCTGGGTAGCGGAAGCGGAGAATGAGATGCCCGTACGATTCCGCGTGGTCGAAGCGTGCAAGAAGGCGCTCGACGAGGCGGGCATCGAGATTCCGTTCCCGCACCTGCAGCTCTTTGTGGACGACGTGAAGGACAAGGTCTGGGAACGCTTCGAACGGACGCGGGGTGACTCAGTGTGAGTCGAGGTGGCGCGCAGCCCAGACGATACGCTGCATGATGCCGACGGCGACTCCTGCGGCCATGATCGCGGCAAGCGCCACGAAATGCGCTGGCCATATCAGGAACAACGTGAAGAAGATGACGGTCTCCGTGCCCGCGACCAGTCCGCGTGGCATGGTGACCGTTGTCATTTCACCACGCGATGCCGCGCCCTGTCCGCGCCGTTCGAGCACGGCAGCGAGGTACATCCAGGATGCGGAGTTTACGAAGAACGTTGCCTGCAGCACCGCGAGCGCGAGCCATGTGGCGCGTGAATCGAGTGCGATTGCGATGCCAAGCGGAACGGCCGCGTAGACGACAAAGTCGAGCACGATATCGAGGTAGCCGCCCAGATCCGACTGACGTCGCTGCACGCGCGCGAGCGTGCCGTCAAATCCGTCCAGAATCCGGTTGAGCAGCCACAGCAGAAGCGCCACACTCCACACGGCGAACGCTGCGGCGACTGCCGATGCGATGCCGGCCAGCAGAGCGAGCAGCGTGATGGTCAGCGGAGAGCACCAGCTCCCCACAGCCGCGGCGATGGGACGGAACCAGCGTTCCTTCTGCAGGCGAAACCATTCGTCGAACATCGAAATCTCAGCGGGGAAATGCAATCAGGCCGCGCATATCGAGCGAAACGACGACGTCGTCATTTACCAGTGGTGGATGTATGCGATCGATTAGCGCGTCAAACGTGCAGTCTCCCGTTTGCACGGCGGCGCTGCTGCCGGTGGGCCGGTGGTGCAGGTTCATGACGCGACCAGTGAACGTGATTGCGTGCGCTGGAGATGTCTGACCTTCGTGAGGCCGCGGCACGCAGCGAAGCGCGTCGGTACGGATTCCAACAGCGACCTCGGTGGCGGCGTGCCCTGCGGCCGCGACCTCCGTCGGCAGCGTCAGCGTACCGAGTGCGGTGTGTACGCGTGCGCCCTCGATCATGGTGCCGAGGAGCTCCTGATGCACGCCCAGAAATCGCATCACGGCCAGCGTCGCGGGCTGCGCAAACAGCGTAGCCACCGGGGCGACCTGAGCCAGCTCACGTCCGAGCATGACCGCGATGCGATCGCCAAGTGCAGTGGCGTCTTCGAGATCGTGCGTCACCAGCAGCATGCCGACCGGGCTATCGGCATGCAGTTCGCGGATCGTCTCCCGAACCTCGCGGCGAAGGATGGGATCGAGCGCCGAGAGCGGTTCGTCGAGCAGCAGCACGTGCGGTGAGCCGACGAGGGCGCGTGCGAGAGCCACACGATGTCGCTGTCCGCCACTCAATGTGTGCGGAAGACGCCCACCGACTTCGTCCAATTGCACGCGTTCGAGGAACTGCTGCGCAACGCGCCGTCGCTCGGCGGGAGCGACACCTCGAACGGTCAGCGGAAAGGCGACGTTGTCGAGCACACTCATGTGCGGAAAGAGCACTGGCGTCTGATGCAGATAGACGGTTCCGCGGGATTCGGGTGCAGTACTCGTCACATCG
>JBBQNT010000064.1:0-15437 GCA_038330215.1 Gemmatimonadales bacterium
CGACTCGACCAGCGCCACTACCTGGTCGGCCGAGAGACCGCGCTGCCGGAGAATCTCGAGGGCCTCGCGCACGCCGCCTGGCGGCGCCGTGTCAGGCGTGCGGTCGTAGTCTCGGCGGCGGCGGATGCGGTGCACCTGTTCGGCGCGGTTGACCACCCGGAAGTAGGTCGAGAACGCCCGCACCAGTTCGGCGGCACCCGCCACGTCGCCATGCCCAAGTATTCGTTCGAGGTCGGCGGCGGCGCCGGGGCCACCCTCGCGGCGGGCGACGGCAGCCTTTCGGGCTGTCTCGACTCGCTCGAACAGGGCCTCGCCGCCCTGCTCCCGCAGCATATCGCCGACCATGGCGCCGAGCATCCGCACGTCGTTGCGGAGGACCTCGTCCTTTTCGGTGAAGGTGACGCGACTGGTCATGCGACTCCTCGGTTCCAGGTCCCGCGATCCGTCGCGGTGGGATGGGTGGCACGTTCAAGAGTCGGACACGCCTGACACGATCGGTCACGGTTGCGACAACCCGGTATTGGGCTACGACAGAAAGATGATTGCGACACTCATGCCCAGCATCAGGAGCGCCGGTACGGACCGAATGAGAGGGTCCTTGACCTTCACGTGCATGGCGAGCGCTCCCAGCATGAGTCCGGCCACCACGGCCGCGGCAGGAAGCACGACCGGCGAATACCAGATCCCGGCAAGCAGCAGGAACGCCGCTGAGATCTTGAGGCCCCCCACGATGTAGAAGACTGCATCGGACAGTCCGTAGGCCGAGAACTCCTCTCTCAAGGATCGGGCCTCTCCCCCTCGATACGCCGTGGCCGAGCGAGCTCGCAGAATCCAGACGCTCAAAAGACCGAGCGCCACCAGTATCTGAAGGACCATCGAGATCGAAAGCGATTGCATCGGTGTACCTCATCAATGATTGGCCGGTCGAGCCTGGCCGGACGCACTCCATCAGGTCTTTGGAATAATGGACATTGCCGACCACGGTTCGAAAGCCCTGTCACTCCTATGGGTCGTGAGGAGGCGCCGCTGGCGCGACCGGGCAGAGGGTGGCATCGTTCACCCTTCCTTTGCCTGGAGTGCCTGATGCGTCGAGTGTTCCTGCTGACCGCCATGGTTGTTGCGCCGTCGGCGCTGATGGCCCAGACCCCGACTCCCGACCGCCAGATTGCCCTCGCGGTGCTTCCTCTGCCGGACGAGTTCCGTGCCGACGCGACCGTGATGGGATACACCGCTGACGGCAAGCTGGTGACCCTGCGGGCCGGGTCCGGGGCGATGACCTGCCTGGCGGACGATCCGCGGTCGGCGAGTTTCCATGTGGCCTGCTACCACAAGTCGATGGAACCGTTCATGGCGCGTGGTCGTGCGTTGCGTGCCAGTGGGGTGACCGGCGACAAGGTCGATACGGTCCGCTTTCGCGAGGTGCGCGCCGGGAAGATCAGGATGCCGAAGCAGGCGGCGTTGTGGTCGATCTCCGGCGACTCCACGGTGGCCAACGTCGCCGCTGGAACGGTTGGCGCCGGGGCACGCGCGCTCTACGTGGTGTACATCCCGAATGCCACGCCCGCCTCGACCGGGCTTCCTGCTGCCCCGGGTCGTGGGTCGCCGTGGGTGATGTATCCGGGCACCCCCAAGGCGCACATCATGTTCGTCCCGGCGATGTAGCAGCGGCGCGATCCGCCCGGGGACCCGCCCTCAGTGCCGAGAAGCGGCTATCAGTCGCTGGCACCATAACCCGGACTCGGCGCAGAGGGGGCAGCCCCCTACTGCGCCACCCCCGTCAGAAACGAATTGAACGCATTGCGTGTTGCGGTGTCCAGCGTGCCATCTACCAGCGACCCGTGCCCCGCAGGCCAGATCTTCCACCCCCGCGCAAACCAGAGCGAGAAGCCGCGGAAGCGGCGGATCGTGCCAAGTTCGGCTGCGGCCTGCATCCAAAAATCAGCCCGGGCCCTGGGGCCGAGCTCGGCAATCACAATCGGCTTGTCGGCACCCAGGCCTTCCAGAATGGTGAGACCGGTATGGGCCGTTGCCGGCAGCGCTGCACCATCGAAGTAAATGTCGATGCCAAGCATGTCGACGACATCATCCCCTGGATAGTACGAGGCGTGTGAGCAGACCCCACTTGGACAAAAGTCACTGCTGGCCCAAAGCCAGATGACATTGGTTACCCCGGCGGTGCGGAACTGCTCGAACAGTTGCCGCCAAAGCGCCTTGAAGTTGGTGGCGTTGCCGCCCCACCAGAACCAACCAGCATTCATTTCGTGAAAGGGCCGCAGCACCACCGGCTTGCCAACCGCCTTGACCTCCTGCGCGAGTTGTTGCGCGTAGGCCGTGAAGGCAGCATACGCACTGCCACCTGGCAGAACCGCCGCCGCTCCGCCCCGGGTGTCGTGCATGCCGCCAATGATTGGCGGCCCGGGGGCCCAGGTGACCGTGAAGTTGTTGAGTGAGATGCGGGTCCACGGTAGTCCACCGGCATCAGCGAAGGCACGCAGTCCAGTCCAGTCTCGCGTTGCGCGCTGCTGGTTGGCTTCACCCATCTCCCATTCAATCATGGAAGGTGTCAGGGCGCTCCCGTAGAGCTCCAACCACCGGGCCGGCACAGCAACCGGTGCCACCGGCACGAAGGGATTGGCGGCACTTCCCAAGGCTCCCACCCCGACCAGCCAGCGGGTGTTGCTACGCATGAGATCGTAGCGTGCCTGTGTGGCCGCATCCATGTGAGCCCGCACCGTGAGCGGGATGTCGCTGGCCGGGGGCGGCGGTGCAGGTGGTGGCGGTGTCGTCGGTAACAGCTGGCCGCCGCATCCCAGGAGCAAGATGCAGCAGCTCGTGAGATAACGTGAACGAGCGGTCAATACCTCTCCAGTTCTGTGGTTTCGACCCCTTCCGGAACTAGTGTCGGCGGCTCCAGAGCCGCGCTGGAGCCATGGCCGCGATCCGGGGTCTACCCGGTCCAGCGGGTAGCCCCGCGCGAACGGCCACTCCGAGCGCGCGCCGAGAAGGCGCGACTTACGCTGGGTCGTCGGGGAGGGTAGCCTTCGCCAGGGGCGCATGGACCAGGACCCTGTTGGCCAGGCAAGTTCCGCCCAAAGTCGACCTGTTGCCCGAAGTTATCAGAATCAGAGGATTGGTCCCAGTCATGAACAAGCAGAGAAGCCCGCGCGCGACACCCGGTCTCCCCAAGTCTCCGACCGGCATCACCGGCCTCGATGAGATCACCGGCGGCGGACTGCCTACCGGGCGGCCCACGCTTGTCTGCGGGGCCGCGGGGTGCGGGAAGACGATGCTGGCCGTGGAATTCCTCGTGCGCGGGGCGGTGGAGTTTGGCGAGCCAGGGGTGTTCATGATGTTCGAGGAAAATGCGGCGGAGCTGACGGCCAATGTCCGCTCGCTCGGCTTCGACCTGGACCAGCTCGTGCAGCAGAACAAGATCGTGCTCCATCACGTCCACATCGAGCGCAGCGAGATCGAGGAGACGGGCGAGTATGACCTCGAGGGACTCTTCATCCGGCTCGGGCACGCCATTGATTCCATCGGGGCGAAACGCGTGGTGCTCGATACCGTGGAGGCGCTCTTCGCCGGGCTGCCGAATCACGCCATCCTCCGCGCGGAATTGCGGCGACTTTTCCGCTGGCTGAAGAACCGCGAGATGACGGCGATCATCACCGGCGAGAAGGGCGAGGGCAATGCGATCACGCGCTACGGGCTGGAGGAGTATGTCGCCGATTGTGTGATCACGCTCGATCACCGCGTGACGGAACAGATTTCCACCCGCCGACTGCGCGTGCTGAAGTATCGCGGCTCGGCGCACGGCACGAACGAATACCCCTTTCTCATCGGCGAGCGCGGCTTCTCGGTGCTGCCGATCACCTCGCTGCGGCTCGACCACGCGGCGCCGGCCGAGCGTCTTTCGACGGGCATCGCGCGGCTGGATCAAATGCTCGGCGTCCAGGGCGTGTTCCGCGGCAGCAGCGTGCTCGTCTCAGGCGCGCCGGGCACGGGCAAGAGCAGCATCGGCGCGCAATTCGCCGACGCCGCGTGCCGTCGCGGCGAGCGGGCGCTGCTTTTCGCCTACGAGGAATCGAGCGCACAGATCCTGCGCAACATGCACTCCATCGGCATGGACCTCGCGCCATGGGTGAAAAAGGGACTGCTGCAGATTCACGCCTCGCGCCCGGCGCTGAGCGGGCTGGAGCAGCATCTCGTGGCGATGCACGACACGGTGCGAGCCTTCCGCCCGGCGGTGGTCGTGGTCGATCCGATCAGCAATCTCACGCTCGAACGCAGCGAGATGGAGGTGATGCCGACGCTGATGCGGCTCATTGATTTCCTCAAGCAGCAGCAGATCACCTCGCTCTTCACCAGCCTCACCACGGGCGGCAGCGGCACGAGCGCGCCGGAGGATTCACAGGTCGGCGTGTCGTCGCTCATGGATACGTGGCTGCAGCTGCGCAATGTGGAGTTCAACGGCGAGCGCAACCGCCTGATCTACGTGATGAAATCGCGCGGCATGGCGCACTCGAACCAGGTGCGCGAGTTCGTGCTCAGCGACGCGGGCATCGATCTCGTGGACGTGTATCTCGGCGCGGACCGCGTCCTCACCGGCACCGCGCGCGTGGCGCAGGCGGCGCACGAACGCTCCGCCGCCGAACTGCGCCGGGAAGCTCACGAGCGCAAGCTGCGGCAGCTCGCCGCCAAGCGAAAGGCGATCGAGGCGCAGATCGCCGCGCTGAACGCGGAAGACGAGGCGGAGGCAGCCGAAATGATATTCACCGTCGCTCAGGAGAGTTTGCAGGCAACGACCACGCAGCAAAACAGCGCGGCCATGGCGCAATTGCGCGGCGGCGCGACCACCGCCACCAAAGCCACGAAAGGAAAACGATGACCACGATGACCAAGCCCAAGCCCAAGACCTACGAACTGCGGCTCTACGTTGCCGGCCAGACCGCGAAATCGGTCGCCGCCCTTGCCAATCTCCAGCGTATCTGCGAGACGCACCTCGCCGGGCACTACCGCATCGAGGTCATCGACCTGACGAAGACTCCCCAGCTCGCCGCGGGCGACCAGATCCTTGCCCTGCCGACGCTGGTGCGTCGGCTGCCCGAGCCGATCAAGAAGATCATTGGCGATCTTTCCAATGAGGAACGCGTGCTCGTCGGCCTCGATGTGCAACCAGTGAAGGGGTGAGCTGCATGACAACGAAGGAGGCACCTCCAAATGACCTCGCGGCCCTTGAAGCCGCTGCCGCCGCGCAAGACACGGCCCGCTACGTCCTCCGACTCTACGTCACCGGCACCACGCGGCACTCCGCGCGGGCCATCGTGAATATCCGCAACATCTGCGAGGAGCATCTGCAGGGGCGCTACGAGCTGGAGATCGTGGACATCTCGCAAAACCCGACGCTGGTCGAGGGCGAGCAGATCATCGCCGCACCGACCTTGATCAAGAAACTGCCGCTCCCGCTGCGCCGTTTCATCGGCGACATGTCGCAGACCGACCGCATCCTGCTCGGGCTCGATCTGCTGGAGCAGACCCGCTCACACCCTTCCCCCGCGCAATAGGCGAAGACCACCATGACTCCCGCCACCTACCCCGACGAACAGCTCCGCGCGGTCAATGCGGATCTGCGTGCGCGGCTGGAGGAGGCGGAGGACACCTTGCGCGCCATCCGCAGCGGCGAGGTGGAGGCGCTCGTGGTCGAGACCGCGGACGGCCCGCAGGTCTTCTCGCTCGCCAGCGCTGACGCCACGTCAAATCGACTCCGCGGCGAGATTCTCTCGCAAGTCAGCGACGCCGTCATCGCGATGGATCTCGAACAGTGCGTAACCTACCTGAACGCCGCCGCCGAGCGGCTGTATCGGACCTCTGCCGGCGACGTACTCGGACGGCAGCTCAGCCACATCTTCTCCCGGCAGTGGCCGTCCGCGGAGGCGGAGGCCGCCATGTGGGCAGCCCTCCGCGAGCACGGCGAATGGCGCGGCGAGATCAGCCATCGCACCCACGATGGCCGTGAGTTGCAGGTCGAGGCGTGGCTGACCCTGCTTCGCGACGCCGACGGCGCCGCCTCCGGGATGGTTACCGCCATCCGCGACATCACCGAACGCAAACACAGCGAGGCCGAGACTCAACGTGTCAGCGCTCTGCTCGACGCCCTTCTCCGCACAGCGCCTATCGGCTTTTGCTTCCTGGATCGGGACCTGCACTACCTGCGCATCAATGAACGTCTCGCGGAGATCAACGGCATCGCAGCCGAGGCACACCTGGGCCGGCATGTCTCCGAGATCGTGCCCACACTCGCCGATAGTCTCCGCGGCGTGACAGGCCGCATCCTGGCGACGGGCGAAGCCGAGTTGAATCACGAGTTCTCCGGTGAGACGCCCTCGGCGCCGGGCGTGATGCGCATCTGGAATGAAAGCTGGTATCCGGTGCACGACGGCGCCGGTGAGGTTATGGGTTTCGGTGGGGTCGTCGAGGAGATCACCGAGCGGAAACATGCGGAGATTCAGTTGCGCCAATTGGCCGCCGAATTGTCCGAGGCAGACCGCCGCAAGGACGAATTCCTGGCGACGCTGGCTCACGAACTGCGCAACCCGCTGGCTCCCATCCGCAACGGCTTGCAACTGATGATGATGCCGGGCGTGCAGGCGGCGACCGTCGAGCAGGCCCGCTCGATGATGGATCGCCAACTCACGCACATGGTGCGGTTGATCGATGACCTGATGGACGTGAGCCGCATCACCCGAGGGAAGCTCGCACTGCGCAAGGAGCACGTCTCATTGGCGGCGGTCGTGAACATTGCCGTGGAAGCCAGCCGCCCGATGGTCGAGCAGACCGGCCAGGAACTCACGGTCACGCTCCCGCAGCAACCGCTCATCGTGGATGCCGATACGACTCGGCTGGCGCAAGTGTTCCAGAACCTGTTGAACAACGCGGCCAAGTACAGTGACCGGGGGGGGCACATCCAACTGAACGTCGAACGTCAAGAGAGTGACGTGGTGGTGACGGTGAAGGACAACGGCATCGGCATCGCCGCCGACCAGTTGCCGCTCATCTTCTCGATGTTCACGCAGGTTGATCGGTCGTCGGAGATTTCGCGGGGCGGGTTGGGGGTCGGGCTGACGCTGGTGAATCGTCTGGTGGAGATGCACGGCGGCAGGGTCGAGGCCATGAGCGAAGGGCCGGGCAAGGGCAGCGAATTCGTCGTGCGTTTGCCGATCGTGGTCGAGGCATCGACACCGCAAGAGTCGGGCGGTGCCGCGGAACATTCCGTCAGGTCGTCGTTCCGCATTCTGGTGGTGGACGACAACCGGGATGGCGCGGACACCCTGTCGGAGATGCTGAAGATGGCGGGCAACGACACCCGCACGGCCTACGACGGGCAGGAGGGCGTGGACGCGGCCAGGGAGTTCCGGCCCGACGTGATCTTGCTCGACATCGGCCTGCCGACGCTGGACGGGCACGAGGCGTGCCGCCGCATCCGCGCGCAGGCGGGGGGCGAGAGTGTCGTCCTGATCGCCCTGACCGGATGGGGACAGGACGACGACCGCCGCCGCTCGCACGATGCCGGGTTCGATCACCACATGGTCAAGCCGGTGGACCCGCGAGCCCTGATGGAACTGCTCGCCAGGCTGGGTGTTGGCGACGAGGCAGGTGCCAGGGCGCGAATCAATCGCGCCGATAGTGCTGCGCGCGCACCTGACAGCTAGGCCTGGCGTGGTCGACGAGTTCGTTCACGCTGGAATGGCAATCAACAAAGTGGTGCGACATGGTGGGAGAGGTTTGCGCGACGGTGCTGCACACACTGTTTCGGGCGATGGCAGACTCGCTGCGCCCCTCGCTCGTCAGGTCGGGTGAACGTCGGGATGCGTGCTGCGCGTACCGGAAGCCCTCGACCACGACCAGCGATCGCCCGACTCACGAACATACCGCCGGACCACATAGCCCCAGGGAATGGCGAGCGGGAAGATCACGAGTCCGACCACGTTGGCGAACCAGGTATCGCTGAACGCGCCCTCAAGCTGGCCCGCACTTCGCAGCGGAATCCCGATTGCGAGCACCCAAGTCGCCTTCCAGGTCAGCTCGAAGAAAAAGAGCGGTAGCATCTTCAGCGGGTAGCGAAGGCCGAGCAGCGCAAGCAGCGCAACCGTGCTCAGCAGACACCACGTGACGCCGCGGAAGTGCTCCGCAGTCTCTGGCGAGTCCAGGAGGAGCGGCCAGATCATGGTTCCTACGCCGACAACAACGAGGAGATAGGTGGCGCGGAGAACGTAGAGCCGGAAGACCGAAACCTCGTTCATACATCCCTCCTCAGGCCAGGCGGACCAGCACGAGCCGACTGACCTTGCCCCGCCACTGTCGCGAGTGACCCGACTCACCCGCTGGGCAACTGCCCGGTGTGGTGGTCGGTATGGACGATGGCGAAGCGCCAGCCGTCGGAGAGCGAGACGTGCCCGAACACATGGTGGGAGAAGCCGGCGCGCGGATCCTCCCACCTCGCCGCCACGGCATCCTCGAGGACAACGGCCGCCTCGCGGAGTCCCGCGAGCGTCGAGGCCTGATCGAAGGTGTCACCTCGGGGGCTGATCTCCCGCGCGGCGCGGGCGCCGGCCGGCATCTTCCCCGTCTTGAGAATCTTGCCGAAGTACTTGAACCGGATCCATGGTCGGAGCAAGCGAGGCACCTTGAGCGGCAGGCCTCCGCTCCCCGTCGCCAGCTCCTGGCCGATGATGGCATAGCTGAGTCGAACATGCTCACTGATCTGGCCCGGCGTCCACTTCCCCTCCCCGATCGGTCGGGTCCAGGCATCAGGCGAGAGCGCGGTGGCACGCGCCAGATAGCGGTCCCGGGATGCCCTGAGGGCATCGAGGGTGGGGGTGAGGTCGGCGGGGCGGCGAGTCGGCATCGGGATTCAGGATACGCCATGGAATGGGAGATGGCCAGCCGCTCAGCGCGCCTGCCCGTGTCTTCACAATGCGGCGGGCCGCCGGCCGGTTCGGTTTACCTCGTTGCGATGGAACTCGTACGCCGAGAGCCGGTCGACGGATCCGGCCGAGCCGAGCAGGACGCCGGCGGCCTGGGCGCCGCAGTCCACCGCGAGCCCGGCAAGCAGGACGGGCAACGTCGCGAGGAATCGGCGCACGGAGAAGCCGTTGTGCCAGCCTGCGCGGACGACGTGACCGAGACGGATCAGCGGAATGAGCGGCGCTGCCGCGGCGAACGCGGCGCGGCGGTGCAGCGGCCAATGCGCGGCGCGGGTTGCGCCGAAGACGCGGCCGAGGTGCCACTGTACGTCGAGGAAGACGCCGAAGCGCGCAAAGTTGGTATGATCGACGCGGGCGGCCGGCTCGAACAGGAGCGTGTGGCCGTTGCGGCGCAGGTCCCAGAGCAGCACCGTCTCGGCCTCCATGAGGCGGTCCAGCTCGGGGCCGTAGCCGATCAGCACATCGCGTTTGTAACTCGAGTTGTGACCAGGCAGAAGGTCCACCACGCGGCGCCGCCCGGGCGCGAGCCAACGGCCGTAGCCCAGATAGAGATCGGCCCAGCTGGTGGCCGTTTCCGGATTCGCGTTGTACACGGCCGGCCCGACCGCGGCGTGCGGCTCCTGGTGTGCGGCGAGCAGCGCCTCTGCCCAATCGTGATGCGGATAGCAGTGATCTTCGGCAAACGCGACGATCGGCGCGGCCGCCTCGCGGATCGCATCCGCGCGCAGCGGCCCGGTCGCGTGCAGCTCGCCGGACTCGATGACACGAACGGAATGGAGCGTTGCGACGACGTCGGCGTCAACCTGCACACGTGCGGCGACGGGCGCGCAGATCATCAGCTCGATGACGCCAGCGACGGTCTGCGCCGCGATGCGATCGACGGTCGTCCGGATCGAGTCGAACGTGTCCCACGTCGGCAGGATGACGGTGAGCGCGGGCGGCACGCGCTGCGGCGATGGCAGTACGGTCATACTCGGGCGGGCCGGCGCGCGGGCAGGGCGAGCCCGATGAGATAGGCCGCGTGCGCGACGAGGGTGCAGGCGGCGAGCGCGGCACCGTGACCGACGGGGCGGCCACGCGCCGCGTGGCGCAGCGACGCGATGTAGAATCCCGGGTCGATACGGACCGGCCGTCCGGTGCTGCGGCGGACGCGGCGGAACAGGCGCGCGCCGCGGCCGTAGGCAAAGTGCTGACGCAGGAACGAGCGCAACGTGAGTGCGTGCGCATGGCGTACGACGGCATCGGTGATGGCCAGCGACGGCCGCTGCTGGGCCGACCAGCGGTCGCAGAACTCACGGTCCTCGCCTGCTGCCGTGCCGAACGAGGTGGCGAAACCGCCCGCGTCGTGAAAGGCCGCACGCTCGACGGCGATATTGTTCGATGTGAAGAAGCGCTCGCGCCCGCCCACGCCGTCAAACCAGCCGGCGACGAAACCGGCCAGGATCTGACTCGCCTCGGAGAACACGCTGTCGGCGACCGCATTGATCACGACGCCGCCCGCGAGCGCGTCGGGCTGCGCGTCGAGCGCGCGCTCGAACGCGCGCAGCCACGCTGGCTCTGGCTCGCAATCGTCATCGGTGAAGGCAAGTCGGCTGCCCGCGGCGGCACGGGCGCCGCGGTTGCGGGCAGCGGCCGGCCCTGCGTTCGGCTGGCCCAGGAAACGGAACGCGCCTGCACTGCCCGTGTCCATGGCCCGCACGCGCGCGGCAGGCTCGATGCCGCCGTCGTTGACGATGACGACCTCGAACCCCCCCGCCGGCGGATCCAATCGCGCGAGCGCGGCGAGGCACGCGGCCAACTCGAGCGGACGCTGATACGTCGGCACCACAACGGACCAGGTGGGGTCGCTCGCGCTCATCGAGCCGCACGCTGGCGCAGGGTGCGCATCCAGGCCAGCATGCGCGCGCGCTCGTCCGTGCGCAGTTCGCCCGACAGCGCTATTGCTGCGCCGAGCAGCACCGCGATCAGTGCGAACACCGGCACGATGACGAGTCCGCGCACCGGCCAGGCCCAGGCCAGCCAACCAGCACCGGCGCCGAACACGATGCCGCGGACCAGCGTCATCACGGGTATGTGGGTGCCGACCAACGCACGCGCGGCGGTGCAGGCCGCGGCCGCACCGAGCAGCGCCGTGCCGGCCGTGACGGTCGCCGCACCGATCGCGCCCGCACGTGGTATCGCGAACAGGTGACCGACTAGCGCGACGACGAGCAGCGGCGCCGTCAGGATGAGGGTCCAGCGGAGCCGTCCTGCGGCGACGAGCAAGCCGCCAGCGAGCGCGATCAGAAGCGTGCCGGCGGCGCCGACCACCAGAAGCGCGAACAGGGGGGCTGTACCGGCGTAGCGAACGCCGAACAGCAGTTCCACCAGGGCGGGTGCGGCGCCCGCGGCGAGCAGAGTCAACGGCAGTATCAGGAACCCGACGCGCAGTGCCGTGCCTCCCAGCAGGCGCGCGCCCGGCGCGTCGCCGCGGGCGAAGCGCACGCTCAGCGCAGCAATGAGCGCGGGGGTGAATGCGCTACCGACCAGGCCGGGGGCGAGGGCGAGGTTCTGCGCTACGCCGTATGCGGCCACGCTCTCGAGCGAGCCGCCGAGGAGGCGGAGCGCGAAGATGTCGATGCGGTCGAAGAGCCGCATGCAGATCGCGGACAGCGCGAGCGGCGCGGCATACGCGAGCAGCCGCCGCATCGTCAGGTCGGTCGGCCGGCTCCCGTTCGCTGCACCGGCCGCGTGCGCAGGCGTCTCGGCGCGGCGTGCGAGTGCGCGCCAGCGGACGAGGGCGAGTTCGACGGCCGTCGCGGCGACGATGAGCGCGGCGATCGCGGCGAGCGATGCACCGAGCAGTACGCCCGTCGCAACGAGCAGGGCTCGTACGGTCCAGCGCAGCGCTGCGACGGCGGCGCGCGAGCCGTGCAGGCCGCGACCGATCAGGACGGTGCGGTAGGCCTGCGCGGTCACGAAGATCGGGATCTCGAGCGCAAGCACCCGCAGCAGCGGCGCGAGCGCGGGTATGCCGAGCAGTTCGGCCACGGCGCCGGCGCTGCCGAAGACGAGCAGTGCGACGGGCAGGCTGGCCAGCACGAACGAGCGGACAACCGCAGCCGCGACCGTGCGCCAGTCGTCGGCCTCGGCGATCAGCTTCCAGGCCGCGCGCGAGAACAGCGTCACGACCGTCCACTCGAGCCAGGCGACGGCGGCAAGCGCGAGGACGAGCGCGCCGTAGTCGGCAGCGGGGAGGTGGCGCGTCAACAAGATCGTGACCAGGAGACCCGCCGGGAATGCGAGTGCCTCGGCCGCCATCACGAGCAGTGTGCCCGCCGCCAGGCCGGTCTGCGGATCGACCAGCCGCGAGCGCTGCGGCCGGGCGATCGCGGCTAAAGCCACAGCGCCCGCTCTTCCGGCCGCACGTAGCGGTCGCGGCGCGTCTCGAGCTCGGAATAGTCCACTTTCGTGTTGCCCAACCCGAACAGGTAGCCCGCCGCCTCGCCGAGCGCGTGCGCGGCGAGGATCACGATCATTGGTGCGAGCGCGCGTGGGAGGGTGGCGCGGCCGGACTTCGTGCGGCGCATTTCCGGCACCACGCGGCGCAGCCGCAACAGCGGGATGAGCGGCGAGCCGCCGGCATAGAGTACTCGGCGCGACAACGTCCATGTGCCGAAACCGATGCGCAGTCCGCCGTACAGCCGGCCGCCTAGCCAGGCGTGGCGGAGCGCGGGAAGCAGACGCGAGATGTTCACGTGCCGCGTGCATGCCATCGGCTCGACCCAGAGCCGATGGCCGCGTGCGCGCAGCGCCTCGTGCAGGAACAGCTCGGCGAGCATCAGGTCGCCCAGACCGTCGCCCAGCTCGAGCAGTACATCGCGCCGGTAGCTCATGTTGTGGGAGGCGGCCGGGTAGTCCGCCTCGAAGCCGTCGCCCGGCTCGACCGCACCGCCGAAATGCAGGAACATTGCTGCCCAGCTCAGGCCGCTGACCGGGTTGCCGTTCTTCATCTCCGGCGCGACGCCGGTGTAGCCCCGGGCGTGGGCGGCGACGAGCGCCGCGGCCCAGCCGGGCTCCGGGAAGGAATGGTCCTCCGCGAATGCAACCACCGGGGCCGTCGCATGATGCACGGCACCCGCGCGCGCGGCGGCGAGCGAGGTCAGCGGGCCGATCTCGACCACGCGCAGGCCATGCATGTCGGCGGCGTGCGCATCGGGGATGCGCACCCGCGACGCCGTTGGCGCAACGACAACCAGCTCGACGCGACGCGCGATGGTCTGTGCGCGCAGACTGCGCACTGTCGCTTCGATCTCGGCGTACCCGTCCGGCGTGACCAGGACGACCGACAGCTCCGCACTGTCGGCCGGCTCGTTGGAGGGACCGGCTGTGCTCATGGTGCTTCCCGCAGGTTGAATGATGCAAGCGCCAGGGGCGTTTCCATGCGTCCCGATGCGGCGGAGCGCTCGGCTGCCGCGATCACCGCGGCGCACGCGAAGCCGTCAGTCAGATCCGGCACGTTCGCGGACGCGCCCGTTCGCGCCGCCTCGATGAAGCGATCGAGCAACAGCGCGTAACCGGGCTCGCGCCACGGCGCGCGCCGTGCGCGCAACGCGCGTCGGATGTGACGCAGCGCGCCCACGCGGCGCAGCACGTGCGCCAGCGGACCCGCACCTCGACCGGGGTTGTCCACGATGTCCACGGCCAGTGACGTGAAGCGCGACACAGCGAGCCGCGCCGCATCGCCATGTACCTCGATGTGCTCCATCTCGGCGCCGGCGAGCGAGAAGAACGCATGCGCGCTGATGCCGCCGTCCAGCTCCAGCTCGAGCAGCACCGTGTCGTGTTCGGTTACACGGGATCGGATGGTTGCGCGGACACCGGTGATCTCGCGATCCGTGAGGAAGCGGATCAGGTCGATGTGATGCGTGCCGAGATCGAGCAGCGCACCGCCTCCGCTCGAGCGGTGCCGCTTCCACTCGGGCATCTCGCGCGCCTCGATGGCGAACACGGTGCGCAGATAGCGCGGCACGCCGGCGCGACCGCCGCGCACCAAGTCGCGCAGCTCGACGAGCAGCGGGTTTGCACGGCAGTTGAACCCCATCATGCCGACCGTGCCGGCGCGCTGCCACGCCAGGATGACTGCAGCCGCATCCTCGATCGACGTCGCGAGCGGCTTTTCGAGGAAGAGGTGTCGGCCGGAGTCGAGCACGGCGCATGCCGCTGTCGCATGGAGCCCGGTCGGCAGCGTGACGATGACGGCGTCCAACGCAGCCTCGCCCAGCATGTCCTCGATCGTCGCGTACGCCTCGGCGCCGCGGAACTGCTGTACGGTCTCGGCAAGCAGGTCGGGGTCGCTCTCGGCGAGCGCTGTGACGCGCACGTCCGGCCTGCCGTACAGCAGCGGAAGGTGTACCCGGCGCGCGATGGCGCCGCAGCCCACCAGCCCGATCCGCAGCGGCTCCGCCATCACGCCGACTCCGGCGAACGGCCCCGTTCCATGGACTCCGGCGAGCGCTGCTCCGGGCGGAGCAATTCGGCCACCACGCCGACGGCCGTTGCGGTCTGCGCGAGCCCAACCAGCGCCGTGCGCAGCGCGGCGCGCGGACCCTCCGTACGCACCGGCGACGCCACGAGGCGCACGTAGAACCAGGCCGGCAACCGTTGCGCTGGCACGCCGCGGTCGGCCATCCGTTGCCGCATCCGCAGCAGGCCCCGCCCGTACCTGAAGTGCTGCTGCCAGTAAGCCGGCAAGGTCAGCGGGTGATCATGCATGACGACGGCGTCCGCCACGTACTCGACGGCGCCGCCGTCGGCCTGCCAGCGCGCGCACAGGTCGTAATCCTCGCCGGCCGCGCGCGGAAACGCGGTGCTGAATCCGCCCAAACGCGCGAACTCGTGCGCCGGCAGCGCAAGGTTGCTCGTGCTGAACAGCCGCAGGCCGACGCGCCGCTCCTGCTCCGCGTACACGAAGTCCATGATCGCCTGCGTCGCGCGTGCGTACGGATCCGACCGCGTGCTCGTGCGCAGACCGCCGCCCAGGAGCACGTCCGGTCGTGTGGCGAATCGGCCCAGGAGCCGCTCCAGCCAGTTCGGGGTCGGCCGGCAGTCGTCGTCCGTGAAGGCGATGAACCGGCCCAGCGCCGCCGCGGCGCCTCGGTTGCGCGCCGCCGCGGGACCCGCGTTGTGCTGGCGGATGACCCTCACATGGAGAAGACTCTCGAGCGCGTGCAGCCTTGCGCCGAGGGTCGTAGTGACCGGATCGCGTGAGCCGTCGTCGCAGACAATCACCTCGAAACGTTCGCGCGCCAGCGTCTGCGCCGCCAGCGAGTCCAGGCAGCCGGCGAGCGCGGCCGCTCGCTCGAACGTCGGGATGACGACCGATATTTCGGGTGCTGCCATCATTCGGTGGGGTGCTGACTGCAGGTGGACCAATGCGCGGCTCCGGCGGGCAGGCGTTTGCCGACCGGGGAA
>JBBQNT010000065.1:0-15365 GCA_038330215.1 Gemmatimonadales bacterium
CCTGATGCATCGCGACACCATGCTCATTCCAGAGGCGCGCGTCGTCGCCACGATCCACCAGCAGCGCTTCATATCGCTGTCGCGCATCGTGATGCGCACCCTGCACCAGGTCAAGCTCCGCCAGCGCGTGCCGCACGAGCAGCGGATCCTCCCCCTGAATGGTCGCCCGCTCGAACTCGCGGCGTGCCTCGCTGAAGTATCCGCGCTGCCGGAACGCGAGACCAAGTCCATAGCGTGCGAGCGAATCGTTGCTGACCACGCTGAGCATGGCTGGCGTGTCGAGCATGCTGCGCGTGATCGGGATCGCCGGCACGCCACCGGCCGGCGCGCCGCTTCCGTGCGCAAGTTGCGACTCCAGTGTGAGGTCGGCCTGCAAGGTCCCAAGTGCCGGATCGAGCGCGTTGGCCGTGCGGGCTGCCTCGGTCGCGGCATCGTGGTAGCCCATGTCGCCGAGCACGAAGCCGCGCAGCAGGTGGGCCTCGGCGACACCGCTGTCGATCGCAAGCAGCGCATCGAGTTCGCGCAGTGACTGTTCGTTTGCGCCGCGATGATAGTGCACCTCCGCCAGGTGCAGGCGGGCGATCACATCGTCTGCGGCCACCGCCAGCGCGCGCTCGAACCAGCGCTGCGCTTTGCGCAGATCCCCCCCCTGCTGCTCGAGCACGCCGTACTCACGAAGGGCAATTGCATCGTCCGGGTCTTGCGTGAGCAGGGCGTCGAGCGTGGCCGCGGCGTCGACGGGTCGGCCGATCATCCGCTGCAGGCGGGCGAGTTCGCGTCGCGCCGCCAGATCCTGCGGTTCAGCGGCCACCCGTGCCTCGAGTGCCGCTATCGGTGCATCGCAGGCGCCGCTGGTGGACGCGACGATCTCGAGGTTGCGCGATGCGACCCGCATGCGCGGCGCGATCGCGAGGGCAGCGAGGAACGACTGCACCGCCTCGACGTACATCGCCTTGCTGTAGTACAGCACGCCCAGGTTGTTGCACGCGCCCGGATCGGCCGTGTCGATGCGGCCGGCCAGTGCGCGCAATAGCGCGACGTTCCGATCGGCGGTCGGTTCGGCGGACATCACGGACTCGCGCGAGTCGCCGTCAGGCGAGACGAAGCGCCCGCAACATCACCTGCAGCGACGCGGGCTCCGGGAGCAGCAGGAAGAATCCGCGCAGCGACTGGCCCAGGTCGGTGAGAATGAACTCGCTCTCCACGCACAGCACACAATCGGGATCGGAGGCGAACTGTGCATACGCGCTCGTGAGTACCGCGGCGGACATGTCCACCACCAGCGAAGGCGGTGAGGGCAGCAGCAACATGCCCAGAAAGTCCGACAGTGCGTTCATGTACGCGCCGCTCAGAATATTGCCCGCCTCCTTGATCGCCGACGTTTCCAGTTCACCGAGCGCGGTGGACGAACCCACGGGCCGGCGCAGCATCATCTCCGCCAGCCGCATCACCGTCGGCTTTGGGAAGACGAGCAGCGTACGTCCGCTCAGGTCGCCGAGCATGTGCATCATGACCGCGGCCACCGGCTCTTCTTCTTCGCCGAACTGCGCGGGAATGCTCTCCAGTTGCACCACGTTGATGGCGGGCACCTTGATCATGATGGTGCTGCCGGTCATCTGGGATAGCGCCGTCGCTGCGTGACCGGCGCCGATGTTCGCCGTTTCGCGCAGTGCGTCGAGTTGCAGTGACTTGAGAGACTTGATGGCCTCCATGATGCTCTCCAAAGGAAGTCGGCGGCCGCGCCGGGATCAGGCGAGGCTACCTACATCGACGATGAGGGCGGGGCTCCCGTCACCGAGAATCGTGGCGCCGCTGAAATGTGCGGTGGCGCCCCGTACGGCGTCGAACGGCTTGACCACGATATCCTGCTGGCCGAGCAGCGCGTCCACCTTGCAGGCCACGCGCTTGCCGCCTGCGTCCACGACGATGAGCTGCGTGCCGGCGTCGTCGTGTGCGGCCTCGCCGAACACCTGACGCAAGCGCACCAGCGGAAGCACGTCATCGCGCATGGACACCGCCTCGCGCCCGCGCAGCGTGAGACGCTCTACGGAGTCGAACTCCAGGGCCTCCAGCACGTGCGCCGAGGGCACGGCGTAAATGCGTTCGCCCACCTGCACCAGAAGCGCCCGCACGATGGCGAGCGTAACCGGCAGGCGCAGCGAGAACATTGTACCGCGGCCCGGCATCGTCTCGATGTCGAGCGCCCCACCGAGCGCGCGCACGCGACTGGCGACCACATCGATGCCCACGCCGCGTCCGGAGACCGACGTGACTGCTTTTGCGGTGGAGAAGCCCGGCTGCGCGAGCAGTTTCACCAGGTCGTCATCGGACAGCGAGGTGATGTTGCGCTCCACGCGGCCCTGCGCGATGGCGCGCACGAGCACCTGATCGCGGTCGATGCCCCGTCCATCGTCTTCGACGGCGATCACGATGGCGGCGCGATCGCGCACCGCGCGCAGGATGAGACGACCCGCGGGTGGCTTGCCGGCAGCCTGCCGCTCCTCCGCCGTCTCCAGCCCGTGATCGATCGCGTTCCGCAACAGGTGCACGATCGGGTCGCCAATCGCGTCGAGCATCGACCGGTCGAGTGTGATGTCGCGCCCTTCCATGGTGAAGGCGATTTCCTTGCCGAGATCGCGTGCCACGTCGCGCACCAGTCTGGGAAAGCGATCGAACACCTGTCCCACCGGTACCATGCGGGCCTGCAGGATTTCATCCTGCAGCGCGCTCACGAGACGCGAGGTCTCCTGCGCGGCCACCATCACCTGACGGTCGCCGGAGCCATCCGCCACGCGCAGCAATCGGTCGCGCGTGATGACGAGTTCACCCACCAGGTCGAGCAGCGCGTCGAGGCGCTTGAGGTCGATGCGCACGTGGCGCAATACATCGCGTACGGCGCGCCGAAGCTCTGGTGCGCGCACGACGACGCGCGCCACATCGCCGGCGCTGCGCACGGCCGCTTCGAGTTCGGCCTCGGTACGTGATGACGAGATCGCCACGGTGAAGACGCCGTCGAACGCATCGGTCAGCGTCTCGACGCTCGGGTCGCTGCCCTGCACCGTGCCCAGTTGTTCGAGTCGCGCGATCACGATCTGCGCGCGCACACATTTCAGCGGTGCGTCCTGCGCGAGTGTGACGGCGATGACGCGCTGAACCGCGGTCGGCTCGGGGGGCGTGTCGGAAGCCGCGCCGTGTGGCTCGTGGACTTCTGCGGCCTGCGGCGACGGAAAGACGTCCGTCATCATCGCCAGCTCTGCCACCGGCACGCGCCATGATGCGGTGGTGCGTGTGGCGCGCCCTCCGTCGAGCGAGTCGGCAACCGACGCGAGACGCTCGAGCAGCGCCAGCGACACCGGACGTTCCGCCTGACCGTCAACCGCGTCGTCCACATGCTGCGCGAGTGCGTCGGTCGCTTCGTACAGCAGCGAGAGCAGCGTGGCGTCGGCCGGCGACTCGGAATCGCGCACGGCAGCCAGCAGTGTCTCGGTGGCGTGTGCCATCTGCTCCACCGACGCGTACCCCATCGCGCCCGCCATGCCTTTGATGGTATGCGTGGCGCGAAAGAGCGCGTCTACCGCGCCATCGTTCTGTCCATCGGCGAGCAGCACGAGCGATTCATCGATGCCCGCGAGGTGCTCGCGCACTTCCGTGCGAAAGAGCTCCGCGTAGCGCGCGATATCCACGTTCCCGCTCCTCGTGCGCTATGACCGCGAGTGCGGACTACGCGGCGAGCACGCGCTGGACGGCCTCGAGCACGCGGCTCGGCTGGAACGGCTTCACCACGAAATCCTTGGCGCCCGCCTGAATCGCCTCGACGACCAGCGCCTGCTGGCCCATCGCGCTGCACATCAGGATGCGCGCCGACGGATGTGCCTTGGTGATTTCGCGGACGGCATCGATGCCACCCATGTCCGGCATGACGATGTCCATCGTCACCAGATCGGGCTGCAACTGCCGGTACTTCTCGACGGCCTGCAGGCCGGTTTCCGCCTCGCCCACGATCTCGAAGCCTGCCTGCTGCAGAATGTCGCCGACCATCGTACGCATGAAAATCGCGTCGTCGCAGATCAGAACGGTCCGACTCACGGTCCTTCCTCCGAAGAGAGCATCACTCGCGCGAGGAGCACACCCAGGTCGAGTCGCGTGACGATGTCGTCACCCGCACTCGCGAGTCCGCACGCGATGCGCGAACCCTCGTCGGATCTCACCGCGACAACTTCGTCGGGTGAGTCCGCCTTCCCGGCAGACGCCGGACCGCCATCGAGCGGCCGTACGTCGTGTACTGCATTGACGGCCACGCCGATGACGCGGCCTCCATGCTCGAGCAGGACGACTGATGGGGGAAGGACGGCACGAACGGCGGCGTTTCGGGGCGCGGTGGGGTCCGTCACGCGCTCGGCGCGCAGCGCTTCGGCCAGGTCGAGCACCGTCACCACCATGCCGCGCACGTTCACCAGGCCACGCGCCACCGGCGGCGCGCCCGGAATGGGCGTGATCGCCCGTGGGCGAATGACTTCCCGCACCCACTCCACGGGCAGCGCGCACAGTCGCCCGTCCACCTCGACCACGAGCACGCGCGGGCGCTCGTCGTCGGTGACATCAGGGGTCGTCGGGATCCGCGTTGAAGAAGCCAAGGGCGTCGAGAGGATCGGGATGAGCGTCGAGTTCGGGCATGTGCGCAATCGCCAGTAGCGACGCGCGCAGGTCCTCCGGCAATGGACTGTGCAGCTCGATCATCGCTCCCGAAATCGGGTGCGGCAGTCGCAGCCACGCGGCGTGCAGGAAGTGACGACGCGGCGGAAGCGCCGCCAGCCGGCGTCCGCCTCCCCCACCGTACGTATCGTCACCCACAACAGGATGCCCGATGGACGAGAGGTGCACGCGAATCTGGTGCGTGCGCCCGGTGTGCAAGTGCGCACGCACGAGGTCCACGCTGTCGAATCGCGCCACCCGGACAAATGTCGTTCGAGCCGCCTTCCCTCCCTTGACGATTGCCATGCGCTGTCGGTCCCGAGGATCGCGCGCCAGCGGCGCATCCACCCCGATACGCTCGTCCTGCAGGTGCCCCCAGCAGAGGGCCGCGTATACCCGCCGAATCGCTCGCGATGCCAGCGCCGCGCTCAGCGTACGATGTGCCAACTCCGTCTTGGCAACGACCAGCAGTCCTGACGTTTCCTTGTCGAGCCGGTGCACCAGCCCTGGCCGTTCTTCCCCACCACCCGCGGCCAGTTCGCCGCCGCGTCCCACGAGCGCGTTCACCAGCGTCCCGGTCCAGTTGCCCGGCGCCGGATGCACCACCATGCCCGGTGGCTTATCTACCACCAACAGGGCATCGTCCTCGAACACGATGGAGAGCGGAATGTCCTCGGGGACGATATCGCGGCCCGGAGACGGCGGCACGACAATGTGCACGACATCGCTCGCCAGCGTGCGGTAGCTCGCCTTTTCGGACGCCCCGTTCACCGCCACGTGCCCGTTCGCAATGAGCGTGGCGGCCTGCGTGCGCGAGAGCCCGCGCACACCGGCCACATACAAATCGAGGCGGGCGCCGGCCTGGGCGCCGACCGTGTGCTTCGACGGCTCGCCGGCCGCGGCGGCGTCGCTCACGCGCGCCCCGAGCGACTCGCGTCGGCTCGACGCCGCGCCTCGGCCCGCTCGGCCTGCCACAGCGCCCAGACCAGGCAGGCCGCCCCGACCGAGACGCCCGCATCGGCCACATTGAAGGTCCAGAATCGCACGTCGCCCACTCCGATATCGATAAAGTCCACCACACCGTCGCGATATCGGATGCGGTCCAGCAGGTTGCCCAACGCGCCGCCGATCACGATCGGCACGCCCACGGACGCCAACCACGATTCTTCAGCCAGCTGCTTCGTGGAGCGCAGCAGCACGAAAATGATCACGATCGCGAGCACGCCGAAGAACCAGCGCGAATACTCGCCGATGTTCATGCCGAACGCGGCGCCCGGGTTGTACGAGAGCGTGAAGCGCACGACCTCGCCGATAATTTCGTGCGGCACATGTCGCGGCATGAGTGCCTGCACCGCCCACTGTTTGGTGAGCACATCCACCGACAGCACCGTGAGCATCAGCGCCCAGAACGCCGCGCTTCCGCGCGCCACGGGCTGGCGCGCGACCGACGTGCGCGCGACATGTGACATCAGGAACTCTGTTCCGTGGCGACGGGCGCGGTACCGGCGTCCGGGTCCTCGTTCCACAGCACCCACGCGAGCAGCAGCGCGCCGCAGCTTACCGCCATGTCGGCGATGTTGAATGTGGGCCAGCGCGATGCGCCAAGCCCAACGTCGATGAAGTCCACCACGCCGTACTCGTGGCGCACCCGATCGATCAGATTGCCGAGCGCGCCGGACGACACCAACGCGAGCGCGAGCGTGCGCTGCACGTTGCCCGACTCGGTCTGGCGATACATGCGCAACAGGATGAACAACGCCGCCACGCTGAGCGACAGGAAGATCCAGCGCGAATACTGACCGAGGTACAGCCCGAACGCCGCGCCCGGATTGTAGACGAGCGTCCAGCGCAGGAACTCGCCCCACACCGGTTGCGGCACACCGCTCGGTGACAGCGTGGCGACGGCGATCGCCTTGGTGATGAGATCACTCACCACCACGACGATCATCACCGGCCAGTAGATCAGTGCGTTCACGTCACCCCTTCTTGGCGTTTTCTTCGCGCTGCTTGCAGTCGATGCAATAGCGGGCGTGCGGCAGCGCATCGAGCCGTTCGAACGCGATGTCCTCGCCGCACTGATGACACTTGCCGAACGTATCCGGCGAACGATACAGGCGACGCAGCGCCTGGTCGATGTGCCAGAGGAAGCGGCCCTCCTGGCTCGCGAACAGGAACGCTTTCTCGCGCTCCATCGCGTCGGTGCCCTGATCGGCCATGTGAAAGGAGTATGCCGCGGTGTCGCTGCTGTCTCCCGTCGCGTTGGGACCGAACGTCTCGCCGTGATGACCAAGCTCCTTCAGGACCCGCCGGCGCTCCTCGAGCAACCGACCCTCGAAATAGGTCAGGTTCTTCTTGGACATGGCTTTGGGCTTCTTGGGCGCATTCGAACCAACCATCAGGTTTCGTCCTTCCTGAGCGCGATTCGCACGGCGCGTCCATCGACATCGCCGTCCTGCCTCGCGGACCATGAATGATCAGCCGTTCCCTCGTGGAACGGTGAACCAGCGTCGAGCCCTACGATGAGCCGCGTCGCCAACACTTCATTGGCGATGTGCGCATCGTAGGTGCGTGCAACTGCGATCACCTCGTCATCTCCCGACACCGCGAGCACGATGCGATCGCTCACGGCCAACCCAGCCTCGCGCCGCAAGCGCTGCACTCGGCTCACAATCTCGCGCGACAACCCCTCTGCACGCAGTGCGGGCGTGATCGTGGGATCGAGCGCCACACCGAAACCGCCGTCCTCCTGCACCACCGCCGCTCCTGCGGCGCGCCGAACGATGGTGACATCGTCGGGCGTGATCAAGCGCGGCTCGCCCTGCACCGTCACAGAAACGTCCCGGCCCGCCGCCAGTTCGCGAAGCAGCGCGTCGTCCATGGCGGACACCGCCGCCGCAACCTGCGGCGTGACGCCGCCGAACTTCTTGCCGAGCACGCGGAAGTTTGGACGCGCCTCGAGACTCACCAGCGCGTCCGTGCTCATCACAAATTGCACATCCTTCACGTTGAGCTCGCTCGCGAGCAGCGGCGCGAGGGCGCTCACACTTGCCGCATCGCCCGGCACGACGCACTGCAGCGACGGCAGTGGCTGGCGCACACGCACATCGGCCACATCGCGCGCCGCGTGACCAAGGCCGGCCAGCGTACGAATGGCGGTCATGTCCTCCTCGAGCGCGTCGTCCGTGACAGCCTGCTCTCGCACGAACGACGCGAGATGCACCGACGTGCCGGTGAGCGCGCGGTGCAGCCAGTCGCTGATGAACGGCGCGAACGGCGCCAGCAGTCGTGACGTGACGGTGAGCACTTCGTGCAATGTGGCGAACGCGGCGCGGTTGTCGTCGCTGGCAACGTCGTAGAAACGCGCGCGCGAGAGGCGCACGTACCACTTGGACACGTCGTCGTCCACGAACAGCATCACGCGGCGCGCCGCCGACGTGGCGTCGTACGCGTCGAGGGACGCGTTCACTTCCGCTTCCACACGCGCGAGACGCGAGAGGATCCAGCGATCGAGCGCCGGACGATCCGCGATCTCAGGATCCCGTGCCGAGGGCTCCCACCCGAAGTTCGCGTACTGCGCGAAGATGCCGCCGTACACATTGCGCAACGTGAGCAGGAAGCGCCCGGCTGTCTCACGGATTGCGTCTTCGTCGAAGCGCCTCGGTGTCCACACCTGACTCGACACCACGAGGAACAGCCGCACCGCATCGGCACCATGCCGTTCGATCACCTGCCACGGATCCACCACGTTGCCCTTGCTCTTGGACATCTTCTGTCCATTCGCGTCGAGCACGAGATCATTCACCACCACCGCCCTGTACGGTGCCGCGCCGCTGGCGTTGTTGGGCAGCGCATCGCCGAGCCCGGTCGCAATGGCGAGCAACGAGTAGAACCAGCCGCGTGTCTGGTCGACACCCTCGGCGATGAAGTCGGCCGGATACTGCGCGGCAACGGTCTCCGTATTCTCGAACGGATAGTGCCACTGCGCAAACGGCATGGACCCGGAGTCGAACCACGTGTCAATCACTTCCGGCACACGGCGCATTGTGCCCGTGCCACTCTTCGCCGGCCAGGTGTATGCGTCGATGAACGGCTTGTGCGGATCGAAATCTTCGCCAAGCGGTGCACCGGTGCGCTCCGCGAGTTCGGCGAAGCTGCCGATCACCTCGATCTCCGAGGGATCCGCGTCGTTCACCCACACCGGCAGCGGCGTGCCCCAGTAGCGGTCACGCGAAATCGCCCAGTCCACGTTGTTCGACAGCCACTCACCGAACCGCCCGCTGCCGATCTCGTCGGGATTCCAGTTCACGGCGGCGTTGCGCGACATCATCGCCTCGCGCACCGCAGTGGTCCTGATGAACCAACTGTCGCGTGCGTAGTAGAGCAGCGGCGTGCCGCATCGCCAGCAGTGCGGATATGCGTGCAGGTACTTCTGCACCTTCCACAGCGAGCCGCGTCGTTCGAGCTCCTCTACGATGAGCTTGTCGGCATCCTTCACGAACTTGCCGGCCACGACCGGCACGTCATGTGCAAACTCGCCGCGAGACGTGACGGGTTGCAGGAACGCGAGGCCATGTCGCTGTCCGGCGGCGTAGTCATCCGCACCGAACGCGGGCGCCATGTGCACTACACCGCTGCCGTCTTCCGCGGTCACGAACTCTTCGCCCACGATGATTTCGTGCGCGCCCTCTTCCGGATAGGCGACCCAGTCGAGCGGACGCTCGTAGCGGCGCCCAACCAGCGCGGCGCCTTCATGCTTCGCGACCACGGCCCAACGATCCGCCCAGTCGGCTCCCAACACACCCGGCACGCGCGCTTCGGCGAGCAGGATCGTCCAGCCAGACGTGTTCTTCTTGGCGAGTTCGGCGTACGTGAGAGTGGGATGCACCGCCAACGCCGTGTTCGATACGAGCGTCCACGGCGTGGTCGTCCACACGATGATGCGCCGCCTGACGTCCGCGTCATCTTCGGTGGGCACGAGGTCAAGCGCCACGTACACGCTCGGATCCTCGACGTCCTGATAGCCCTGCGCGACTTCGTGACTCGACAGCGCCGTCCCGCAACGCGCGCAATACGGCAGGATCTTGTGACCCTTCGTCAGCAGCGACTTTGAATGCAGCGTGGACAACGCCCACCACACCGACTCCACGTAGTTGTTGTGATACGTGACGTAGGGGTCGCTGTAGTCCAGCCAATACCCGATGCGCTCCGACATGGATTCCCAGTCGCCGCGATACTTCCACACGCTTTCACGGCAGCGCCGGTTGAACTCGGCGACACCCGTCTCCTCGATGAGCTGCTTGCCGCCAAGCCGCGCGACATCCGCGACGTCGATGCCATCACGCGCCGCGCGTTCACGCTGCAACTCCTTCTCGACTTCGATCTCGACCGGCAGGCCGTGCGTATCCCAACCCGCCTTGCGCGGCACGAAGAATCCCTGCATCGCGCGATGGCGGCAGAAGAGATCCTTGATGGTGCGTGAGAATACATGATGAATGCCGGGCCGTCCGTTTGCCGTGGGCGGGCCCTCGAAGAACACGAACGGCGTCGCGCCCTCGCGCTCCCGCTGCACCGACGCGAACAACTGCTCGTCACGCCACTGTTCGAGCAGCGCCTGTTCGAGTTCATGCGGCTTCTGGTCTGCCTCGGGCAGCGGGAATCGCGCGACTGCGGCCTCGGTCAACGACTCGCTCACAGACGCTCCACCACGCCACGCACCACGGTGGTGAGGCGAGGCTCCGCCTCCTGCGCCACACGCAGGATGTCCTGCAGGTTCGTGGGCTCGAGCGCGTCGGGCAGGCACAGGTCGGTGATGATGGACAGACCCAGCACACGCATGCCACCGTGACGCGCCACGATGACTTCAGGCACGGTGCTCATGCCGACGACGTCCGCACCGATCGTGCGCAGGAAGCGATACTCCGCGCGCGTCTCCAGATTCGGTCCCGGCACGGCCACATAGACGCCTTCGCGCAGCGTCACGCCCGACTCGGCCGCCACCTTGCGCGCCATCGCGCGCAGCGCCGGATCGTACGGCACCGACATGTCCGGAAAACGCGGGCCGAGCGTTTCATCGTTGGGACCGATCAGCGGGTTGTCGCCTAGCATGTTGATGTGATCCGAAATCAGCATCAGATCGCCCGCGCCCCACAGCGGATTCATGCCGCCGCACGCGTTGGACACGATGAGCGTGTCCGCGCCGAGCGCGCGCAGCACACGCACTGGAAACGTCACCTGTTGCAGCGAGTAGCCTTCATACCGATGAAAGCGGCCCTGCATGGCGATCACCGTCTTGCCGCTGAGTGTGCCGCACAACAGCCGGCCGCGGTGCGACTCGACGGTGGAGAGCGGAAAGTTGGGCAGCTCTTCGTAGCCGATGGATGCTTCGATCTCGATGTCATTCGCCAGCGCGCCAAGGCCCGTGCCGAGAATGACTGCCGCATCAATCGGCTTTGGAAAACGCTGACGAACGGCGTGCGCGGCGGCTTCGATGCGCTCGTGCGCGTGCAATCCAAGCGCCGGATGCGCCAGACCGACGGCCGTGTGTTCCTGCGTGTACTGGAGTTGCGGAAATCCGTGGGGCGTGGTCATGACGACTCCTCTTCTCCCATCGCATCGAGCCACGACGGCGTTGGCATGGACGGACGGCTCGGCGGTTCGTCGGACGTCCCGGTTTGCGGGCGTACGCGCGGTGTCCCTTCCGCCCCGACATCGAGACGGAATCCGATCTTCTCCTCTTCTGGCACCCGCACGGCACGCTCGGACGGTGCGCGTGAGCTGCTGCCCAGTTCGGGTGGCTGCGCACCCTCTGCGGCCGTAATCTCAGTGGACTGCCGTTCAACCAGGGTGCGCATCTGTGCGAGAAACGCCTTGCGCGTGCGCCACAACTGCTGGAGCTCTTCTTCCGCGCGCCGCACATCGCCGTGCACCGCACCGATGATACGATCGGCTTCGGCCTGCGCTTCCCGCAGCAGCAGCTGCGCCTCGCGTTCGGCCTGCTGACGGATCTCGCCGCGAAGTTGCTGCGCCGACACCAACGCCTCGTTGAGCGCCTTGTCACGATCGCGAAACACGCGCAACTGCTCCAGGAAATTGCTGACCTTTGTTTCCAGTTCCTGATTCGTGCGCGCCATGCGCTCGAGCTCGTCGGCCACCTGATCGCGGAACTCGTCCACGCGCGCGCGGTCATAGCCGCGCAACGCGTTTCCGAAGTCCCAACGACGCGCGTCAAGCGCGGTCAGTCTGAAGCGATCGTCCGTCATGCCTGACTCCGAAGAGCGGAAAAAAGAATCTCGGTCACGGTCATCCTCCCCGCGCGCCGAACAAGATCGTGCCGAGGCGCACGTGCGTCGCGCCCTCCTCGACGGCGACCCCGAAATCACCCGACATGCCCATGGAAAGCACGGATGCATCGTGCCCCGCCGACGCAAGCGTCGCGCCACAGGCGCGGGCCTGCGAGAACACGTCGCGCAGCACGGTCTCCGGCGCGTCGAACGGCGCCATGGTCATGATGCCCCGCACCCGCAGCGACGGACACGCATGCAGCCGGTCGGCGAGCGACGCGAGCTCGTTCGCGGCCAGTCCGAACTTGCTCTGCTCGCCGCTCACGTTCACCTGCACCAACACCTCGCACACCCGGCCTGCATCACGCGCCGAGTTGTCGAGCGCGACAGCGAGACGCTCAGAATCGAGCGAATGCACGAGATCGAAAGACACCGCAGACGCCGACTTGTTGCGTTGCACATGTCCGATCAGATGCCAGTGCACGGGCACACCGCACTCGGCGCGCTTGGGCTCGGCTTCCTGCACGCGATTCTCACCGACATCCGTCACACCGGCGGCAAAAGCTGCTCGTACCGCCTCGACACCGTGTGTCTTGGTCACGGCCACCAGCGTGACCGTCTGCCCGTGCCCGCCGCGCTGCCTGGCGGCCTCGATCTGCTCACGGGCCGCCCGGACGCGCGACGCGACGGCGTCGGCGAACGTCGAATCAGCGGTCAGCGGTGAGGCGGAGGCGGTCACGGAGGCCGGCGATGGAGGGGCGAGAGTCGTGCGGCACGAAGGCGGTCCCGCGGTCGCGCACTCGAAAAAAGCGCACGAAAAGAACCAGCCTATGAAGCTAGATATCCACCGAGGACGCGACAAGTGAGGTGAACTACAGCTCCAGCACCGCGTATTCCGCCGTCGCGCGCGGTTCACGCCCGGCCAGCAGGTCACGCACCTGAAGCGGCGTCAGATTCTGACGCAGCTCGCCGTCCTGCGCGACACTGATCGACGCCCGTTCCTCGCTCACCACGATCACCAGCGCGTCGGATTCCTCGCAGAGGCCGAGCGCGGCGCGGTGACGCGTCCCCAGCGAGCGATCCAGCGTCACCGCCTGTGACAGCGGCAGGATGCAACTCGCCCCCACGATCATATCGCCGCGGATGATCACCGCGCCGTCATGCAGCGGGGAATAGGGGGTGAAGATGGTGGTGAGCAGATCGGCGGACACCTTGGCTTCGAGTGCCGTCCCGCTTTCGATGTACTCATTGAGCGGCATATCCCGCTCGATCACGATGATCGCGCCCACACCCGAGCGCGAGAGTCGCTCCACGGCGTCGGTGATCTCATCCTGTACTTCAGTGCCCTCGAGTCGGCGGAACACACGCGTCATGCGCGATGGCCCCAGATGGGCCAGCGCGGCGCGCAGCTCGGGCTGGAAGATGACCAGCAGCGCAAAGGCACCGTACGTGAAGACCACCCCGAGCACGTAGGTGATCATGGTCAACTTGAGCAGCCACGCCACGGCGAAGGCGAACGCCAGCACGACAATCCCACCCATCATCTGCAGGGCGCGTGAGCCGCGAATGAGCAGCAGCACGCGATAGAACAGCACCGCGACGACCGCGATCTCGAGGAGATCGCGCCAGCTCACGCGCAGCGCCTGCAGCAGGGCGAGATCGAGCACGGCGGAGGGGTGAGGGGAGGTGGAGCAGGCCTTGCCTAATGTGCGACGGGCGGCCTCGGGAACCAACCCCGAAGCCGCCCGTAATGTGACTTTGGCGGCGTGCGACCCTTCGGCCACACACCATCAATCACGCCGGAGACGGTTCCGGACCGCCCAGCAGCGGAGGCTGTACGGGACGCGCGGGCTGCGGCGCCACCGGCACGGCCGGCGGCAGCTGCGGCGTGGATCCCGGCTCCGGCTGGCGCGGTGGCAGCGTCCCGCCCTCGCGAAGGATGACGAAATCCTCGCGCACCAGCGTCTCACGCTCGAGCAGATTCGTCGCCATCGCGTGCAGCAGTTCCTTGTGCTCAGTCAGCACTGAACGTGCCCGCGAGTACGCCTCGTTGATGACGCGCGACACCTCGGCGTCCACGAGTTGCGCGGTCTTTTCGGAGACTTCGCGGCGACTCTGCAAGTCGCGACCGAGGAACACCTCCTGCTCGTTGTCGCCCACCAGGATCGGTCCTACCGCGTCGCTCAATCCCCACTGTGACACGTACCGTCGCGCGAGCGATGTAGCCTGCTGAATGTCGCTGGCCGCGCCCGTGGTGACACGATCGCGCCCGAACACCAGCTCCTCGGCCACGCGACCGCCGTACGCCATGACAAGTCGCGCTTCGAGCTGCTCACGCGTGACCGACACACGATCGTCTTCCGGCAACGTGAAGGCGATACCGAGCGCACGTCCGCGCGGCACGATGGTCACCTTGTGCAGCGGATCGTTGCCCTTGACCATCATGGCGCACACGGCGTGACCGGCCTCGTGGAACGCCGTGAGACGCCGCTCCTCTTCGCGCATCACCAGAGACTTGCGCTCGGCGCCAAGCATGACTTTGTCCTTCGCCTCTTCCAGGTCGTTCATGTAGATCTTGTCGTGACCCTTTCGCGCGGCGAGCAGCGCACCTTCGTTCACCAGATTGGCCAGGTCCGCGCCCGCCATGCCCGGTGTCCCGCGCGCGAGTGACGTGATTTCCACGTCGTCGGCAATCGGCTTGTTGCGCAGATGCACCTTGAGGATGCCCTCGCGGCCGCGAAGATCGGGGGCGTCGACCACGATCTGGCGGTCGAAACGGCCCGGACGCATGAGCGCCGGATCAAGAACGTCGGGGCGATTGGTTGCCGCAATAAGGATGACGCCTTCGTTTGATTCGAAGCCGTCCATCTCGACCAGCAATTGATTGAGCGTCTGCTCACGTTCGTCGTGGCCACCGCCCAATCCCGCACCGCGGTGACGGCCGACCGCGTCGATTTCGTCGATGAAGATGATGCACGGTGCTTGTGCCTTGCCCTGCTCGAACAGGTCGCGAACGCGCGAGGCACCGACACCCACAAACATTTCCACGAAGTCCGAGCCGGACATCGAGAAGAACGGACGGTTCGCTTCACCTGCCACGGCCTTGGCCAGCAACGTCTTGCCCGTACCCGGCGGGCCCACGAGCAGCGCACCCTTCGGCAACCGGCCGCCCAGCTTGGTGAACTTCTGCGGATCCTTCAGGAACTCGATGATCTCCTGCAGTTCGACCTTGGCTTCGTCAGCGCCCGCCACATCGGCAAACGTGATCTTGGGCGTGTCACCGCTGAGCAGCTTGGCCTTGCTCTTGCCGAAGCTGAACGCCTTGTTGCCGCCCGACTGCATCTGGCGGAACAGGAAGATCCAGAAGCCGATGATGATCAACCACGGCAGAAA
>JBBQNT010000066.1:0-15159 GCA_038330215.1 Gemmatimonadales bacterium
CAGGATCCCTTCGATGTCGCGTCCGATCATGTCCAGCGTATCCAGCGACGGACCGAATATTTGAATGCCCACGGGCGTCTTGATTCCGGTGGCCAACATGTCCAATCGATTCCTGATTGGCATGCTCCACATGTTGGCCACTCCCGGCGTACGCACGGTCTGATTGGCCTCGGACACGATGGAATCGTACGTGACGCCGGGCCGCCACGCACTGCGGTCCTTGAGAATCGCAATGGACTCGATCATTGACATGGGTGCCATGTCGGTAGCGCTTTCGGCACGCCCGATCTTGCCAAGCACGGATTGCACTTCCGGAATGCGCATGAGCGCGGCGTCGCGTTGCTCCAGAATGGCCTTGGCCTGCGCATTCCCCACACCGGGAAGCAGCGACGGCATATCCATGATGGAGCCTTCGTTGAGTGGCGGCATGAACTCGCTCCCCAGGCGAGACCAGGGGACGACAGTCACAACCATTACTACCATCGCGCCGACAATGGTTGTCCAGCGGTGGCGCAGCACCAATGCGATCACCGGACGATAGAGCCGGATCACCACGCGATTCACGGGGTTCTCACTTTCCGGCCGCACACGACCGCGGATAAACCATCCCATCATCACGGGCACCAGCGTCAGCGACAACAGGGCGGCCGACGCCATGGCCAGTGATTTCGTCCACGCCAACGGCTTGAACAATCGCCCCTCCTGATCGCCGAGCGCGAACACGGGCAGGAACGACGCCGTGATAATGAGCAGACTGATGAACAGCGCGGGCCCAACTTCCTGCGCCGACCGCACCACGAGCTCCCAATGTGGCGTTGACGCGTTCTCCGCGTCATTGCGCTCCATGTGCTTGTGCAGGTTCTCGACCATCACAAGCGCCGCGTCAATCATGGCGCCAATGGCGATGGCAATGCCGCCCAGGGACATGATGTTGGCACTCAATCCCAGCAATCGCATGGCCAGCAGCGCCATCAGTATGCCCACAGGCAACGTGATGATGGCCACCAGCGCACTCTTCGCATGCATCAGGAACAGCACGGCCACCAGCGCCACAATGATCGACTCCTCGACCAGCTTCTCGCGCAAGGTTGCCACTGCGCGATCAATGAGGCCCGATCTATCGTAGCCCTCAACAAACACCACACCAGGCGGCAGCGACGGCGCAATCCCGCGCAGCTTTTCCTTCACACCGGCAATCACCGCGCGGGGATTCTCGCCATACCGCATCACCACCCATCCGGTGACCACCTCGCCGCGTCCATTGAGATCCGCAATACCGCGACGAAGCGCCGGACCGGTCTGCACGGTCGCAACATCACGTACGGCAATGGGAATGCCATCACGGCCAGCACCAATCGAGACGTTCCGGATGTCGTCCAGATTCTCAAAGCGTCCGCGACCCCGCACGACATACTCGGCACCTCCCATCTCGAGCACGCGGCCGCCCACATCCTGATTGGCGCTGCGCACGGCGTTCGCCACCTGCTGCACGGACACGTTGAATGCCAACAGCTTCGCTGGATCCACCACCACCTGATACTCGCGCTCAAATCCACCCAGCGATGCCACTTCGGCCACCCCTGGCACGGCGGTCAACGCCGGGCGCACAGTAAAGTCCTGGATGGCCCGCAGTTCGGCATTGTCGCGCAGGCCCGTGGTATCAGCCAGCACATACTGCAGCACCCACCCCACACCAGTGGCGTCGGGTCCCATCATTGGCTGCGCACCGGTCGGCAGCTTGTCGCGCGCGCCGCTCAGGTATTCCAGCACGCGCGATCGCGCCCAGTACAGGTCCGTCCCGTCGTCAAACACCACGTACACGGCGGACAATCCAAACTGCGACATGCCACGCACGTACTTGGTGCCCGGCACCTTGAGCAACTCGGTGACCAGCGGATACGTGACCTGATCTTCCACCAGTTGCGGCGCCTGACCCGGCCATTCCGTCATCACGATCACCTGCGCGTCCGACAGGTCCGGGATGGCGTCAACAGGGGTGGTGAACAGTGCCCACACGCCTGCGGCTGCGAGCACCCCCGTCGCTATCACCACGACCATCCGGTGGCGCACCGACCACTCGATCACATTCGAGAGCATGGCGGTTACCTGGGCGGCGGTGGCGGAGACATGTCCATGCCCGGCATGTCCATGCCCGGCATGTCCTCCATCGTTCCGCCCATGCCGATCATGCTCTTCATGACCTCCGCCAGATTCGATTCTGAATCCAGCAGATACTGCGCCGACGTGACCACACGTTGACCCGGCTCCAATCCGCGGATCACTTCCGTGAAATCACCAGTGACCATGCCGATGACGACCTCCTGCGGCGCCAACCTGCCGCCGCCCAGGTCCACAAACACCAGCGCGCGCGTTCCCGTCTGCACCACCGCGGCACTCGGCACGGTCAACACCGAGGGCACAGGCGTGGCCAGCCGCACGGTGGCATACATCCCGGGACGCAGCACCCCATCGCTGTTGGTGAGCGCTATGCGGGCGCGAGTGGTGCGTGACTCGGCATCCACCGTTGGGTACACATATTCCACGCGACCCGTGCGTGCCGCATCATTCGCACCGGCAATCGTGACTTCGGCAAGCGTACCCACGCGCACAGCGCTTGCGTCGGCGCCGCGCAGATCCACTTCAACCCACACCCGCGACAGATCAGTAATTGTGAACAATGTCTGTCCGGCCGACACTGCCTGCCCCTGTGTGACATTGCGCTCGGTGATGACTCCCGAGGCTGGCGCGATCACGGTCAGTGTCCGCCGTATTTCACGCGTTCGCAGCACCTCGTCAATCTGCGCCGCAGAAATATTCCATAACGTCAACCGACGACGGGCTGCCGCCACCAGGTCTGCATTCGATGCAGGGACACCGGGCACGACGCTGTTGCCGAGCGTACGCTGCAACTCGTCCGCCAACAGCAGCTCCTGCTGCGCGGCCAGCAGCTCTGGCGCGTACAATTCCAGCATGGCCTGGCCGCGGCGCACGGGTTGTCCCGTCACGTTGACATGAAGTGTTTCCACGAAGCCACTCACACGAGCCGCCACCTGCTCGATGCGCGCTTCATCAGCGACCACGCGACCCGCTGCGCGCACCGCTTGTGACAGGGAGCGCATCTCCACGGCGCCAAACGTCACGCCAAAGGTGCGCAGTTGGTCGGCGCTGAGCGAGATGGCTCCGTCAGTGCTCATGTTCATGCCGGCCATGTCGTCACCACCGCCCGATGGAAGCGCGCTCCCAGCCTCTGACATTCCATCCATTCCCTTGGAGCTCGAACGGGGCTGCACTTGACCGCGCACCAGCCACGTGGCGGCCACCAGAACCACCGCACCAATGGCGGTCCAGGTCCATCGCATCCGTCGTGACCTGTCGCTGGCGTTCATGGCAGCACCTCCACACCAACCACACGTTCGAGAAGGGCCAGGGATGTGCCCACGTCACTGAGCAAGCGCGCGTATTCCAGCTCGTGGTTGAACAGCAGCACCTGTTGGTCCAGCCAGGCCGTCAACGCAACGCGTCCCGTTTGGAAGTCGGCCAGCGCTGACTGCACGCTCGCTCGCGCCAGCGGAAATACCGATGTCTGGTAGAGCGCCAACTGCGCGCGCTGTCTCTCCAGGTCGGACAGCAGCCGTGCCACGTCGGCCCGAATCACATTCTGGCGCGCCAGACGGTCCGCCTGCAACGCCGATAGGTCGCCCTCTTCCGCCATTGCGAGCTGGTCCTGCTTGCGCTGCTTTCGCACACCCAACGGAATGGACACGGTCGCGCTCACCATGTCGTTCAGACCAGCGCGCTGCCCGTACTCCAGCATCACGTCAAAGTCGGGCAGATGCTCCTTCCGCGCCCGCTCCACCCGCGACGTTTGCGTGACAATCTGCGCCTCGATTTCACGCAAGTCGGGACTTTCGCGCATTGCCAGCACCTGCGCGTCGCGCAGCGAGGGGAACGGCGAGTTCGCAGCGCGAGCCCCGAGTGACGCCGACATGAACTGCGCCTCTCCGGTCGAGTCGCGCACCGTCGCACGCGCAACCCGCTCGGCCATCACCGCGTGCTCGATGGCTGTTTCACTGGGCTGGTCCAGTAGCGCATTCAACTGCGCCACAAGGGCGCGTCGCGTTTCGGTCAGGACCGTCGCCTGATCTGCCAGGCTCGTCAACGCCAGGCGGGTGCGCAGCACCTCCTGTTGCTCCGCGCTGCCTGCGGCATAGCGTGTTTCAACGCTCTGTGTAACACCCACCAGCACATCGCGATTGCGCGTCACGATCTCCATGGCCCGATCCACGTACACGAGATCATAGAACGCCTCCTGGACGTCGCGAGTGACGTCGGCCACGGCCAGACGCTCGCGAGCGGCGGCGAGCTCGACATCGTGGGCCGCAATGTCCCGCTCCACTCGCAGCTTGCCAGGGTAGGGGATGGTCTGGCTCACCCCGACCATTTTCATGGTCATGAAGTCCTGAAAGCCGGGTTGGCTCACGGGAAAATTGCGCAGCCCCAGCATGAGCCGCGGATCGGGAGGCAACCCGGATGGACCCTGGCGCGTCTTGGCCGCTTGCACGCGTTGACGCTCGGCCTGAATGCGCGGGTTGCGCTGGACCGCCACCGATATGAGCGCGCCCACCGTGACACTGTCAGCAGGCCGAGCAGTGGGGACGTGTACTTGCAGCGCCGAATCCGCCGCGTACAGAGTGATCGGGAGCTTTGGAGCAGTACTCGTGTGCAAGACGGTCTGTGCCGCCAGCAGGGCATCGGGAACGACCGCGGGCACCCTCATGGACGCGAATGTTCGCGTGATGAGTGGCTGAGCGGACGGCATGCCTGCAAGCAGGGTGACCGCAACGAGAAGTTTGCGGTGCATGGCGATGAGGCAAAGTCTGGTCGCCATCGCACGCTCCATCGCCGAGTTGTGATGGGCATCGATAGCGAAAGCTTTTTGGTGCTGCAGTTTCCTGACTGCAGTCCACCGCGACCGCGCGCACGCCGTAGCGTGTCGGGCGGCCGGGAGGCCTCTACGCCCGTGGGGGCGGGTGGTCGGGTGAAAACGCGGTACTGGTCAATACCGTGGTCCTCACGACGTCATTGAACGCAGACATCGCAATCGCGGCGGGAACGTCAACACCTGCGGAGGTGACGGCCGCAAAAACACAGACGGTCATGCCGGAACACGGGCCATCGTCAGACGGAACGTCACACGCATCGGGTGCCTGGTGGTCACCGTCAGTCGTTGCACTCATGTCCATGGCCGCCATGGTCTCGCTGCCGGTCATCACCACCATGCTGAGGTCACAGCCTGTGCCCCCGCCAAACAGCGACAGCTGAATGGAGAGGAAGCTGAACAGCAAGGCAAGAAAGCGGACGGCGCGGCACATACGACAATGGTAATCCCCATGGCGCCGATCCGCGATCGCCACCGCGAAGATGCTCGTTCGCTGCGGCACGCCGCAGAAGCTAGGTTTTCCGCTTCAACCCGGAGATTTTATGATTCTGATCGTCGGCGGCACAGGCAAGTTGGGAAGTCACCTCACCCATCGCCTGCTGGAGAATGGTGCTCGCGTTCGCGTCATGACGCGCGAACCAGCACGGGCACGTGCCCTGATGAACGCCGGTGCGGACGTTGTAAAAGGTGACTTGCTCGACAGGGAGTCCGTGCAGCATGCGATGAACGGAGCCCGCACCGTGATCTCGTCAGCGCACTCGATCCTCGGCAACGGCAAGAATCGGAGTGCGGCAGTCGACGGCACTGGACAGCGCACACTCATCGCAGCGTCCGAAGCCGCCGGAGTTGAACATTTCCTTTTCGTGTCTGCGAGTGGCGCATCTTCGGCGAGTCCAATTGACTTCTTCCGCACCAAGGCGGAGATCGAACAGGTGCTTACCGCGAGCACGCTTCATCACACCATCGTGCGCCCAACGGCGTTCATGGAAGTGCACACGTATGAGCTGATTGGAAAGCAGGTCGTGAACGGGAAGCCTGTCGTAATCTTCGGGAAGGGAGACAATCCGAGAAGCTACGTAGCGGAGCAGGATGTAGCGGCATTGATCGTTCGCGTGCTCGACGACAAGGCGCTGCAAGGACAGACCATCGAGATGGGCGGTCCGGACAACTTGAGCACGATGCAGGTAATCGCGATCTACGAGAAGGTCGCTGGAAGGAAAGCGCGTGTCGTGCATCTTCCGCTTGCCATTCCGCGACTGATGTCACCAATTGTCCGCACAGTGCACGACGGCATTGGTCGCGTGCTCGGTTCTATCGTACACGTCGAGACAACGACGCAGACGTTTGATGTGAACTCCTTTCTCACCCGTTTCCCAATGCCGCTCACGCGACTGGAAGACTGGGCACGCGAGCAGGTGGCTCGCCAAAGTCCGGCAATCCTCCCGAACCAATCGAGTCGGGCAACGTAACACGTTTGACTGCACCGCTAATCAATACTTCCAGCTCGGCAGACTCGCGCAGTCCATCGAAGTTTCTGTCCCACTGCAACTGATGGCGATCCGCCCAGCCGTTGCTCGCCGCCGTCTCCAGTGCCTCGAATGCAAGCCCGCGCTCATCTCTGCTGGCATACGTCGAGGCAAATTCGTAGCCGTAGTCGGCAGGTGCGCAACCCGGAACTGCAGTCCACTGAAAACGGTGCTTGCGCTCGATCATGTCTCGGGCCTCCTCGAGCAGGCTATTCGAACTGGCACGATCATTTCTGCGAAGTGCCGCGCGCGATAAGCCAAATTTCGCGGTCACCCAGTGTGCCCCGATTCCAATGCGACGTTCGTTCCCTTCGGCCAGTGCAACAACGCGTTCATAGTCGCGTTCTGCCTCGGAGTAATCCCGCTCTCGCTCTGCGACTCGCGCGCGTACAGACAACGCCCACGCTGTCATCGTCTCCGAATAGACATGATCGATTGCCGGGTACTGACTGATTGCCAGATCCAGTAGTGCGCGAGCTGCCTCTGTCTGCCCAAGATGCGCGTGCAGCTTCGCGCGTTGCACGAACGGCCCGAGAAAAATGAAACCGGTTCCGTTGCGCTCGAACACCACGGCTTCGTCTGTAAATCGTACTGCTGTGGCATAATCGCCGCGTAGCATATACAGCACGCCGAGTACGAGCTGCGCTGAGTGCAGCGCAGGGTTGATGGCGCGGCATCGCAACAGCGGCTGTACCGCGCGGACCATGTCGTGGAGGTCGCCGGAACCAAATGCGCGCGTCGTGAGGCAGATGCCAAGCAGATACCACGGCATATGCGCGCCCGGATCCAGCTCGATCGACTTGAGTGCGGCGTCGATCGACTCCTGAAAACGTCGCTGATGCAGGTACATGTACGCGAGAAAGATGTGGGGCTCGCCCAGGCCGGGATCCAGCTGAATCGCGCGTTGCAATGCCTCAACGCCTTCCTCGAGCGCGGCGGGATCGCTTGTCGCGATGTACCTGGGCATGAGCAGTCCACCCAGTCCGGCCCACGCAAGCGCGTAATTCGCATCGAGTTCAATTGCCCCACGGAAGTATTCGGCTGCGGATTTTGTACTCTCCTTGCCGAACTGCAGCGTTGCACGCTTTCCCTTCGCGTACAGCTCGTACGCGGTGAGGCTGGAGGTTTCCGGCTGCGCAATATGCGCGGCTTCGAGCGTCGTCAGCTCGATGCGCAGCAGCTCAGCGAACTGGGTGACGATTCGGTCCTGCAGGTCGAAGATGTCGGCAACGACGCCATCGATCTTTTCGACGCTATGCGTTTCTCCCGACTCCACCTCGGTGAACTGCGGCGTGAAGCGAATACGGTCGCCGGATTTCTGGAAGGCTCCCCAGACCACCCACCGCGCGCCACTCGCCCGCCCAATGCTGCACGCCGTGTCCTCAGCGATGATTCCCGACGCGCGCGCTTGCGCAACGCGATCCCGGGATGGCCCGTCCTGCCCAACCACGCGGATCCCGCGCACTTTCCTCAGGTCCACACTGAGTGTCTCTGCAATCCCGCCGCACAGCCACGCCACATCCTGCGAGTGCGACAGGTTATTGAAATCCACGACAAACACGGCGTGTTCATGATTGGCTGCGGCACGCTCGGCACGCCGCGGCCGAGCAGCGCCGGTCTGGTCGACAACCGCGCGCTCTATTACCGCGGCGAAATCGCTCGCTGTTGGGAATCGTTCACGCGAGTCCTTCGAAAGCATCCTGCCGACCGCTTGCCCGACTTCGCGTGAGACCGTTCCATGCTTTCCAACAAGCAACGGAGGTGCCTTCGTGAGGTGCTGCGCCAGCGTCGCCATCACGGTCGCGCCTGCAAACGGCGGTGCGCCCGAGAGCAGTTCGTGCGTGACGCATCCCAGGGCGTAGAGATCCGTTCGTCCGTCAATCGTGCCGTCGCCGCCGGCCTGCTCGGGACTCATGTATGCCGGAGTGCCGAGCAGCATGCCCATCGCCGTCAGCGTTTCGGTCCCAACGTGATGCGCACGAGCAATGCCGAAGTCAGCGAGCAATGCGTTGTCGGAAACAAGCAGGATGTTTTCCGGCTTGATGTCGCGATGGATCACGCCACGCCCGTGTGCGTAGTCCAGTGCGTCGCCGACCTGCCGGATGATCCTTGCGGTGAGCTCGAGCGTCAGTGCGCCGTCGCTGTCAAGCCGATCGCGCAGCGATTCACCCTCGATGAAGGGCATGACGAAGAACAACGACCCATCCACTTCGCCCGAATCGAATAGCGGCAGGATGTGAGGATGCTGAAGCCGCGCAACGGTGCGAATCTCGCGCGCAAATCGCTCCATTCCAATGGCAACCGACAGCTCCGGATGTAGCACCTTGACCGCAACCGGTCGATCGTGCCGAACGTCATCGGCGAGATAGACCGTAGCCATTCCGCCCCGTCCGATTTCACGGCGGATCACATAGCGGTCGGCAAGTCCGGGAAGGGGAAGGATGTCAGTCACTGCCAACGCTTGACCACAAACCGTGTCCGGGTGTTGCGTGCAGCGTCGAGCGCACGACGAGCAGCGATTGGCAACGGGAAGGTGTGAATCTGCTACCAACCATCGTCATGGCGCGGGCGCCGACGCCGATTGACGCCGGTGGCCCAGTACAACCGCGAGCAGAATGAGCAGCCCGTCGGCCAGTAGGAGGGCGGTCGGCGGAATAAAACCGAGATGGACAAGCTGGAGAGCGGCGCCGGATATCGGACTCAGGGCCGCGATGCTGAGAACGAACGCTCTGTTTGGCACGCCGACGCGGGCGACGACAAGCACGAGTGCGGCCGTCAGGACGAGCGCCAGCCCGACGAAAGTCCACAGGACGGCCACGAGAGGCCCGAGCGCTGCGGAGCTTCCAGCAGCCAGCGTAGTGACCGACGTGTAGGCACTCTGGTGCCACGCAGCCGTACCGACGAGCGTCGCGGCACTGACATACGCGCAGATTTCTGCAAGGCGGCGTCTCGTCATGGTAGCGAACCCCCCGTTCCGGACGTTGTGTCGGATCGGCCCGTCGCGCAATGGGATGGTAACGGACTGAGCGCGGGGCGGGCGTATGCTCGGCGCTCTCCGGTCGCGGCATCCGGTCAGGCGCTCACGGCGCCTGCTGCGGGTGCCGTCCGCGAAGCCAAGCCGGTATGCAGCCAAGCCATTTGCGTGACGCGGCGGTATCGTCACGAACGAGAGGACCTGGGTAAAGGGCGGGGAGACCGGTATTCGACAGGAGCGCCTACTCGCCGTATTATGCAAAAATTGAGCGGCTTGCCCCGACAATTTCAGTCGCAACCCTCGTTCTCCAACCCACCTGCATATGTCTGCGTCGATCTGCGTGACTGTGGCCCTGCTGGCCGCGCAGCTGTCGCGTGCGAATCTCCCCGTCCTTCGCCCGGCGATTCCGTCCGCAGCGTCGGCTGTGCTTGCTCATCCGCTCATGCTTCCGGAGAGGCTGTTGCCGCAGGACGACGTGGCGCGGGCAAGCGCCGTTCTTCGGGCCGTCTTCGCAGCGGCCGAGCGAGGTGACCTCGCCGCGCTGGATACGCTGTACGCCGGCGACAGTCTGACCGTCGTCGAGGGCGCGGGGATCAACCGCGGGTGGGCGGACTATCGTGACCACCATCTCGGGCCGGAACTCAAGACGATGAAGAACTTCCACTATCGGCCGGTCGATGTCGTCGTACGCGTGTCGGGGCAGTATGCATGGGCAACGTTCCGGTATGACCTCAAGGGCGAAATGAATGGTCGCCACATCGACAATGTGGGACGCGGCACGGCCATTCTGGAGCGCCAGAATGCCGGGGTAGGCACGCGCTGGGTGGTGCGGCATACGCAGACAAGCTCACGCGCGCGCCGCGCGAGCGATCCGCCGAGTGCCTGAGCACGCCGCGTTCGCGGCCTCTGACAAACCCGCGCCGGCTGTGCAACGTTGCGGCGGTACCCACTTACCTTCCCGCTTCACTCGCGGCACAGTCTGCACAAGCTCGTCTGCCTTTACGACCGGAGATCAGTATGGTGCGTAGCATGTTCCCCATTGTCCTCGCCGCCGCGCTGTGTGTTGCGCCGACGAACGCCTCCGCCCAAGGCACGCGCAGCGATTCCAGCGCCGCCACCGCTGCGGTGGAAGGCTTCCACGCCGCGCTTGCAGCCCGTGACTCCGTGCGCGCCGTCGCCCTGTTGGCGAACGACGCCATGATCCTGGAGAGCGGGGCGATTCAGTCTCGTGCCGAGTACCTCAGTCACCATTTGGGTGCGGACATGAAGGCGATGCAGGGGTCGAAGGGAGTGCGCACAGTGGTGCAGACCCGCGTCGTCGGCGATGCGGCGTACATCGTGTCCAAGACGCTCACCCCCCCGTCCGGCGCGGAAGGCTCAACCGCGTCGGAATCCGTAGAGCTCATGGTGTTGTCCCGAGCAGGATCCGGCTGGTCCATCCGCGCGGTACACTGGTCGTCGCGGCGCCGCCGGTGATGCAATCGCGTACTGCAGGCCGGAAGATGCATCGGCGAGCCGTGTACATCGCCATCGCACTCGCCTGCTCGGCCTCGCTGCTCCAGGCTCACGACTTCTGGCTCATCCCCGACGCCTTTTCCGTTACGCCGGGCGGAAGCATTGCCCTGCGGGGACAGACATCGAGTCTCTTCCCCACGACGCTTTCCGCAGTCACTCCGGATCGGATCCTCGAGGCGCGCGTACTCACGGCCGATAGCGCGATACGCGTGAAGGACGTGTCCGTGCTGGGAACATCACTTCGGCTCGCGCATCCGGCGCGTCAGCCGGGGCAGCACATCATCGGCGTGCAGCTGGCGCCCCGCGACGTTCGGGAATCGCCATCCAGCTTCCGGCGCTATCTTGATCTCGAAGGCGCACCGGAGGCGCGAGCGCGCTATGAGCGCGAGGGACTATTGCCGGCCGCGGGTGGTGACAGCATCACTCGTCGATACGCCAAGTACGCGAAGACCGTCGTGGAGGTTGGACGCGGACCACGCGCGTTCTCACGGGTGGTTGGCCATCCGCTCGAGTTCGTCCCGCTATCGGATCCATCGGCGCTTCGCACGGGCGACACGCTTCGCGTACGTCTCCTGCTGCTCGGAAAGCCGGCAACCTTCGCGCGGCTGCACGCGGGTTCTGCTGCGATGAGCGCCAGCGCCCGAAGGGACACGGCGGCAGCGCGACGCGCCGCTACCCAGGACGTCTCCCTCGAAACCGATGGCACGGGCGTGGCAAGCGTGATCATCACCCGGCCCGGCCTGTGGAACGTCCGAACGCTGCAAATCATTCCGGCGGCCAAGGGTTCCAGCGCCGATTGGGATGTGCATTGGGCCACGTTCGTCTTTTCAGCAGCGCGGCGTTAGCTGCACGGCCCTGGTCGTTGCGCGCTGGTCGTTGCGCGGTTCCAGCCGGCCTCGTCGCGCTTGGCAACACCCGATACTTCGCACACCGGATTGAAACTCCGATCCCGAAATGCCGCGACATTCGCGGCAGAAAGCTCGAAGAACTCAGTCTCGCGAATGTGCTTACCGGCGGAGCGGTGCGACGAATACGCGCGACACCCCCCCCGCCCAGCTCACGCTCGACGGTCAACGCGGGGCCGAGATCGGGAAACGCGCCGTGCATGGGGAGCGTCAAATCTTTCACGATATCGACCAAGCGTACGTGAAGACAGCGACTCGCGACCCGCGCAGCGTGCAGTCCGACAGGCGCGGGCAGCAGCAACGCTCCGCTAGCTTGTGCGCACACCGAGCTTCGCCAACGCGGCCGCGATCGTGGGAGGCATCGGGGCAGGCAACCGGCTGGCGGCGCGAGGAATCTGTTGCGCCATGGTCGACAGTTTCTCGCGCATCTCCGGGTGCACGCGCAGCGCCTGCTCGAGGTGCGTGACGAACGTCCGCAGCTCCGCCCATCCGAAGGGGCTTTCGCCACTCGAAGCCACGGTCCTCGCCGCAGGGGTAGGTACGCCGAGCTCGATTGCGCACGAGCGACAGAAGCGTGACGCAACCGCTTGCACGTCGCCCGAGTTGAGCGGTGTCCGCGACAACTGAACCGTCGCTTCGGCAGCGCTGCAGCGCTCACACGCCGAAATTGCACGCACCTCCGCCTCCGACGCACTCAGAAGTAGCTGCAGCAGGCGAACGCCATGTGTTGCTGCGAAGGCTCAAATCACCCAGCTGTGAACGGAGGCGATAGCGGCACAGCTACACGGCGCACCTCAATGCCATTGACTGCAGCAACATACGCCAGGCAACCCGCGCGACGGACCTGATGGTGCCCGCAAGCTCTTCGAAGGTAGCACTACTCCCGGACTCTTTGATCAACGACGCGAGGGTGATTGAATGCTGGCTGCGCGTGCGGGCATCGAGCACACGGCTGGCGACGACATAGCATGTCCAGTGTCGAACATTCATAGGATCGGGCGCGGTCTTTTCATGCAGCACTGCGAACACGTACACATCGGACTGTCGCTTCGCGATTGATTCGAGCTGATTCGTCGCTTGCGACCACGCGCGGGTCTTCTGAACGCGAAACGAGATTGTCGATTCACGCACTTGATGCCAACTCTGAATGTAGGCCGCGGATTTCACCTCGACGCGAATGCCGTCGGGCGTGGTCAGATCGAAGGCATCCCACTCCGCACGCACGGTTTCCACTGCACCGCCGACGGCGCGATGGACAAGATATTCCGCGAGTCGCCCCCGACTCGCGTTGCTCAGCAAGTCGGAAGCAGACCAACGCCAGAAATCGAGGACCGACCCGCCTACGACAGGCCATCGGCGTGCATCGGTTCGTCGCCAGACTTGCGCACTGGTGCTCAGTGTTCGAGTGATGAGTTCATCGAAACCATTGAGATTTGTGTGGTTGTCTAGAAGTTATGACTGGGCCGGCGTCCGACTTCTGCGCGCAGCAGCGGCTGCATCAGCGGTACAATCACCTGTCGTACCGGAAGCGGCCGCAGATCGCCCGTCGTCGCCATCGTCGCCGTCGTCGCCATCGTCGCCGTCGTCGCCGTCGCGCGTGAGCTCGTCGGGTTCGTGTGGGCCGTGATGCAGGATGTAGGAACACCGGAACAGCAGGCGGCACGAACACCGTGGTCGTGGTCCGGCGTGTGGCGTCGAGGCTCGATGTGCGAGCACTCTCGACGGCGCTATGCGGCCCGTGTCGTGCTACGACCACCCTCCATCGAGAATATTAACGAGCCCTTGACACCAGCCCAGTCATATCAGCGCCGGAGTTCCGTCGCGCCGAATACTGCCTTCAAGAAGTCGATGAGCTTCTGCGCACCCGCGACAACGAGGTACGGCGAAACCGATGAGTACGATTGCGGTTTCCAGTTCTTGTGCTCTCCCATGTTCGTCCTTCCTCCTATCCGTATCGATCCGAGACTTCATTGCGTCACGCTCTCCCCCACCGCCACGGCCTTCTTCGCCGCGCAGGGTCCGTTCATCCGCCCAACGTCAGGTTGTGCTGCGGCCGTTCAAATAGTCTGCGGGCGGGCGGCCACGTCCGAGAAGAACTCCGTGAAGAGCTCGTTGAGCGAGGCGAACGCCTCCACGTCGGACACGAAGCACGTCACGTTGACGACGTGGTCCATCCCGCTGTCCGCATCCTCGAGAAGCATGCGGAGATTGGTGAAGGCCTGTCGCGCCTGCGCGAGGAAAGAGTCGCCGGCCACCGTTCCGGAAGCGGCATCAATGCCTACTTGGCCCGCAACGTAGATGAGATCGCCGACTCGGATTGCCTGAGAGTAGGGACCGAGACTCGGGATTCGCGAACTCTTGACGACAATCTTGGTGGGCATCGTGATCCTGTGTGAGCGCCACCAGAGGAGTGACGTATGGGTTCCGCCCAACGGCTTGCGCTTCTGCGCCGAGGAAGGCCCCGAGCGCAGCAAGCGCAGGTTGGGCCTCAACGAGGCTTCCTTCCCAGAAGCTGGGGCCCCCAGTTGAGCCACATCTCCACGAGGAGGAGCGGCACGACCCAAGAAGCCCACTCCCGCGTTGCATCCCGCAAGTCCGCGTTTGTGACGTAGAAGAAGAAATAGTCCTGGAAGTCGTACATCAATCGCAGCCACACGAGCACTAGCGTCATTGTGTAGCTGCGAATCATGAACGCGCGGTGTGCCACGAAGTTCTTGGCCACGGCGAACCGCCACGCCGTCAGGGTAAAGAAGATCCACATCAGCCCCGTCAGCGCAATGGACAATATCGAGCCTTCGTATTCCCCTACGATGGCACCCAGGTAGATCGCGAGCAGGGCGGCGGCACACGCGCCGACTACATAGGCCTTCCCCACGGCGCGGTGGAGACGTGGCGCCCGTACGCGGAGCGAGGTGATAAACTGAAGCGGGGCACCGAATAGAGCGGGTAGGGCGAAGGCGACGTGGGAGAAATACCAGAGTTGCTTGTTGAACAGATCTGGTCCCAATCGCCCCGGTTGAAGAAAGCGGTAGCTGATCGCCCGGTAGAGATAGTACAGGCTGAGCGCTGCGATGAGCGACAGGCCGAAATATGTCCAACGGCGGCGCACGGAGGCAGGGTTCATCGGTCCACCGAGATCGCAGGACAACAACAGTTGAGGCCTAGAAGTTATGACTGGGCTGGCCCCCGCGCTCGGCGTGGGTTAGTTCCTCCCGTATCCCGCGAAGTCACCAGAGCCACCTGCGACGATCCCTCGTGTCGTACTATTCCGGAGACCAGCCCATGCCATCGCTCACCGCG
>JBBQNT010000067.1:0-15004 GCA_038330215.1 Gemmatimonadales bacterium
CGGTCCCATCGCGCTGATCGACGAGATGATGCCCGTCGTGTTCATCGCGCCGCACGACGCCGTATTCGAGAAGGTCGTGTCGAACATCCAGGAAGTGAAGGCGCGCAAGGGCAAGATCATCTGCATCACGACGCGCGAAGAAGAAGCGCTGGAAGGGCTCATCGACTACGAGTTCCGTGTGCCCGAGACGCTCGACCTGCTGACGCCCGTGCTGGTGTCGGTGCCGCTGCAGTTGCTCGCCTACTACATCGCGGTCAAGCGTGGCTGCAACGTGGACCAGCCGAGGAACCTCGCGAAGTCGGTGACGGTGGAGTAGGCGCGCCGGGAACCCGATGCGCGTTCTCCTGCAGCGAGTGTCCAGCGCCGAGGTCCGTGTGCGCGCCGAGGCCGACGGCACACCGCACGTCTCCGGCCGGATCGGTCGCGGGTTTCTGCTGCTCGTGGGGCTGACGCACCGCGACACGGACGCCGAGCTGGCCTGGATGGCGAACAAGATCGCAAGCCTCCGCCTCTTTCCGGACGACGACGACAAGATGAACCGGTCGCTCAGCGATGTCGACGGCGCCGTGCTGGTGGTGTCGCAGTTCACGCTCTACGGCGACGCGCGCAAGGGGCGGAGGCCGAGCTTCGTGGACGCGGCTCGCCCTGAACTCGCGATCCCGTTGTACGAACGTTTTCTGTCGGTACTGCGTGACCATGGTATGCGTGTCGCCACCGGCGAGTTCGGCGCGATGATGGACGTCGAGCTGGTGAACGACGGACCGGTCACGCTCTGGCTGGAACGCGAGGCGCCGGCTGGTGCCCCCACCCAAACCGAATCCGATACGTGACTGTCTACTCCGCACGCGCGCTCGTTGTTCTCACGATGACGTGCTTGCTCGCCGTGACATCCGTCGCGCATCCGCTGCAAGCCCAGCCTCCCGTAGTGCCGCTCGCGCGCAATGCGGCGTCCGCCGAACGCATGATGTTTGCAGAGCAGGCGTGGGCGGCCGGCGATTATGTGCGCTCGCTCACCGCACTTGGCACGGTGCTGCGCGGCCGCGATGCGGCACAGTTTCGCGAGCGCGTGGCACTGTTGACGGGTGAGAACTGGCGCACGTCGCTGGTCGCTGAGAATGCGCGCGCACCGCGCTGGTCGCCCGACGGCAAACGCGCCGCATTCGAGACTGGAACCGGAGCGTCCCGCGTCACGCGTGTCGTCGACGTGCAGGATGGGTTTCCTGTACGCGCCGAGGTCGCTGGCGGCGACGTGGTGTTCTCGCCCGATGGCGCGCGCGTCGGATATATCACCGGTCAGGGTGCCGAAGCGGGCGTCATGTTGCGTGAACTGGGTGATGGCCGCGAGTCGACGATTGCGCTACCGGGGCTGGTACCGGCGCAACTTGAGTTCGCCCACGATGGTGCGCTGCTGGTGGTGGCCGCCGTGACCGACAGCGTGCGCACGCGCGTCTATCGCGTGAAGAACGGTGCATCACCGCAGCGATTGAGCCGCACCGATTCCGTGGTGTCTGATGTGCAGGTCGCACGCGGCGGATCGCACCTGCTGTACAGTGTGGGTGGACGGAGTCCGGTGCAGATCGGTACGGGACGCGGATTCGCGGGTGGTCCGCCCCGACGCCAGTTCGCCCTGCTGGACCTCGCGAGCGGTACGGAACGGGTGCTCGACGGCGAGGGCGCGGTGCTTTCGGAGACAGGCAACGCGATGGTGTTCATCACGCGCGAAGACGGCACCAACCGTGTGCACTGGCTCTCGTTCGACCGCAACGCGCCGGCCAGAGTGCTGCATTCCACAACGAATCCACTCACGGGCCTCGCGATCACTCCCGATGGCTCGCGTGTCACCTGGCAGGAAATGCCGCGCGAGGATTGGGAGCTTTACACCGCGCCGGCGGCCGGAGGCGAGCCGGAACGCGTGACGCGCGAAATCCAGCATGACCTCATGCCGCAGTGGCTGGACAATGATCGGCTGCTCGCCGTGATGGGCGAGGCGCGTCATCGTCGGTCGTATCTCTACACGGACGGGCGTCGCATCCGCCTTTTCCACAACAACACGGTGCGCACCATCGCGCCCGAGTATGAGTGGGCGCCGAGTCCCGATGGCACGAAGCTGCTCATCGTGGCGGAACGCGACGGCGACACAGTGACGCCGCACCGGTATCTCTGGTGCATGGACCTCACGCAGGAGGTCACCGTGGACGAACTGCTCGCGCGCGTCGACGACAACCTCGTGAGCGAGCGTCGCTTGCGCACGGCGGGGGCGCGCGCGTTCGCGCCGATCCTGGCCGACGTACGTCGTGCCGTGAACGAAGTGAGCACTGATCGCGTGTACGGCTATGCGTTCGACCTGTTCCAGTTCGACTCCAAGCACATCTCGCAGCCGGGCAACGCGAAGGCGCAGCAATATCTCGATGACACCTATCGCAGCTTCGGCTATCGTGATGTGCGGCGGCAGCCCTTCGAGGCTCGCCCTGCGGTCAACCAGCCGGCGATCGCCACTGCGAACGTTCTGGCCGTGCTGCCGGGCACCACGCATCCGGACCTCGTGTACGTGATCTCGAGCCACTTCGATTCGCGCGCTCAGGGCCCGGGTGCCGATGACAACACCTCGGGCACGTCGGTGCTGCTCGAGGCGGCGCGTGTGCTCGCGTCACGCCCGCAAGCGGCGACCATCATCTTCGCATCCCTGACCGGCGAAGAATCGGGATTGCTCGGCTCGCGGGAGTTCGTGCGACAGGCGAAGGCGTCAGACATGCTGCTGGCCGGCGTACTCAACAACGACATGGTGGGTTGGGCCAATGACCAGCGGCTCGACAATACGATTCGCTATTCCAATCCGGGCATCCGCGACATTCAGCACGCCGCCGCGATTCAGTTCAGCAACCTCATCACATACGACGCGTTCTACTTCAAGAGCACCGACGCGCAGGCGTTCTACGACGGCTACGGCGATGTGGTGGGCGGGATCGGCTCGTATCCAGTGCTCGGCAATCCGCACTACCATCAGGTGCACGACGTGCTGGAGACCATCAATCACCAACTCGTCGCCGAAGTGGCCAAGACGACGGTCGCGTCCATCATGTACCTCGCCTCGTCGCCCTCGCGTTTGGCGGGACTGACAGCGCGCGCGGCGAATGCGAGCATCGCCGATGTGTCGTGGCAGCCGGGGCCGGAGAGGGACATCGCGAAGTACCTCGTGCGCTGGGGCCCCGAGTCGGAGCCCGGGAAGTACCGGCAGGAGGTGCAGGTGCCGCGTGCGCAGTTGTCCAACGCGCCCGCCGGCACGGTGGTCTCGGTGAAGGCGGTGAACCGGAAGGGACTCGAGGGCTGGGACTGGGCGGTGCAGCGCGTGGTGGCGCCGTAGATGCCGGCGTATTTTCCGGCATGACTTCTCCCCGCGTGATTCTCGCCTCGCAGTCGCCGCGCCGACGCGAGTTGCTCTCGCTCATCGGCATCACCCACGAAGTACAGCCGGCCAACATCGACGAGACGCCGCTGCCGCGTGAGCTGCCCACCTCACACAGCGAGCGGCTCGCCCGCGAAAAGGCGGCGCTCGTGGCGTCGCGTGAGCCGGGCGCGCTGGTGATCGGTGCGGACACCGTGGTCGTGGTCGGCGACACCATCCTGGGCAAGCCTGGTGACGATGACGACGCTCGCGAAATGCTGCGCCGTTTGTCCGGCCGTACGCACCGAGTCTTCACCGCTGTGGCCATCGCGTTCGACGGCATGGTGGACTCGGAGGTGGAGGGGGTCACCGTGACGTTCCGCCACCTGAGTGCGGCAGCCATCGACGCGTACGTCGCCACCGGTGAACCGATGGACAAGGCGGGCGCGTATGGCATTCAGGGCTACGGATCCACGCTCATCGATCGCATCGAAGGCGACTTCTTTGCGGTGATGGGACTGCCGCTCCGGCGACTCGTGGCGCTGGTGGAACGCGCGGGCTTCACATATCAGTTCGGCCCGCTGCAATACCGCTAGCGCGTGTCGCGGCCCTGCGCGTCACGATCACGCAACGCGCCGATGCGTGCAGCGCGATACCGCTCCTCCCACACAAGCACGCGCCGCATCACGTCAACCGTGGCAATGCGTTGCATGCGCCCGGGACGGTACACCATGTCAAGCGGATAGTCCTCACCCGGATCACCGTACGCATCGATCATGAGATCGTGGGCAAAGTCGTACGGCCCAACACGCCTGGGATTCGTGTAGCCGATGAGGCTGATCACGGGCGTGCGCAATGCCACTGCCAGATGCAGGGGACCCGTATCGGGCGAGATGGCCAGCGCCGCGCCATCGAGGATCGCGGCCAGACGACGCAGCCCGCAGCCGAGCGCAGAGTGCGCAAACGGCGCACCGTGCATGATCTCCGTTTCGGCCGCAACCTCGCGTGGCGAACGGCCCCCCACCAGCACCGGCTGCAGTCCATGCTCATGGTACAGCGCGCGGCAGGCCGTCACCCAGCGATCGGCGAACCAGTCCTTGTCCGACTTGCTTGTGGCGATCACAAGCGGCACGATCGGGCGATCGAACTGCGCCATGAACTCGCCTTGCCACGCGCGCTCCTCGTCGTTCCACGGACCAAGATTCCATTCCGGCGCGCCGTGTGGCACGCCGAGTGCGTCGAGGAACTCGAAGTACTGGTCCTGGACGTGTTGGCCGGCGTGTGGCGCGATGCGATGCGTGCTGAACAACCAGTTCGCATCACGCGCGCGCGCGCGATCGAAGCCGAGCTTGATGGGCGCGGCTGTGAACCCGGTGATAACGCCGGCCTTGAAGTACACCTGCAGGCCCAGCACGACGTCGAATCGCTGTGATGCGAGTTGCGCGCGTACATCGAGAAACGCACGCCATCCGCGCGAACGGTCGAACACGATGATGTCGTCCACCAGCACATGTCCGCGCACCAGCGAGGCCGGTCCGGGCTGCAGCACCCAGGTGATGCGCGCACCCGGATGGTGCGCCTTGAGCGCATGAATCACCGGCATCACGTGCACGGCGTCGCCGACCGCGCTCATCATCACGATGCAAATGCGATCGAGCGGCACGTTGGCCGGCAACGGTGGCGTGGTGGTTGTGCGCGTGAGCGTAGCCATCATGGCGCCGCCGCGAGCGCCGACTGCGCAAAACCAGCGAGCCACGGCTCGTCCACCGCGCGGTCGTGACGCACGTGCCATTTGCGAACGGATCGCACGAGGCGGCGCACATTCAGCGCCATCACACCCGCCGCTGGCATGCCTCGGAAGGTGACCACATCCACGTCGAGCACCCACGCCTGCAAGGCACCCGCCTCGCGCACCAGCAGCATGTTCTTCACGTTGAGATCCGGGTGCACGGCTCGCGCAGCCGCCAGCTTGGTGAGCAGCAGCAGCACTGCACGTACACCCTGCTCGCGCTCCACGCCCGGCGCGGCGTCGAGCAGCACGGCCCCGAAGTCCCACGCGTCAGGCACGTACCGAGACAGCACGTCCACTCGCCGAAGACCAGGACCCGCCGGGTAGAGCGCGTAGCCGAGCAACTCGGGCGTCGGCACGCCGTGCTGGCGAAGCATCATGCTCACCGCCGCTTCACGAGGCGCGCGCGTGGGCATAAGGAACCGATCGCCTGTGATCGGCGCGAACAGCCCGCCGTGCCACGCATGCCGCACAACCGCCGTGGTCTCGCACTCGGGCAGTTCCGCGACATACACCACGCCGCGCCCCTGCAGCGCGCGCGGTTGCGGTGAGGATTCTGCCCAGGCGTAGAGCGTCCCGAACGATGCGAGCCGTGCCGACAGCGCCTCGAAGAGGTCCGGCAAGGCCACGAGAGTGGCCGAGCCGACCGCCCCTGAGCGAAACGGAATTTCCGTCACTCAGCCGAGTTCGTCCGGCGACGGACGCTTGATCGCGGCACGCAGCGTGGTGCCCGGCCCCTGCGTCGGCGCGACGAGCGGCGTGCGATGCATGCCCGTATGGCGCAAATGATGCGGCATGTCAGGCTCGGCGCTGAAGACCGTGATGGCCGGGCCGCGATGGCGCTCCGGCACCAGTTCCGGCCGCTCGCGCAGCGGCACCGGATCGGTGAGCTGTCCGCGAACCGCGTCACTCATGAGCACCTCGCCTCCACGCGCAAGGCCGCACAGCCGACTCGCGAGATTTACCGTGTCGCCGATGAGCGTGTACTCGAGGCGCCGCGGCGAACCAATGTTTCCAACGAACGCCTCGCCCGCATTGATGCCGATGCCGGCGTGCAGCGCTGATCGTCCGTCGGCGGTCCAGCGAGCATTGAGTGTGACGAGTTCGCGCTGCATGTCGAGCGCCGCGCGCACGGCACGATCCGCATCATCCGTCTCTGACACGGGTGCGCCCCAGTACGCCATCAGCGCATCGCCGATGAACTTGTCGAGCGCCCCGTCGTGCCGGAACACGCACTCCACCATGGCGGCGAAGTACTCGTTGAGCTGCGCGGCCATCTGGTCGGGCGGCAGCGACTCCGCGACTTCGGTGAACCCGCGAATGTCGCTGAACAGCACGATGACGCGACGACGGTCACCGCCCAGCAGGGCGTTGCCACGCTGATTCGCGATGCGATCGGCCAGTAGCGGCGTGAAGTAGCGCTCGAAGTTCTCCCGCACGCGCGCGGCTTCGCGCAGTCGCTCCATCGACTGCTCGCGCTCCATCGCCGCTGCCGCGAGACCAGCATACGCCACAAGAAAGTCGAGGTCCGCTTCGTTGAATGCGTTCGCGTCGCGCAGGTTGTCCACGTACAGCACGCCGAGCGTGCGACGCCCCTCTCCGATCAGCGGTGCCGCAAGCGCCGATCGCACCGCTTGCATGCCGGCGGAGTCACCAGTCAGCCGTGCGTCGGTGCTCGCGTCGTGCAGCAGCCACGACACTTGCCTTCGCGCGACGCCGTTCGCGATGGTGCGCGGCACCGGCCGTGCGACCTGTGCGCCTTGCCGGTCGCGCGCAATGCGCACCTCGAGGTCGCGCTCCGGATCGTCCTCGCGCACCAGCAAGATCGCCACGCGGTCCGCGTCGAATGCTTCGAACGCGTCGTCCACCACGCGTGTGAGCAGCGCATCGAGATGCACGAACCCGCCGAGTCGCTGCGCGACCGCCACGAGTTGCGCGAGACGCTTGCCCGCGACCGCCTCGACGGCCTCGATCTGCGACAGCATCTCGCGTTCGCGTACCATCGTGGCGGCGCCGTCCAGCGCGAACGGCGCCGTCACCGATACGCGTGGCGCGACTTCCTCCACCAGCGCGAGCTCCACCGGCCCGAACGCGATCAAGTCTCCCACGCGCGCCTTCGCCTTGGCCACACGCTGTCCGTTGAGCCAGGTACCGTTCCGCGACGAGAGATCCTGCACGAGCAGGAACTCGCCGTCTACGCGTACCTCGGCGTGACGGCGCGACACGCCGGGGTCGAGTATCGGCAGGTCGCTCATGGTATCGCGACCGAGCACCAGCGTGGAGCCGTCGGACAGCACGAATCGGCGATCGCCGGAGGGTGACACCAGAGCGAGCGGCATTCGCTAGTTCGCCGCCACCACGGCGGACACGCCCGCACGAGCGCGGCCGATTGCGGTGAGCAACGCGCGCGCCTTGCTCTCGGTCTCCTCCCATTCGGCCGCAGGCACGGAGTCGTGCACGATGCCCGCCCCCGCCTGCACGGACGCGACGCCACCAGCGATCACGCAGGTGCGAATGGTGATCGCGAGATCCATGCGACGGTCGCCGGCTGCAATAAGACCCAGTGCGCCCGCGTACGGCCCGCGGCGCTCCGGCTCGAGCTCGTCGATGATCTGCATCGATCGCACTTTTGGTGCGCCGGTCATGGTGCCCGCAGGGAACGTCGCACGAAACGCGTCGAGCGCGCTGTACTCCGGGAGCAGTTCGCCTTCCACCTGACTCACCATGTGCAGCACGTGCGAATACCGCTCGACTTTCATGAGGTCGGTCACGCGCACGGTTCCGTACTTCGCGATGCGGCCCACATCGTTTCGCCCGAGGTCCACGAGCATCACGTGTTCGGCGCGTTCCTTGGCATCGGCCATCAGCTCGGCCGCGAGCGCGTCGTCTTCGTCGGGAGTCGCGCCGCGCTTCCGGGTGCCGGCGATCGGCCGCACGGTGACGCGTCCATCCGCCACGCGCAGCAGCAGCTCTGGCGATGAACCCACGATCTCGACGCCGTCGAGCGCGAGATGGTACATGTACGGCGACGGATTCAGCGCGCGCAGGCAGCGATACAGCGTCATGCCGTCGAAGTCGTGCTCAGTGCTGATTCGCCGCGCGAGCAGTGCCTGAAAGACGTCACCGGAGAGGATGTATTCCTTGATGCGCCGCACGTCGCGCTCGAAGTCTTCCCGCGCGTACGATGACGTGCCCGTCGCGGGCAGCGCGTCGTGCGCCAGCGTGACCGGTTCAAGCACGTCGGGGCCCTGCAATCGCGCTACGGTCTCGTCGAGCGTCTGCTGTGCGTCGTCGTACAGGTCCGCGAGCGTGTGATCGTCAGCGTTGGCCGGCACCTGCACGGACACGATCACACGCGCCTGTCCGCGCCAGTTGTCGATCATGACGAGCGCGCGGGGAAACACGAAGCAGGCATCGGGCGCCTCGATGCCGCGCGGCGGCGCATCGGGCAGGCGCTCGATGTGTCGCACCGTGTCGTACGAGAAGAACCCTACCGCGCCGCTCCAGAATGGGCCCAGCGACGGCATCGACACCGGGCGCATATCGTGGATGATGCGCTGCAGGTCGGCAATCGGATCGGCAGGCGTGCGCGCGCCATGCCAGCCGAGCGAGGGGGACCAGTCCTCGACCACGCCGTCGGTGAGTCGCCACGCACCACCCGGCGCGCTGCCGAGATACGTGTAGCGTGCCCAGGTCTCACCGCCAGCGGGCGCGGACTCCAGCAAGAAGCTGAAGGGGCCGTCGCGCAACTTGGCGTACGCCGCCACCGGCGTATCGAGATCGAGCAGACAATCGCGCCAGATGGGCACGAGGCCACCCTGCGTCAGGCAGTCGGTGGCGCGAGCGAAAAAGGCATCACGGGTGGGCACGCGGAATACTCGCTGGCCGACTCCCCCGAGGGCAAGCGCCCGCGGTAGGTTGCACATGCGCAATGCGACTCCCCCGAGGGCAAGAGCGTGCCGTAGGTTGCACCATGCGCAATGAGATGGGAGAAGACGGACGCGTGCGCATCACACCGGGCGTGGTGGACGTTTGCGTCTTGCATCGGACGGCGATCACAGGGCGTGCGCGCAGCGATGCTGGGCCCGGCCATGCGTGGCGTGTGCTTGTGCTTCGGCGGGGCCGTGAGACGCGCTGTGCGGGCTCGTGGGAGCTGGTGCACGGCGGCATCGAAATGGGCGAGCGTCCTGAAGCTGCCGCGCGCCGTGAGGTCGGCGAGGAGACGGGCCTCGCAGTGGAGCGGCTGTACTGCATTACCGTGAACGGATTCTATCTCGCTGGTCGTGATGTGCAGGCGGCCATCGTCTTTGCGGCCGTTGTCGGAGAGGGGAACGCGCCGCCGGCGTTCGTGCTCGGACCGGAGCATGTGGACGCCCGCTGGCTCTCGATTGCGGCCGCGAAGCGGCGGGTCACGTGGCCGAGAGAGCGCGAAGCGCTGGATCACATTGCGCACCTGCTGCGTACGGGTGATGCGGGTGTGGCCGAGGATGTGTTGCGGGTGCTGCCGTGAGTGGCGTGATCAGCCCGGCGACCGCGAGGTGGAATCGCGACGCTGCTGGGCGCTCGCCCGCGACCGGATGAGCGCACGCTCGCGCTCGACGCGCTGGAGGACCGCCTCCCATCCCGCACTCTCGACGGTTTCCACGACCATGGAGAGCGGTTGATTGGGGTCCACCTGTCCGTCGAACACGAACAGCGCCGACTGCGTATCGCGCTGGCGCAGCCGGTATTCGCCGAAACCAGGTGTCAGCGGAAACACCTCGAGTGGACGGAAGTCCCGACCGACGTTCCGGATCACGATCTCCATGGGGCTGAAGCGCGTCTCGCCCTGCTGCTGCGCGAAGAAGTTGACCAGCCATAGTGAGTACGCGGGCAGGCGCACGCGCTGCTTCAGGCGCTCGAGCTCGAGGTTTCGGCTGTTCACCAGCTCCGTCATCGCGCGATACGAGTCGGGCGACAGCAGGCGAATGAACGGCTCGTCGAGCGGTGCCGCGCGAACCTGCAGGCCACCGGGCAGCGCGAGGCGAATCGCGATGTCATCCTGACGCAGCGTGCCGAAGCCGGCCGGTACGAGCGCAGGGTTCTGCCCGACAATGGCAGGCGCGGGCGCCCCGTTCTGCGATGCGGGCACCGTTGCGCAGGCGGAGAGCATCATCACCGCGGACGCAAATGCGCAAGCGCATGCGATTGCACAAGCGCGCGGCGATGTGGTGCGACTCATACGTTCCGACGCTCCGAGTGGTCTCCGTCGTCGCCCGCTGTGCTGTCGTCGTCCGCTGTGCCGTCGTCGTCCGCTGCGCCGTCCCCGTCCGCTGCGCCGTCGTCGTCCGCTGCGCCGTCGTCGTCGCCGTCCTCATCGGTCGCCGCCGGCGCCGCGCACAACTGCACCACGGCCTCCGCCAGCTCGTCACGCCCTTCGCCAGTTCGCGAAGAGAACGTCAGCAACTGATCCTCGTCGATCGACAGCGCTGCGCAGAGCGCGGGAATCCGTTCCAGCCGCTCCGCCGGCCGAAGCTTGTCGATCTTGGTCAGCACCACCAGCGTTGGCACGCCGACCTCGGCGAGGAAATCGAGCATGTGCCGGTCGTCGTCGGTGGGATCGTGACGGGCGTCGAGCAGCAGCGCCACGCCGCGCAACCTCGGATTATCGCGCAAAAACTCCTCGATGAGCGGACGCCACGCCTGCTTGCGCTCCTTCGAGATGCGCGCATACCCGTACCCCGGAAGGTCGGCGATCACGAACGCATTGTTCACGCGAAAGAAGTTGATCTCGCGCGTGCGTCCAGGCGTGTTGCTCACGCGCGCCAGCGCCTTTCGGCGCACCAGCTTGTTGAGCAGCGAGGATTTGCCGACGTTCGAGCGGCCGGCGAATGCAATCTCCGGTAGCGTGGATTCGGGACGCCAGCCACCCGCCTCGGCCATCGGTCCGATGAACTCGAGTGAGCGTATGACGAGCGGATCTGGTGCCTGGTGCGGTGTGCGCGCCGAATCGTTCATGTGACTCGCGCCTCGTTGCCGGGATTCGTATGCTTGCGCGGACGCAGCGATCGTCGCGCTGCCGATGGCTTCGACTTTGAAATCGCTTCGTCTGCAATCTTCGGCTGCAGCGCGATGTCGAGCACCTCGTCCATGGTGCGCACCGCGTGCCACGCCACTCCGTCGCGCGTCTCCTCCGGCATCTCCGCAAGGTCGCGCGCGTTGCCGGCCGGAATGATCACATCACGCATGTGCTGTCGATGCGCGGCCACACCCTTCTCGCGCAGTCCACCTATGGGCAGCACGCGACCGCGCAGTGTGACTTCGCCGGTCATCGCGACATTGCCCCGCACAGCCCGACCGGTGAGCGCACTCACCATCGCCGTTGCAATCGCAATGCCGGCAGACGGTCCGTCCTTCGGCGTCGCGCCGGCAGGCACGTGCACGTGCAGGTCGTTGCGCTGCAGCAGGTCGGGCGACAAGCCGAGCGATTCGAGCCGAGAGCGAACCCACGTGAGCGCGGCCGACGCGGACTCCTTCATCACGTCGCCGAGCGTACCGGTGAGCTGCAACCGACCACGCCCCGGCACCACGCTCACTTCGACCTCGAGCACTTCGCCGCCCACGTTGGTGTACGCGAGTCCGTTGGAGACGCCGACACGATTCTCGGTGCTCGCATCCTCTGCGTCGAACGGAGCGACGCCGAGGAACTTGGCGAGTGAATCCATGTGTACGACGATAGGCAACGCCGTGTCACCCTGCTCCGCGACCGCGCGCGTCACCTTGCGCACCAGTCGCGCGATACGGCGTTCGAGGTCGCGCACGCCCGCCTCGCGCGTCCATCCGCGCACGATGGCGGTGAGCACCTCATCGCTCACCGCGACGTCGTCGGCCGCCAGTCCGTGCGCCTCGAGCTGTCTCGGCACGAGGTAGCGCGCGGCGATGGCGAGCTTCTCCGGTTCGAGATAGCCGGGCAGTCGCACGATTTCGAGCCGGTCCCGCAAGGCGTCAGGAATGCCGGGCAGCGAGTTCGCCGTTGTGATGAACATGACCTGCGACAGGTCGTAGTCGATCTCGAGATAGTGGTCGGCGAACGCACGGTGCTGCTCGGGATCGAGCACCTCGAGCAACGCCGCCGAGGGATCGCCGCGCCAGTCGCTGCCGAGCTTATCCAGTTCGTCAAGCAGGAGCACCGGATTGGTGACTTCCGCGCGACGCATCGCCTGGATGATGCGACCGGGCAGCGCGCCCACGTACGTGCGACGATGTCCACGAATTTCCGCTTCATCGCGCACACCGCCCAGCGAGATGCGCACGAATGTGCGTCCGAGTGCGCGTGCAATGCTGCGAGCCAGCGACGTCTTGCCGACACCGGGCGGGCCCACCAGGCACAAAATGGGTCCGCGTACCGTGCCCACGCGTGAGAGCACGGCCACATGGTCGAGAATGCGTTCCTTGACTTCCTCGAGCCCGTGATGATCGGCATCGAGCACGTCGCGCGCTGTCGTGATGTCGAGCGTGTCGTTCGACTTTTCGTGCCACGGCAACGCGGCTACCCAATCCAGCCAGCCGCGAGCGACGGCCGATTCGGGTGACATCGGCGAGAGGCGGCGCAGGCGGCGCAGTTCGCGTGCCGTGCGCATTTGCACGGCGTCGGGCAACTGGCGTGCCGTCAGCTGACGTTCGAGTTCCTCGAGTTCGTCGCCGTCGTCGTTGCCGAGTTCCTTGTGAATCGCCTTGAGCTGCTCCTGCAGGAAGAAATCGCGCTGATTCTGGTAGAGCGATCCGCGCACCTGTTCGTCGATGCGGCGCTCGAGGCGCAGCAGTTCGAGTTCGTTGGCCAGCACTTCGGAGACGCGTGCGATGAGCGCATCGAGCGTTGGCTTCTCGAGCAGTTCCTGCCGGACATCGAGTGGCACCTGCAGATGCGCCGCGATGGCGAACGTGAGCCGGACCGGATCGTCGATGGACTGGAGCACGCCCACGATTTCGCCCGGAATTCGGCGCTGCAGCGCGGCGTACTCCTCGAAGAGCGAGAGTGCGTGGCGCACGCGCACCGCCAGGCCCACAAGATCGGCGCCGTCTAGCGAGAGCGGGAACGCGCGGGCGGTGGCTTGCACGGCCACGGACAGTTCGCGATCACTCGTGGCGTCGCCGTCCTTCGGCTTGCGCGGCACGGTGAAACGCGTGATGTGCACGCGCTCGCGGGCGTCCACCAGAATGCGCGTGGTGCCGTTGGGCAGTCGGGTGACATGCTGCACGCGGGCGACGACACCGATACGATGCAGTCCGGCCGCATCGGGTTGCTGGTCGTCGGGATTGCGCTGCGTGACCAGCAACAGTTCGCGCGATCCCTCGGCCGCCGCCGCGACGGCCGCCAGTGAACGCGAACGGCCAATCAGCAGCGGCATGGCCGCATGTGGAAACAGCACGACATCACGCAGCGGCAGAACGGGATACCGCGCTGGCGAATCGCCGGAGCGCGGGGCAGGGCGAGGGCTCAGGCTTCCTTCTTCTGGCGCTTGGGAGCGATCTCCAGCAGCGGCGGTCCGCCCATGGTGACCGATGCCTCGGTGACTTTGACTTCGACGATGTCATCCCGACTCGGCAGGTCGAACATCGTCTCGAGCAGGGTCTCCTCGAGGATCGCACGCAAGCCACGCGCACCGGTGCCGCGACGCATCGCCTTTTCGGCAATGGCGCGCAACGCCGATTCTTCGAAGGTGATCTTCACGTCCTCGAGATCGAAGAGCCGCTGATACTGACGAGTCAGCGCGTTCTTGGGCTCCTTGAGGATCTGCACGAGCGCATCTTCGTCGAGCGCGTCCAGCGGCACGCACACCGGCATGCGACCCACGAGCTCGGGAATGATGCCATAGCGCAGCAGGTCTTCCGGCTCCACTTCGGAGAACGGCGACTTGGAGGTCTCATGCTGGATCGTGTCGAGCATGACCGCCGGCACCGGCTTGTCCGGCCCGCCGAATCCGATCTGCCGGCGACCGACGCGCGCCTCGATGATCTTCTCGAGCCCGTCGAATGCGCCGCCGCAGATGAACAGGATATCCTTGGTGTTGATCTGGATGTATTCCTGCTGCGGATGCTTGCGTCCGCCCTGCGGCGGCACGGACGCCACGGTGCCTTCAAGGATCTTGAGCAGCGCCTGCTGCACGCCTTCACCCGACACATCGCGCGTGATACTCGGGTTCTCCGACTTGCGCGCGATCTTGTCGATTTCGTCGATGTACACAATGCCGCGCTCGCACTCGGCGACGTTGAAGTCACCGGCCTGCAGCAGGCGCACGAGGATGTTCTCCACGTCTTCGCCAACGTAACCGGCCTCGGTCAGCGTGGTCGCGTCGGCAATGGTGAACGGTACATCGAGCATGCGCGCCAAGGTCTGCGCGAGCAGTGTTTTGCCCACACCCGTGGGTCCGATGAGCAGGATGTTGGACTTGTCGAGCTCGACATCGTCCTCGCGCGCGTTGGCGGCGGCGTTGATGCGCTTGTAGTGATTGTAGACCGCGACTGATAGCGCCTTTTTCGCCCGTTCCTGACCAATGACGTACTGATCGAGGGTGCCCTTGATCTCCCGCGGCGACGGCACCTGCGTGATCGCCTCGGTAACCTCACGCTCCTCGTCCTCGGCCAGGATCTCATTGCAGAGCGCGATGCACTCGTTGCAGATGTAGACCGATGGTCCCGAGATGAACTTTCGAACGGCGTCCTTGGACTTGCCGCAGAAGGAGCAGCGGAGATGCTTGTCTTGCTGGGACATGTCGGCGTGCGGGAGCGGGAAACGGGGCGGGGCCCCGGGTAACAGTATGAACTAACCCGAACGAGGTGAAAGGGTCAAGCGA
>JBBQNT010000068.1:0-14992 GCA_038330215.1 Gemmatimonadales bacterium
TCTTGGGCGTGGTGGTGTACACACGCGTGCAGACGCCACGCTTGAACGGATTGGCCTTGAGGGCCGGCGCCTTGTCGCTGCGCTTGACGTCCTTGCGCGCCTTGCGGACGAGCTGGTTGATCGTTGGCATTCGCCGAAAATACCTGCGTTATATGTTCGAACTCCGACTTCTACGTGAATCGCGTGTCGGGTACATCGGGCGTCGGGGACCCCGGGACCAGTGATCCGGGCGCACGAGGCGACCGGGCCTGACAGGCGGCACGGAACAGAACCCTAAGCTTATTCAGGATGAGGGCTTGGGTCAACTGGTGGGGGGGAGGAGCGCGGTCCATTCGGCTATCCCTCAGCGGCGCTACAACTCGATTCCGCTTCCAGAAGAGGCTGCGCGGGCCAGTTGGCCCAACCGGCGGGAGCCGAACCGCCCAAGGTACGGCAAACTGCGCCGGACGGGGTGAGGCCCAACGGGAGGTTTGCGACGACAGCCGGTTGGGCTCTCGCCCGTTGGGCGTGTGCTTGGTTCGTTGGGCCGTTCGGCTGCTGCCTGTTGGGCGAACAGGCCGGTCGAGTGTCACGCCAACCTCCGCACCGTGCATTCCTGTCCAAGCCACAGTCCACCATCGCCAGTAGCAGAACCCCTGCACTGCAAAGTCACAGCGCGTCCTCCCGTAACGTCCGCCCCATACCCGACGTATGTTCTGATGACACTCCACTCCACTCTGTGACCGACACGCTCGCCACCCGACTTCGCAAGGCTCTGGGACCCGACTACACCCTCGAGCGCGAGCTTGGCGGCGGTGGCATGTCGCGCGTATTCGTGGCCACGGAGAGCGCGCTCGGGCGCCGGGTGGTGGTGAAGGTGCTGCCTCCCGACCTGGCGGCCGGTGTGAACAAGGAGCGCTTCCGCCGCGAAATCCAGCTCGCCGCTCAGCTCCAGCACCCGCATGTAGTGCCGCTGCTCACGGCCGGCGAGCGTGACGAGCTGCTGTGGTTCACCATGCCGTTCATCGAGGGCGAGTCGCTGCGCGTCACGCTCGACGAGCGCAAGCGGCTGCCGGTGCGCGAGGTACTGCGCATTCTCCGGAATGTGGTGGACGCACTGGCCTACGCGCACGGACGCGGCGTGGTGCATCGTGACATCAAGCCGGCCAACATCCTGATGAGCGGCTCGCATGCTGTCGTCACCGACTTCGGGGTGGCCAAGGCCCTGAGCGCCGCCATCCCGATCGCCGGTCACACCACGAGCGGCATGGCCATCGGCACCCCCGCGTACATGGCGCCCGAACAGCTCGCGGCCGATCCGGCGGCCGATCATCGCGTGGACATTTACGCGATCGGATTGCTGGCGTACGAACTGCTCACGGGCATCGCGCCATTCTCCGGCAGCTCGCCGCAAGCGACGCTCGCCGCACAACTCACGGTGCGTCCCACTGCGCCACACATCACGCAGCCGGACATTCCGCCGGCGCTGTCGGCGCTGATCATGCACTGCCTCGAAAAGGACGCCGCCAAGCGTCCGCAAACCGCGAGCGCGCTGCTGCACGAACTCGACGCGGTGGAGGCAGCGGCACGAGACGAAGCCGCCAGCGCGGCCTACCGGCAAAGTGTACGATCTCGGCGCGCCGTCATGGTGGTGGTCGGCCTGCTCATCGCCGCAACCGGTGCCTATGCAATCGCGAATGGCCGCTCCGCCAGCGAGGCGGCAAGCGCGCCAGGCGGTGACTCGGTGGCGCGCTCGTCGGCGCCGGAAACAGTGGTGGTATTTCGTGATGTCTCGGAGCTGCGCGATGAGGCAAGAGGTGTCCCGCTCAGCCTTGGGCTATCGCGCGCCGAGTCGTTGCAGATTGCTGAGCAAATCACCGGCGGTGCGCCATCGATTGTACAACAGGCGCAAACGGGTGCGCCCATCATCGATCGCGATTCCCTGATCGCGGCGGTGTCGCGGGTCTTCTCCGATTCCTTGCGTCTGGCGATGAAGAGCATGGCAACGGCGCTGTCGGCGCTGCCAAGACAGCAGCAGTTGCAGTCGATGGTGGTGGAGCCAGCACGCGGCGCGGTGGAAGGCATAACGCCACTCTTGCCACCTCCGCCTCGCGGCACGCACCGCCTCGCCATTATGAGCTTCGATGATCGCACGCGAGATTCCTCACTGGCGTCGCTGGGACCGGCGCTTCTCGACAGCATTGCAGCGGCGTTGCACCGGACGCGGAGCGGAAGACTGGACGTGCTGCCCGCCGAGGTCACGCGCAAACTCGTTGGCGAAAAGGCGGCCAATCAATCGGCTGCCGTTGGCTTTGCATTGCGCGCAAACTACGTGCTGAGCGGGGTGTATTTTGTGCGAAACGACAGCATCGTGATCATCACCGCACTCACCGATGTGCAGCACGGCGCCGCCACACGCCTGCACGCCGAACACGCACCGCTCGCTCGGGCGACGGCCGCGCTCGCACCCTCGGCGACCTGGGCGCGGGCGCGGCTCGATTCACTGCGACGAGACGCGGTGACGCGCGATCCTGGCCGACGGCCGCCTTCGTCGAGCGGCAGGCAGGAACCGGCGCAGCCGTAGCGCTAGCGAGCGAAACGGAGAGGAAACGCGCCCACCGCAGCGTCCGCCGGTAACGTATCGCGCGATCGCACCCCGGCCTCGAAATCGCCGAGCAAGTGCGCGATCGAGTTGGCGTAGTAGCTCACGAGCTCTCGGCCGTGTGAGAGCACAACGTACGAATCGCCATGGCGGGACAGCACATGTCGCATGCGCAACATGCGGTAGGCTATGTCGAAGGTCTCGCCGATGTCGCGGTCGCTCCGCAGTTCGCGCGCATTGAGTTCCACCAGCACATCGCGCATTTCCGACATCCGATGCAGCAAATGTTGCCGTGAGATAATGTCGCCATCGAAGCTCTGGATCGCGGCGCAGGCAAGCGGAACGGGTGTCACGGGAATGATCGCGCCGATGCGCTGGAGCATGTCGTTACACAGCGCCTGCACGCGTCCCAGCCGCTGCTCGCGGGGCAGCGCAAACATATCGCCACCGGCGCGTGCATCTTCATCACGGAACCACTGGTCGAGCGGCACCGGATCACCGACGATGACGGCGGCGCGTCCGTAACGGCGCCAACGTCCCGTGGCCAACCGCAGCAGGTTCCAGCCGGCGTAGCGGGCGACATCGCTGAATTGCTGCCAACGCTGCGCGCTCGCGGCGTTTCCGGCCTCGCGCGCTTCTCGCATCCGAAGCTCCCGAAGCAGTGTGCGGTCCTCGAGCACACGGTCATAGTTGAGCGCGACAGGTACGAGGTGCAGTCGAGCGCGGAACGTAGGGTCGCGTCCCGCACCGATCAGGTAGTCGAGCAATCCAACCTTGCCGGCACGCAGTCGTCCGTCGCGCGTCAGTCCGCCCTCGGGGAAGATGCCCTGCGTGACACCGTGCTGCGTGATGTGCACGACGTACTGCTCGAGCACGGTGTGATACAGCGCCTCGCGGTATCCGCGGCGAATGAAGTAGGACCCGAAGCGCTTGAACAGAAACTCGAGCGGAAACGCGCGCGCCCACTCGCCCACCGCGTATGAGATCGACACGCTGCCAGCGAGAGCCCAGGCCACGAGCAGGTAGTCGGCATTGGAGCGATGGTTAATGAGGTAGACGACGATGGCGTCCTTGCGCAGGCGTGCTACAGCACCCGGCGTTGCCGACTGCACGGTGGCCTTCCAGAGCATGCGCAGCATGATGTTCGCCACGGTGTAACCGAGACGATAGTACGCGAGCACATTGAACTGCGGCACGATTTCGTCGAGGTACCGTCGCACACGCTGCCACGTTTCGGCTTCGGTCTCACCAGCTTCGCACGCGTGTGTGCGCACGGCGGCGACGATTGCAGGTTCGGTGAGCAGGAATGCGATGGTCTCCTGCTTCTGGGCGAACTTGTAGCGGTCGACTCTGGCGCGAAAACGCAGTAGCGCTCGGCGGCCCATGCGGCGGAACGTCGCGCGCAAGGTGAACGCGATGGCGCCAAGCAGCACGAACGTCAGGGCGACGATCAGGAGAAGGCGCACGGCGCGGGGGTGCGGGAGGCGAGTGGTTTGGTGCTCGTCCGATGCTGTTGGCGTTCTGGCACACCGGATGAGAGCTGGATAGCCGAAGGTACTGCCGCACTGATGTGATGCAACCTCGGCCAGCGGCGGCCTGCTGCCGCGTCATCCTGGCGGTGCTACATTGCAGCATGCCCTTCACGCACCTCGTCGAGCACCTCGTCGAGCACCTCGTCGAGCACCTCACCGGCCCCACCGGTGCAGGCGTGGTCGCTGCGTACCTGTTCGGAAGCCACGCCGAAGACCGTGCACATCGCGAGAGCGACGTGGACGTCGGGGTCGTGCTGGACTACGCGCGCTTTCCGGACAGGCGCGCGCGATTCGAGCGGAATCTGACGCTGCGCGCGGCGCTACAGTCCGCGGTTGGCCGCTTGCCGCTCGACCTCGTGATTCTGAATGACGCGCCGCCGGTGTTTGCGGCGCGCGTTGTGACGTGCGGAAAAACACTCGTGATTCGCGATGCCGAACTCGAGCACGCGTTCCGCCGCGACATTCAGCTGCGCGCCGCCGATCTCAAGCCGTTTCTCGCGCGGACCCGCGCCCTCAAACTCGCAGCGATCCAGCGGTGAGCCCATATCTTGCTGAGCGCCTCGTCGAGTTGCGGCGTCATCTGGATCATCTGGCCGCGCTGCGCGAGCGTGTGACGGATCGTAGCGCGTTGGAGATCGATCTGTCGCTGCACAACGACGTGCTGTTCTCCCTGATGGTCGTCTGTCAGCTTGTCATTGACATCGCCGGTGATATCGTGAGTCGCCGCGGCGAGCGTTTCGAAGACTACACCGATGGTATCCGGCGACTTGTGAGCGACGAACGATTTCCCGCCGAGCTCGTACGCGAACTCGAACGGCTGCCTGGGTTTCGCAATGTGCTGATTCACGAGTATGTCGCCTTCGATCTCGATCGGGCCGTGGAGGCACTGCATCACCTCGCACCGATTGAACAGTTTCTCGAGATCGTCCGACGCGGGTTGAGCGACTGAGAAGCGCGCAAACCGCCAGCGCATTCACCCCCCTCCTCATCGCTTGTTTGCGAGAGTATTGCGTCGAGTGGAAACAGCGGCGTGCGTCTCAGCCGGAGATCGGCGAGCGAGAGCGTGTCGCGAATGAGTCCCGTGCTGGAAATCGCGTCGAACTTTCCGGGGCCAGCACCCGACAAAACGAGTGCGTGCGTGAACTTCATCGACGCATCGAATGACGCGACGCCGTGCGTCGACCAAGATCAGGCGACCATCTGCCGTTGCATGCACGGCGCTGATGCGCAAGAACAGGTACGGATCCGGCCATCCGCGTTGCCCACCGAAGCTTCACGGCGCAACTGCCAGCGCGGGGCGTGTTGCGCGCGGACGCAAGACGCAGTGATCAGGTGGAGGCTGAGCATCAGACAAACGCACCGAACTGGCGCCATGAACAGCCCGCCGTTAAGGTATTTCGATCAATATCCGCAAAGCGCGAAGGGAGCAGATCAAGTCACGGACAACACTACGGAGCCGATATGAGTCGCCACCGGACAAGATCGACGAAGACGGAATCAATGTGATTCGCGACCATGATTCGCGCGAGATTCGTGTTCGAAATGAAAGGCATCGGCAGGGAATCCACGTCGTCGAACAGTCTACTCGCGAGGAGAGTCCCCGATCGAGGATCGAGGATTTCCCATCGTACATCGAAGCGCTCCGAGATGCTCAACTTGCGTGCACCACGAGGACGTGCTAGCGCAGACTTCGGGTCGGTAAGCCGAATTGCGGTGTGAAGCATTCCGTTGTCGTCGATCTGAAGCAGCGCAAAGTAGGTCGAAGGCGGATTGACTGTGCTCGGATCTTGGCCCGGGATGTGCGGCACGAACCACGCTGCCTCGCGTGTAATAGTCCGCTCAAGAACGCCGTCCAACGACCACTCCTGAACTTGATACTGTTGCTTCGGCTCGGGCGCCGGGCCCAGCCAGAATGTTTCCCCCCCTCCGTAGGCCAGCAATCGCTCAACGCCCGCGAGACTTGCGCCTGTGGTTCCTGGCGCCGTGGGTACGAGTAGTCGACGAACGACACCAGCTGCATCGACTTCTGCTACGTGGTGCGTAAGCGTTTCTGCCGGCGGCGGACTGACAAATCGTCGCCCATCATCGGCAACGAACCAGTAATTGGGAGGCCGATGGGCATGCGGTTGCAGCGTGCGTCGAACAAATCGAAAGTCGCTGTCGAACACGCTTAGCTGCTGGGAATTGTCGATTACATACAGAGTATCGCCTGACGAGAAGCCAGGCTGAATTCCGCTCGCAAATTCACCGGGACCAGCACCAGATCGTCCAACGCGGCGCACAAATCGACCTGTACTGTCCCAAACGGCGAGTGCATTCTCGCCAACCAAGCTACTGACTAGCACTCCGTCCTCGCGCCTCGACAGTAGCGATCCAGCCAGCATATCTGGCTCCATGCCCGGTGGAACCAAGCGTACCGCTGTTTCCAGCTCGATCTGGCAGCTAGGCTGGTCGTCGCGCACCGCTACCGATCGATCGAGACTTGCGAGGTCGAGCGACTGAAGAACAGTTTTCTGAAAATCGCACTTGATCGACGTAGATTCGCCTGCGAAATCCGCGCTGCTAGGTTCTCCGCACGCGCTGGTGAGGACGAGGAGGGCGATGAGGCGGAGTTGCGACACTAAGTGAGATGGTGTCTGCAAACTTGCTCTGCCTGTGCGGGGCAGGCAGAGCAACATGTCGCCTCTCAGACCTCTCCCCCACATGTTGGGTGGTGGATGTTGTCGACGTAGGCGTCCAGCATCTCAGAATGTGGAGCGGAGCGAAATCCTCGGTCAGCGACATGGCTCCAGGTTCCTTCAGAGGGATCGCTGATAATGTCCCTCGTTGTCGAGTGGAACTGTTGCCAGTCTGCGAGAAAATGTTCTCGGAACTTCCAATCATGCATCTTCGTGCACCCTCCTCCCTCACCAGGTTCGGCCTGCGCGGGCTGCGTTGTCACGGCGAACAGCACCATGCTCAGGCCGACTGCGCCAGCCAGAAACCGTGAAAAACCGCCGCCGACAATGTCGAATCCCGTCCCGCTCGCTGATTCCCGCCATGCTGCTGGTTCATGACGTGTCCCAACTTGAGATGTGCTGACTGGCGACGTCCCGTACACCCGACCGGGACATTTACCATGCTCGCGCCAGAGTGCGTAAGGTGCACCTACAGTAGAGAGAGAGAGAGAGAGTCTGTCAAGTACCAATTTTGCCTGATGCCGAGTTCGCTGCAGACGTGCCGCGGTAAATGCAATACGGGCCCGAACGACTGTCGTCGCTCGGGCCCGTTTGAACAGCATCGCGAACGCGACTGATTACTGATCCCCACCCAGCGAGAACACCGCCGCTTCCGGCAACGCCCCCGGCATGAACGGATCGAACGTGGGCTCCAGCGCCGGCAACGGCTCCGGCTCTGGAATGCTCTCACTTTCCACATCGACATCGGAGTACCGGTACATGCCCGTACCCGCCGGAATCAGGTGACCGATGATGATGTTTTCCTTGAGACCCAGCAGGTCGTCACGCAAACCGCGAATCGCAGCATCCGTGAGCACACGCGTGGTTTCCTGGAACGACGCCGCCGACACGAACGACTGCGTGGTAAGCGACGCCTTGGTGATGCCGAGCAGCAGCGGCTCTGCAGTGGCTGGTTCACGCTTGTCCTTCTTGGCCTCTTCGTTGTTGTCACGGAACGTGGTGCGATCCACGTGCTCACCCTCGAGCATGGGCGTCTGCCCCGGATCGAAGATGCGCACCTTCTGGAGCATCTGCTTCACGATCACGCCGATGTGCTTGTCGTTGATCTTCACGCCCTGCAGTCGGTACACCTCCTGCACTTCGTTGAGCAGATACTCCTGCACCGCACGCGGTCCCTTGATGCGCAGGATGTCGTGCGGATTGACCGGACCTTCCGACAGACGGTCACCAGCGCGCACGCGGTCGCCCTCGTGCACACGCAAGTGCTTACCGGCCGGCACATCGTACAACTGCTCCGGCTGCGTATCGTCCACCGTCCAGATGTTGTTCTCGATGCGCGCCGGGCGGACGAAGATCTCGCGCTTGCCGCGCTTGATCTCGCCGAAGCGCACAAATCCATCCACTTCCGAAATCGTAGCCGGATCCTTCGGACGGCGTGCTTCGAAGAGCTCGGCAACACGCGGCAGACCACCGGTGATGTCGCGCGTCTTGTAGGCTTCGCGGCTGATCTTGGCGATGGTCGTACCCGCCTTGATCTGCTCACCGTCGTGAATCACAAGCACGGCGCCAATCGGCATCACGAAGTCGCGAATGCGCTGATCCTTGCCGCCCTTCTTCTGCCAGATCTCGATGTGCGGATGCAGCTTCTTCTCGCGGTCCTCGATCACGACGCGCTGACGCAAACCGGTCAACTCGTCGAGCTCCTCGGCCACGGTCTCGTCTTCCACGAGGTCGACGAAACGAATCTCGCCTTCCACGTCGGCGATGATGGGGTTGGAGTACGGGTCCCATGTGAAGACCACGTCTTCCTTCTCCACCTTCTGACCATCCTCAACCATGAGGATGGCGCCGAGCGGCACGGCCAGGCGCGCTTCGACGGCGGCGTTCTTGTCGTTGGCCGCCTTGATGAGCAGCTCGCCTTCGTACGACGTGACGACGCGCTGACCTTCGACGTTTTCCACCGTGATGAGGCGATCGCCCAGCTCGATGAAGCCGGCCTTCTTGGTCTTGCGTGACGTCTGTTCGGCGATACGTGCCGCCGTACCACCGATGTGGAACGTGCGCAGCGTGAGCTGCGTACCCGGCTCACCGATGGACTGCGCCGCGATGATACCAACCGCTTCGCCCAGGTCCACCATCTTCATGGTGGCCAGGTTGCGGCCGTAACACATGCGGCAGAGGCCACGCTTCGCTTCGCACGTGAGTACAGAACGAATGCGCGCCGTTTCGAGACCGGAGTCTTCGATCGCCTGCGCGGCTTCTTCGTCGAGCAACGTGCCCGACTCAGCGAGAAGACGGGAACGACCAGCTTCGTCGCGCTCCATCGGATCGTAGATGTCTTCGGCCGCGACGTTGCCAACCAGACGCTCAGCGAGCGGCTCGATGACATCCTCGCCTTCCTTGAGCGCGCCAATATCCAGCCCAAGGATGGTGCCGCAATCCTCTTCGGTGATCGTCATGTCCTGCGCCACGTCGACGAGTCGACGCGTGAGGTAACCGGCGTCGGCCGTCTTGAGTGCGGTGTCGGCCAATCCCTTACGTGCGCCGTGCGTGGAGCTGAAGTATTCAAGCACCGACAAGCCTTCACGGAAGTTGGACTTGATCGGGCTTTCGATGATTTCACCAATACCACCGGTGAGCTTCTTCTGCGGCTTGGCCATGAGTCCGCGCATACCCGCCAACTGACGGATCTGGTCGCGCGAACCACGCGCGCCGGAGTCGAACATCATGAACACGGGATTGAACCCGCCCTGCGATTCGCGCATGGCCTTGACCATGGCGTCGGCAATGTCGGTGTTCGCGTGCGTCCACGTATCGATGACCTTGTTGTAGCGCTCACCGTTGGTGATGTTGCCGGTCGCGTACGCGCGCTGGAAGCGCTCGACACGCTGCTCGGCTTCACGCAGCAAGCCTTCCTTCTCGGCCGGGATGTACATGTCTTCCATGCCGATGGAGACACCGCCACGGGTGGCGTTCCGGAAACCGAAGTCCTTGAGGCGATCGAGGAACGCGACCGTTTCCGACAGCCCGCACTGGCGGTAGCTCTCGAACGCGATCTCGCCGAGCACCTTCTTCTTCATGTCCTTGTTGATGAACTTCATGCCCTTCGGCATGATCGCGTTGAACAGCACGCGACCAACCGTGGTGACGATCCACGTCTCCGTGGTGCCATCCTGCACGAGCCAGCGAATGGGGCTGTGCTGCGTGAGGCGATTGCCTGCGAGCAGCATTTCGAGTTCCGCCGAGTCGCGGTAGGCGGCCAGCTTGGTGGTCGCTGACGCGTCCTTCGCGATGGCATCGAATCCGGCCGGCTGCTTGGTCGCGAAGTAGCAACCGAGCACGATGTCCTGCGACGGCTCCGCCACCGGGCGGCCGTCGGACGGCTTGAGAATGTTGTTGGACGAGAGCATGAGCACGCGCGCTTCGATCTGTGCTTCGAACGAGAGCGGGACGTGCACGGCCATCTGATCACCGTCGAAGTCGGCGTTGAACGCCGCGCAGACGAGCGGGTGAATACGAATGGCCTTGCCTTCCACGAGCACCGGCTCAAACGCCTGAATACCGAGGCGGTGAAGCGTGGGCGCGCGGTTGAGCAGCACCGGATGGTCCTTGATGATGTCTTCGAGAATCTCGTAGACCTGCGGGCTTTCACGCTCCACGATCTTCTTGGCGCGCTTGACCGTTTCCGCAATGCCATTCTCCACGAGCTTGTGGATGATGAACGGCTTGAAGAGTTCGAGCGCCATGATCTTGGGCAGGCCGCACTGGTGCAGCTTGAGCTCCGGACCAACGACGATGACCGAACGGCCAGAGTAGTCCACGCGCTTGCCGAGCAGGTTCTGACGGAACCGGCCCTGCTTGCCCTTGAGCATGTCGGACAGCGACTTGAGCGGACGTTTGCCGCGGCCACGAATGGCCTTGGAGCGACGCCCGTTGTCGAACAGCGCATCCACCGCTTCCTGCAACATGCGCTTCTCGTTGCGCAGGATCACTTCCGGCGCGCGATGAGCGATGAGCTTGACGAGGCGGTTGTTGCGGTTGATGACGCGGCGGTACAAGTCGTTCAGGTCGGACGTGGCGAAGCGACCACCGTCGAGCGGCACGAGCGGCCGCAGGTCGGGGGGCAGCACCGGAATGACGTCCAGGATCATCCACTCGGGACGATTGCGGATTTCACCGCCGTCGCCGCTCGTGCGGAAGGCATCCACGATCTTGAGACGCTTGAGCATCTGCTTCTTGCGATGCTGCGACGTTTCCGTGACCACCGCAGCGCGAAGCTCTTCGGTGATCTTGTCGACGTCGAGCTTCTTGAGCAGCTCACGCACGGCCGGCGCACCGATGTCGGCGACGAACGCCGTATCACCCTCGGCCTTGGCCTTGGCGCGCAGGTCGAGATATTCGTCTTCGTCCAGCAGCTGGCGCTCACGCACCTCCTGCTTGCCCGGATCGATGACGATGTAGTTGGAATAGTAGATCACCTTCTCGAGGTCACGCAGCGTGACATCGAGCAGGTTGCCCATGGGCGACGGCAGGGTCTTGAAGAACCAGATGTGCGCGACGGGCACGGCCAACTCGATGTGGCCCATGCGCTCGCGACGCACCTTGCTCAGCGTGACTTCCACGCCGCAACGATCGCAGATGACGCCGCGATAGCGAATGCGCTTGTACTTGCCGCAATGGCATTCCCAGTCCTTGACGGGACCGAAGATGCGCTCGCAGAACAAGCCATCCTTCTCGGGCTTGAACGAGCGGTAGTTGATGGTCTCGGGCTTGGTGACTTCGCCCCATGACCACCACGTACGCATGCCGGCCATTTCAAGCCGTTCGCGTTCCTTGGGATCCTTCGGGCCACGGATCTCCTCGGGCGAGGCGATCCGAACCGAGATATAGTCGAACGACGATGCGCGGGTCTCGCGCGTGCTACGAAAATCGATCATGGATTACTCCTCGCCTCCAAACCCGTTGCCGTTGCCATCCTGGGCATTGGGTGATTCGCCGGTGGTTCCGAGCGTCACCTTGATACCCAGCGCCTGCTGTTCCTTCACGAGCACGTTGAACGACTCCGGAATACCGGGTTCGGGGAGATTCTGGCCCTTCACGATGGCCTCATAGACACGGCTGCGTCCGTTCACATCGTCGGACTTGACCGTGAGGATTTCCTGCAGGATGTGCGCTGCGCCGTACGCTTCGAGCGCCCACACTTCCATTTCTCCGAAGCGCTGACCGCCGAACTGCGCCTTGCCCGCCAGCGGCTGCTGGGTAACGAGGGAGTACGGTCCGATGGAGCGCGCGTGAATCTTGTCGTCGACCAGATGGGAGAGCTTGAGCATGTACACTTCGCCCACGGTCACCGCACTGATCATCGTTTCGCCGGTGCGACCATCGCGCAGTCGGACCTTGCCGGCCGGCAGCAGCCCACCGAGCGCCAGCAGTTCGACCATCGCGTTATCGACATCGGCGTTCTTGCTTTCAAGCATCTCTGCCATTCCGGGCTGGCCGAGTCGGCGCAACTGATCGGCCGGTGAGAGCGCCTGACGTACCTCGAGCGCCTCGATGGCTTCACGGCGCGACTCCTCGCCGATCACCAACTCGCCACCGTTGTGCACGGAGAGCGCATCGCGTACCGAGCGCGATTCGCGTTCGGCCAGCGCCTTGGCGGACACGAGCAGATAATCCCGCAGTCGCGTGAACAACGACCGCGTGGAATCCGACATCGCCTTGCCATTGAGGTCGGCGAGTCGCGCGTCCTGCAGCAGCTCGACCTTGTCGGGCAGCGTGCGGTCCGGCTTGATGTCGGCCAGCAGCGCGCGGATTTCGTCGGGCTCCACCTTGAACGTATCGGGCAGGTCGAGCGCACCGCGCACCCAGCTCAGCCCCGCCAGGCGCAGCAGCAAACCGATCTCACGCTCGTTCGCGCCCTGGAAGACCGGCGTCTTGGCGTACATGCCAAGGATGCGCGCAGCCCAGCCAAGGTGTGTCTCGAGCACCTGCCCCACGTTCATGCGCGACGGAACACCGAGCGGATTGAGACAGATATCCACCGGACGGCCATCGGGCAGGAACGGCATGTCTTCTTCAGGCACGATGCGCGCCACGATACCCTTGTTACCGTGACGGCCGGCCATCTTGTCACCCACCGAGATCTTGCGCTTCTCGGCGAGATACACCTTCACCAACTGAATCACGCCGGGCGGCAACTCGTCCGGCTGCAGAATGCGGTCAATGCGCTCTTCGGCCCGCTCTTCGATGCGCGCCTTTTCGTCGTTGGCGGCATCGATGATCACGCGCACCTGATCGTTCACCGACTTGTTCTCGACGCGGAAGGTCTTGAGGTCGAGCGTGGCGAAGCGAATGCCCGACAGCATCTCTGCGGTGAGCACCGTGCCCGCCGCGATCGCCTCTTCGACCGTGCCGGCCTTGAGCGCCAACGATACCGTCTGGCCATCGAGCACACGCGACAGCTCCACGTCACGCACTTCGTTGACGCGAATCTTGTCTGCGCCTTCGAGGCGGCGCACTTCACCGATGCGCTCACCACGATCCTTTTCCACGACCTGGTCTTCGACACGAGAGAAGATCTTGACGTCGATGACCGTGCCCTTGGTGCCAGGCGGCACCTTGAGCGACGAGTCCTTCACGTCCTTGGCCTTCTCACCGAAGATGGCCGTGAGCAGCTTCTCTTCCGGCGACAGCTCTGTTTCGCCCTTGGGCGTGATCTTGCCGACAAGAATGTCACCCGGCTTCACCTGCGCACCGATGCGCACGATGCCGCGTTCGTCGAGGTCAACCAGCGACTCCTCGGCGACGTTCGGGATTTCACGCGTGATCTCTTCCTGTCCGCGCTTGGTGTCACGCACGTGCAGTTCGAGTTCCTGAATGTGCACCGACGAGTACACGTCGTCCTTGACGAGACGCTCCGAGAGCACGATGGCGTCTTCGAAGTTGTGTCCGTACCAGGACATGAATGCGACGGTCACGTTGGCGCCGAGCGCGAGCTGGCCCATTTCCGTGGCGGGTCCGTCGGCCAGTACTTCGCCCGACTCCACGCGCTGTCCCATGCCCACGATCGGACGCTGGTTGATCGCGGTGTCCTGGTTGGTGCGCCAGTACTTCTTGAGTCCGTAGCGATCGAACTGTCCAAGCCGCGACAGCGGACGCGCCGGATCGGGCGGACCTTCCACCGGACCGGCATCGACGATGATCTCATCGGCCGTCACGGCGGTGATGACACCACCACGCTTGGCGATGATCACCGCCCCGGAGTCACGCGCCACCACCGACTCCAAGCCGGTGCCGACGAGCGGCGTCTGGGGCGCAATGAGCGGCACCGCCTGACGCTGCATGTTCGAGCCCATGAGCGCGCGATTGGCGTCATCGTGCTCGAGGAACGGGATGAGCGCCGCGGCGATGGACACCAGCTGTTCAGGCGCCACGTCCATGTAGTCGATGTCCATCGGATTGACGAGCGGCAGGTCGGAGCGCTTGCGCCCGAGTACCATCTTCTCGACGAACGTGCCATCGGGATGCAGCTTGGCGTTGGCCTGCGCGATGATCGCATCTTCTTCGCGATTCGCGTCGAGCCACACGATCTCGCTCGTGACCTTGCCCTCCTTCACCACGAGGTACGGCGTCTCGATGAAACCGAGGTCGTTCACCTGCGCGAAGCAGGCAAGCGACGTGATCAGGCCGATGTTCGGACCTTCCGGCGTCTCAATCGGGCACATGCGACCATACTGCGAGTAATGCACGTCTCGCACTTCGAAGCCGGCGCGCTCGCGCGTCAGGCCGCCCGGTCCGAGTGCGGACAGACGACGCTTGTGCGTGAGTTCGGCCAGCGGATTGGTCTGGTCCATGAACTGCGACAGCTGCGACGATCCGAAGAACGCCTGGATCACCGCGCTCACCGTACGCGCATTCACCAGATCGTCGAGCGAAATCTTCTCGGGATCGGTGTTGATGCTCATGCGCTCCTTCACGAGGCGCGCCATGCGGGAGAGACCCACCGAGAACTGGTTCGCGATGAGTTCACCAACCGAACGGATGCGACGATTGCCGAGCTGATCGATGTCGTCCACGTCACCGCGTCCCTCGTGCAGTTCCACGAGGTTGCGCATGATGGCCACGAAGTCGTCCTTCGTGAGCACGGTGGTCTTCATCGGCGTCTTGAGGCTAAGCCGCTGATTGATCTTGTAGCGACCCAC
>JBBQNT010000069.1:0-14790 GCA_038330215.1 Gemmatimonadales bacterium
TCGTGGGAGAGACGCAGCAGCCCGGGCTCACGTCACGCGCTGTCACGCCCGTGGCCTGGGACGCGGGATGGACTGGAGAATCGTACCCGGGAAGTGTATGCGCGGATTCGCCGTTGGATGTGTCGTGCGCGAGCAATCGCGATAGGCGCGGCCACCGCGCAGAATCGCGACGCTATCTCATGCGAGCGCTACAGCAACCGCCCCTGCGCCGCATCCCGCTTCGGCACCACATGACAGGCGCGGCACCTCGCTTCGTACGAATCGGCCGCGCCCACCATGATCGTGGGCGACGAATACGCCGCCGGTTTCCCGTCGATCAACCGTTGATTGCGACTTGCCGATGACCCGCACAACACACAGATGGCGTGCAGCTTGTCCACCTGCTCGGCCACCGCCATGAGCTGCGGCATCGCACCGAACGGCTCGCCGCGAAAGTCCGTGTCCGTACCGGCCACGATCACACGCCGTCCGCGTTCCGCGAGCGCCGTGCATACCTGCACGATGCCCGCGTCCAGAAACTGCGCTTCGTCTATGGCAATCACGTGCGCCGAAGGATCGACCCGCTGCGCAATCTGCGCCGACGAGTCCACCGGCACGGCGCTGAACGTATTCTGGTCGTGGCTCGCCACCGCCCACAAACCCGCGTAGCGATCGTCCAGGTGCGACTTGAACACCTGGACGCGCTTGCGGGCAATCGTTGAGCGACGCACACGCCGCATGAGTTCCTCAGTCTTCCCGCTGAACATCACGCCGGCGATCACCTCGATCCAACCGCCCGGCGCATGAAAGCCTGAACTCATTCGCGCTTACTCTCCCGACGGACGACGACGGAACGGCAGCGCCGGACCGTCACCCATGCGCGAGTTGCCACGGTCACTGCCGCGTTCCTTGCCACGATCAGCACCACGATCGGCACCACGATCGGCACCGCGATCACCGCCACGCTCCGGTCCGCCGCGCGAGTCCGGACGCGCCGGACGCTTGGAACGCGACAACTGCTCACCGCGCGACGCCCACTCGCTGCGACCCTCGGTGCGCTCCGCCGCCGGCCGGTCGCCGTAGGCACGACGCGCCGAATCGGGCGACTGTCCACCACCGAATCCGCCGCGCGGACCACGGTCGCCGCGGTCGTCACGCGGACCGCGAGTTCCACGATCGTCACGCGGCCCACGCGGAGCGCCTCCGCCAAAGCCACCGCTTCGCGGCGGACGGCTCTCACTGCGCTCTTCCCACGGCTTGCCGCCGCGCGCCGCGCCGCGATCTCCACCACGCTCCCGCGATCCGCCGCTGCGCGGACGATCACCACCGCGATCGAATCCACGCGAGCCACCGCGATCACCGCGATCGCCGCGATCACCACCACGTTCTGCGCCACCGCGCGAACCGGCGAAGCCAGCGTGCCCGCCCGCGCCGCGGTCATCGCGCCGCACGTGCAACTGGCGGCCACGCAGCGTGACACCGGTGAGCTTCGCGATCACCGTCTCCACAGAATCAGTCGCGATTTCCACCAGCGTGTGCGATTCGAACAGATCAATGCTGCCGATGCGATCACCCGGCAGCCCCGACTCGCCCGCGATCGCGCCGAGCAGGTCGCCGGGGCGCACGTTGTCGCGCTTGCCCACGTTGAAGAATACGCGCGTGGTGCCGCCCTTCGCCGCCGACTCGCTGGCCGCGGCCGCTGCCGCACGAACCGGTGAGGCGAACACCGCGCGGTTTGCCGCAGCCTGGCCGTGCGCCGTCGCCAGCGCGCGTCGCGCGTCGTCAAACAGACGCAGCGCGGCCGCTGCCACTTCGATCGGATCAAACTCGTCGAGTAGCGGTGCAACCAGCGCCAGATCAGCCGCACCGACCGTGCGCAAATCCGAGAGCGCACTGCGCATGGCGACATGAATTGCGTCGGCGCCGCTCACGGCCTTCGTCTGCGCCGTTTCGAGCGTAAGTGGACGCGCCGCGCCGCCGCTAACCGCGGTCATCGTCGGCACATCGCTGGGCTGAATGAAGAACACCGCTTCGACAGGCTGGCCGGCGAGGGCAGTCGCCAGTGCTTCGGCCGTCGCGGGCAGCTCCCAGCCGATCACAGCGGCGGTGTGGCCGAGCGGAGCGGAGCGCACCACCTGCGTGGCACGACCGTCCACCCGAAGGCCGAGCTGCGTGAGCGCGTCGGTGGCTTCGGCGACCGACACATCGTTGCCGGCAACGATGGCCAGCGATGGCGGATCACGCTCATCAAGGAACGTGCGCAGCATCGCGGTGCGTGCCGCCGGCGCGGTGATGATGTAGTGCGGGGTGACGTTGAACGACACAGACGTCGCCTTGACGAGCGGCGTGATGTGACGCGCCTTGGGCAGATAGCGCTCGAGAAAATCCTTCACGTCGCTGTCGTCTTCGCTCGCGCTGGAAACAACACGTACCGCGCTCGACGGCAGGTCGCTGAGCAGCGCTTCAATCGCGTCGCGCGAGCCCTGCTCGGCGAGCAGCACATCGATGCCGAGCAGCACGACGGCCTGCACGCTCTCGAGCGACATCGCCGAACCGCGGCGCAGCGCCAGTAGGTCGGACGGCGTGCCGATGGCAATCGCGACAGGACTCGTCGCCAGCACGCGCTTGGCGCGCGCTGCAGCCGTGATCGGCACAACACGCAGCGTGGGTGCGGCGAGCAGATCGCGCGCTTCTTCGGAAGCGAGCTGCGTGGCCAGGCCGCTGGGTGTAATCACCAGGCAGGCCGGTCCCGAAGGCGCGCCTCCCGCGCGGCTCCGCTCCACTCCGGGGCGAAGGGCTGCTTGTACCGTGCGCGGTTCCATCGCACCCATGACTACTACATTCTGGCTGCGCGTGCCGCCAGTTGCCCCGGACTCCGCGCCCGTTGCCGTTCCTACCCGTTCGTCGCCCACGTCCCGCTCCATTCAGTTGTCTGACAGCATATGCGCACGTCCGCCCAGCGGGCGTGCGGAGAGCGCCTGCCGCAGCATGCGCTCCTCGATATCGGGCCCGATGTTCGCATGAGCGACGCGGGCTGATGAGGGTGAACTCCGCCGTCTCGCATCCCGCGACGACGATCCCGGAGCCACCATTGGCGCCACCCGTGGCGGCGCGTGTAACTTGGGCATCGCAAGCGGCACCCTGACGCCCGTACTGGCGCGTGGGACAAAGCTAGCCGATTCCCTGCCAACTTCCTACCTCGCAGTCCGCGATTGCTTCCCGTCGCGGCTGCCTGAGTGTTGCCATGTCGCGTCCGTTCATCCCGTCCGCCAATATCGCCCGTCTCAAGGAATCGGCCACGCTCGCCGTGGCGGCCAAGGCGCGCGCGCTCAAGGCGGCCGGCGTGCCCGTTATCGATCTGGGTGCCGGCGAGCCCGACATTGACACACCTGCCTTCATCCGGAAAGCCGCGGCCGACGCCGTCGAAGCGGGCGCCACTCGGTACACGGCCACCGAAGGCATTCCGGCGCTGCGCGAGGCGATCGCCGCGCAGGCGAACCGCATGCTTCCCGTCGACGCGGAGCCGTTTGCGGCCTCGCAGGTCGTGGTGTCCAGCGGTAGCAAGCAGTCGCTGTTCAACGCCTGCATGGTCTGCTTCGGGCCAGGCGACGAGGTACTCGTGCCCACGCCGAGCTGGACCAGCTACTACGAGATACTGGAGCTTGCGCGCGCAACCGCAGTGCCGGTGCTTGGTGACCCGGAGAACTCGCTCAAGGTGACGGCCGCGATGCTCGACGAGTCGTCCACGCCGCGCACGCGTGGTGTGATGCTCAACTCGCCGTGCAATCCCACGGGCGCGGTGTACACGCGCGATGAACTCGCCGACATCCTCGCGCTGGCCGACGAACGTGCGTGGTGGGTGCTCTCCGACGAGATCTATCAGCGCATCGCCTACGACGAGCCGGCGACTTCCGTGCTGCAACTGTCTCCCGCGCGCGATCGACTCATCCTGATCAACGGCGTCGCCAAAGCGTACGCGATGACCGGCTGGCGCATCGGCTGGTCACTCGCGCCGCATGCAGTCACGCGCGCCATGATCGCGGTGCAGTCGCACACTACGTCCAATCCGGCCGCCGTGTCACAGCACGCGGCGTTCGCCGCACTCACACACGTGGATCAATCCGACGCGGCGATCGACGAGATGATGACTGCCTTCAAGCGACGTCGCGATGCCGTGCTGGAAGCGCTCGGCCCGGTGCGCGATCGCACGGTGTTTCCGGCGGGCGCGTTTTACCTCTACGTGAACGTATCGTCGTTCGGGGGCGACAATCCCGGTGCCAGGTTCTCGGAAGCATTGCTCGAGAAGCATCAGGTCGCCGTGGTGCCCGGCAGCGCGTTCCTGACGCCCGATTGGATTCGCGCATCGTACGCCACGTCGGACGAGATCGCGGTCGAAGGCATGCGCCGCATCGCCCAACTGCTCACCGCCGGATCCTGACCTTTCGAGGAGCACGCATGATCACGACCATCGTATTGGTGCAGGCCGACCCCAAGCGCATCCAGGAGTGTGCCGTCACGCTTGCGGGCATTGACGGCGTGGCCGAGGTGTACTCGGTGTCCGGTGCGTGGGATCTCGTCGCCATCGTGCGTGTGCCCGACCTCGAGCGAATTGCCGACGTGGTCACGCGCGACTTCGCCCTCGTGCCGGGCATCGAGCGCACGCAGACGCTCACGGCCTTTCGCGCCTATTCGCGCGGCGACCTCGAACAGGCGTGGGACATCGGCGTGGAGTGAAGGCGGGGCGGCCGGCGGAGCAGCGCGGCGGAGCAGCGCCGCTGGCTGCAGTGCGCCGAACGCACCACGAGTCAAAAGTCGCAGCGATTGCCGGTGAAGCGGAAAACCTCACGCCATGCGTCGCTCTCGAATCGATAGACGACGGTGAACAACGGCGCCAGCTGCTTGTCGAGCAGGCCGAAGAAGAGTTCCGGGACGCCGTCGTTGTCCGCGTCCAGATAGTCCAGGAACTTGAGCTTCGGCAGCATGCGCGGACCACCCACGGTGGAGTAGCTGAGCGTCGGCCGGAATCCGTACGTGCCCTCATCCATCACCACGATGAGCTGCCGCGGACGCTCGCCGAAGGCCAGCAACGTTTCCGGCAGCGGCGTTCTGTCGTTGTACTCCACCACCAGCGTGGCGCTGCCGTTGATGCCCGTCGGAATCTGGTGAACGCGTCGCTCGTACCGGGACAACTGCCCCGCGGCAACGCCGGCCATCGGCGCCACCAGCGTACCGACGTCCCGCAGGGCGCTCTCGATCTGCGCCTGTGTCAGCGTCGGTCCGAGGCGTGCCGCGAGTCGTTCCTTGTTGGTCGCCAGCGGTGGCAACGGGCGCACCTCGCCGCCGGGGGCGATGGCGAGCGCCATGGGCATCACCACAGGGCAGTTGAGCGAGTCGAGCGGACCGGCACCCGGCTGCCACATACCGCGGAACATGCGCATGGGCCGTTCCGCGCGGGCGGCACGATACGGAACGAGGGTCTTGCCCGCCCTCATAAAGTCTTCATCGACCTTTCGCCACGCCCGCGCCGACAAGCGCAGCGGGCGAATTCCCTCCTGCCCGACCGTCGCGATCGGCACCACATGCGCACCGCCAGGGTCGGGCAGCACACGCCACAGAATCTCGGGGGCATCCGCGAGCAGCGTGCTGTCGCGCTCCCAGCGGCTCAGCACCGGATCCTCGCCGAATACTCGCTTGACCGCCCCATCATCGCAGCCGGTTGTCAGTGCGGCGCAGGCAGCGACCATCGCAATCGCCCTCGCGATGCGGGCAACGTGCACGGCGCGTGTGGGGTTCGACGATGACGATATGGAAGCAGGAAGCATGAAGTGGCGTGGCGCGGGTCGGACCTGAGGAATCAGAAAGGTTACGTGGCAGCGGCCCGGGCGCCACTCTTCGCGCGCTCAAGCGGACCGAGGTGGGCACAAGGTACCAAGTTGACGCCACACGCGCCGCCTCTCGCGCCGCCTCTCGCGCCGCCGCTTCGGGAGCCTCGGTTGGAGTGCGGGGTATTCGTCGCACATGAAGCAATGCCATGACTCGCGGACGCCGCGCGCGCTCGGCGGCGACATTCGGGCAAGCGCGATGGTGGCGGCCCTCGTGTGCTGCCTCTCGATATGGTCCGCACTCGCCGCACCGCTCTCCGCACAGGGAACAGATGCAGCCGCCACTCGCGCCCGACCGCTCGGCTCGGGAATCGACGCGGCGGTTCCGCTTGTCGTGGCGCCTTCCCAGGGCGATGTGCTGCTGCTGGAAATGCAGCAGGTCGTGGAGATGGGCGGACAGCGCCTCGCGACCTACTCGCTGCCGCGCAGCGGATCGCAGGTGGAGCCGGGTCGCACCGTGCGCCCGTCACCGCGAACCGGACCGCGAAAGAGTGCGATGCCGCAGCGCGTCACGGTGATGGGTTTTTATGCGCAGTCTACCGTCGAGACCAACGATTCGCGGGGCACCGTGGTCTCCACCATGATGGACTCGTTGCTGGTGCGAGAGAGTGACATGGGCAAGCCGCCGCGCACACAGCGCATGGCGATGCCCGCAGGATCAAAGCCCACGCGCATTCGCGTCCGGCAAAACGGCTCCATGACCATGCTCGACGTGCCGGGCAGTGCAGCGGCCGTGGGAGCCACACTGTCGGCGATGCCGGCGTTCCTCCCCGATCGTGATGTGAAGGTGGGCGACACGTGGGAGCGCGACGTCGAGATCCCACCGTTGCCGGTGCCGGGATATCGAGCCGATGGTGTGCTGCGAGCCGTCTTCAAGCTCGACTCCATCACGCGCGGCGGCAGGAACGCCTGGGTGTCGCTCACGGGCACTCTGCGCCGATCGGGCGCCGCGCGCGACCTGCCACCGGGTTCACGCGTGGTGACCGATGGCACCATGAGTGGTACGCTCATGCTGGACCGCGTGCGCGGCTGGATTACCGAGGCCGACACGGTTATCGACGTCAGCTCTGAAGTGACCGCACCGTCCGACGGCGGCACACCGGTCGAGCTCGCGATTCGCATCACCCAGCGGTTGCGCGTTAAATAGCGGGGACATGCGACTCGTCCACCTCTCGGACCTCCATCTCGGCTTTCGACAATTCCAGCGGCACACGGCGAACGGCGTCAATCAGCGCGAGGCTGATGTTGCCGCCACGTGCGCACGCGCCATCACGCAGGTCATCGCGCTCTCGCCCGACGTGGTGCTGCTCGGCGGCGATGTGTTTCATCATGTGCGACCGTCGAACTCCGCGATACTCGACGGCTTCAGCCTGTTCGCGCGACTCCGGGCCGCACTGCCGCAGTCGCTGATCGTAATGATCGCCGGCAACCACGACCTGCCGAGAACAACGGACGCCGGCTGCATCCTGCAGCTCTTTCGCGAACTCGGCGTGCGCGTCGTGACGGCGGGCATGGAGCGCATCGACGATCCCGCACGCGACCTGTCGGTGCTCGCCGTGCCGTACGCGCCGCCCGCAACCAGCGAGACGGCGGACGCGCCGCCCGTGCGCCTGTATGAAGCCGACCCACGACGGCGCTTCAACCTGTTGCTGCTGCACGATGAAGTGCGTGGCGTGGTGCCTGATGCGGCGCATTCGCACGAACGCCTCCACACGCCCATCGATCCCATCGACCTCGAGCGCTCGGCGTGGGACTATGTTGGACTCGGCCACTATCATGTGTATCGCCCCATCGCGCTGCAGCATGCGGCAACGGGACGAGAGATTCCGTGCTTTTACAGCGGCTCGCTCGAATACACAAGCACCAATCCGTGGACGGAAGTGCGCGAGGAAGTGCAGCGCCGAGGCGTGTCACCCGGTCGCGGCAAGGGATTCATCGAGCACGACCTCGTCACCGGACAGCACGTGTTTCATCAGGTCGCGCCCGCGCGGCGCCTGCTCGACCTGCCGGAAATCGACGGCGCCGGTCGCACTGCGCAGGAGCTGGACGCACTCATCGCATCGGCGATTGAACGCGCGGGAGACACGCTCGATGACGCAGTGGTACGGCTGCTCGTGCGCGACGTGATGCGACATGTCGTACGCACGCTCGACTACGCACCACTGCGCGAGGTGCGTCGCCGCACACTGCATTTCCACCTCGACACGCGAAAGCCGGACGCCGTTGCCACTGCCTCGGGTGGCGGTGCACCCGGACGGCGCGCCACGCTGCGCGACCGTCTCGCCGAGCGACTGCAACAGCGCGCGCTCGCGCCCGGTCTGGATCGCGACCGTCTCGTACAACTCGGTCTCGCGTATCTCACGCGCGCCGAAGATGCCGCAGCGGCCGCGTTGCCGGTGGCGGAGGTATAGCGATGCGCTTGCACTCACTCACACTGCGCAACTTCCGGCAGCATGCCGATACGCATGTGCAGTTCACGAGCGGACTGACGGGCATCATCGGCGCGAACGGTGCCGGCAAGACCACATTGCTCGAGGCCATCGCGTGGGCGCTGTACGGCAACAGTGCGGCGCGCGGTACGCGCGAGTCGCTCCGGCACGCGCGCGCCGATGAAAAGGCACCCGTGCGCGTCACGCTCGACTTTGCGCTCGGCGGCCATCGCTATCGTGTCGAGCGAAGCTTGCGCACGGCCGACGTCTATATGGACGGCGCCGCCGAGCCGATCGCGCACACAATTCGCGGTGCGAACGAGTTGTTGCAGCGCCGCATGGGTATGTCGCGCGCGGAGTTCTTCAACACCTACTTCACGGGCCAGAAGGAACTCGACGTGATGGCGGCCCTCGGTCCGGTCGAGCGCGCGCGATTCCTGGCGCGCGTGCTCGGCTACGACCGACTCGGCGTTGCGCAGGAAATGCTCCGGGATCAGCGTCGCGCGATCATTGCCGAACTGAACGGATTGCGAAGCGGCATGCCGGACACCCGTGAGATCGCCACGAAGGAGTCTGCCGCGGAACAGGCGCTCGCTGCCGCGCGCGATCAGGGCGAACTCGCGCAGGCGTCGCTTGCAGCCGTTCGCGCAGCGCACGAAAAGCTCACGCCGCGTTGGGAAGCGGCCGAGCGTGCGCGTGAGAGATGGCGCGTGCTCGATGCCGACCGTCGTGTGCTGGCGCAGGACACTCACGCCAGCACGCGCGACGTGGAACGATTGCAGTCGGAGCTGGCCGCCGTGCGCACGGCGCGCGAAACACTGGCGCCGCTGCTGGTGGACACCGCCAGTCGGGCTGAGCTGCAGGCGCGTGTTGAGCAACTCGACGCGCTGTCTGCGGCAGAGAGCGAGCGACAGGGACTGTCGGAACGACTGCGCACACTGCGGGAGGAGCAAGCGCGTCTCGACGAGCGCCTGGCCAAGATCGAATCGGCTCCGGCGTTCGAGCTCGAGCAACGCGACAATCTCGTTCGGGCGCGCGATGCATTCGCCGCTGTGGACCGCGAACTCGACAATGCGCGCACGCTCTGGGCGCGCGACCGGCAGGAAGCGGAGACGAAACTTGCCTCGCTGGAGACCCAGCGCGAGGAACTCGCCGCACAGCACGCCACGCTGGACGGACTCGGCGCCGAGAGTCCGTGCCCCACCTGCGGACGTCCGCTCGGCGAATCGTACCGCGACGTGCTCGCGCTCATCACGGAGCAACTTGAAACCGTCACGGTGGACAGCAGCTACTTCCGCCAACGTGTGCGCCAACTCGTCAAGCCGCCCGAATCACTGCAGACGCTCGAATCGCGTCGCACCGCGCAGCAGCAGGATATCGCCAACGCCGAGCGTCGCTATGCGCGCATTCAGGCAGCGATACAGGAGCGCGAACAACTCGGGCCGCAGGCTGAATCGGTGCGCACGCGCATTGCGGACGCTGAGGCGCGCCACGGCGCGCTGCCGGCCGGTTACGACGCAGACGAACATCGTACGGTGCGCACCGAGCTCAAGCGCCTCGCCGAGATTGCTGCGCGCGCAGCATCGTTGCAGTCCACGGTGGACCGTGCACCTGCGCTCCGGCAGCAGCGGGATGCAGCCGCGCACCGCGCCTCGGACCTCGCGCAGCAACTCGATGCGCTCAGCGCGGAGCAGTCGGCGCTCGGATTTGACGCCGCAGCGCACGAGATGTTGCGCGCGGAGCATGCGGGGGCCGCGGCGCAACTTCGCACCGCCGAGCTGGAAGAGGCTGACGCGCGCGGCAGCGTGCAGCGCACTGAGCAGCAGCGGGAGTCGGCACGCCGCGCCCGCGAAGCGCTCGAAAAGCTGCAAACGCGCGCCTCCGCGCTCGAAGTGGAACGTTCGCTGCACGACGAACTCGACGAGGAGTTTGGCGCGCTGCGAGATGAACTGAACGACCGGCTGCGTCCCGAGCTGTCGGAACTCGCCAGCGCCTTTCTGGAGTCGCTCACCGACGGCCGCTACGCCGCGCTCGAGCTGGACGAGCACTACGGCGTGCAGGTGCTGGAAGACGGGCTTCCCAAGACCGTGCTGTCCGGCGGCGAGGAGGATCTCTGCAACCTCGTGCTGCGCCTTGCGATCTCGCAGATGATCGCCGAGCGTGCCGGGCAGCCGTTCTCATTGCTCATTCTCGACGAGGTGTTCGGCTCGCTCGACGAGTCGCGTCGTGAAAACGTGCTGGCGCTTTTGCGCCGGCTGCATGATCGTTTCGAACAGGTCATCGTCATCACACACATCGAAAATGTTCGCGAGGGATTGGATCGGGTGCTGAGCGTATCGTACGATCCGGAGCATGGCACGAGTCGCGTGGCCGCATCGCTGGGCGGCGCGGCGGGTGCCGACGCGGCCGTGTGGGAGGCGGAACTCGTATGACAGCCTCGTCGCGCGCGTGGCGTCCGGTACGGCCGGTGCACGGACCAGCGGTTGCAACCGCTGCCGACATTCCGGCCCTCAACGAAGTATTCAGCGAGGCCTTCAGCGACCGCTATCGCCGAGACGGCATGGTGGGCGTGCGCGTGCCGCCGCTCAATCCCGCGATCTGGCGCTACGCGATTCAGGACGCGGGAGACGGTGCCCTGGTGTGGCGCGACGAACGCCGGCAGCTCGTCGCGTTCAACATTGTGCATCACTCGGGGAGCGAGGGATGGATGGGCCCGCTGTGCGTGCGTCCCGACCACCAGGGCGCGGGGCTCGGAAGCGTCATCGTGCGCGCCGGCATGGCCTGGCTTCGGAAGCAGGAGGTGCGTGTGATCGGACTCGAGACGATGCCGCGCACGGTGGACAACATCGGCTTTTATTCAGCCTTGGGATTCGTGCCAGGGCCGCTCACCATCACGCTCACCGTCGAAGCGGCGGGCAGCGATCGTCCGTTGCAACTGTTGTCCCGCCTCTCACCGCTCGAGCGCGAAGTCACCATGCAAGCGTGCCGCGCCCTGACGCAGCGCCTCATGCCTGGCTATGACTTCAGCAAAGAGCTCGATCTCACCGAACGCCTTTCGCTCGGCGACACCGTGCTGCTCGGTGATCCGGCGGCGCCGTCGGGCTTTGCACTCTGCCACTCGGCGGCCTTGGTGGAGGGGCGATCGCGCGACGAGCTGCGCGTGCTCAAGCTCGTGCTGGCGCGGCGCGAGGACTTGCCAGCGATGGTACGCGCGCTCAGCGACCTCGCCAAGCGCGGTGGCACGCCGCGTGTCGCGATTCGCCTGCAGGGACACTACACCGAGGCGTATCGTGTGCTCATCGCGCTCGGCGCGCGCGTGCGGTGGACCGACCTGCGCATGAGCGTGCACGGTTGGGAGGAGAGCATGCCGGACGAGGGCATCGTGCTCTCGAACTGGGAGATCTGACCGAGCGCTGATGCGTCAGGCGCTCGGCGGCGCTGTGCCGCGCACCACGACACGCCAGATCACGAGAAACACGCCCACCGTCAGCAGCACATGGACCCATCCGGGCGCCGTGGTGGTAAATGTCATCCACGCCCACGCGACGAGCATCGTGACGCCGGCGATGATCCAGAAGTCCATAGGCTGTTCGGCGGTGTGTTTGGTGGCGGTCGAGGGTTTGCACCAGGGTTTGCGCGACCGCGTGCGCGCCCGGTAATATTCAAAGGTACAGCGTTGGAATGTCAGCGCGTTGGTGTGGCGCCGGCAAAACAACTGTTCGGGACGGAGAGATTTACTTCTTGAGCCGATAAGCTCTTGGAGCGGGCCTGACATACTGTGTGGACGCCATGCCCCAGTGCGGGGAAGACGGAAGTGCGGTGAGGGTCCCATTATTTCTCTTGGGCTTCAAGATCACCTCTTCGATCCCGGTTTTGTGCGCAACGGCTCCGCCTTCGGGCGGGGCCGTTGTGTTTTGGTGGCCCTCGGCGGGTCGAACAGGTACGTTCTTCATCGCGCGTGTAATGCGCGGGAACGCCCGCCCACCCGTGGGGGTTGATTCGCTCGTGGGCCGCAACCGGCCGGCTCACGGGGGCACAACGGGTGCATTCCCGCCGCACCTGCTCGCGATCCACTTCGGATCACTGCCTTCGCTGGCCGGACGCAACGCTCGTATGCCCATTGTGACCGTGACCCGGCGCCTGCGCTTCAATGCGGCGCACCGTGTCCACAATCCCGCGCTCACCGACGACGAGAACGCGCGGATCTTCGGCAAGTGCAACAACAAGAACTGGCACGGGCACAACTATGTGCTCGAAGTGTCGGTCGCGGGCCCGATCGACGCCACTACCGGCTACGTCGTCGACCTGGGTGTCGTGCGAGACATCGTCGAGCGCGAAGTAATCGACAAGACCGATCATCGCAATCTCAACCTTGACGTGGACTACCTGTCGGGACTCAATCCGACCTCGGAGAATATCATTGTGGCCATGTGGGGCGTGATCGAGCCGGCATTGAAGCCGGCGCGCCTGCAGCGGCTCCGCCTCTGGGAGACCGAGAACAACTATGTCGAATATGAGGGGGAGTGAAGGCATGATCCGACCCACACGGGACCTGATCGATCCGGCGCTGCTGCGCGGAGCGACAGAGGTTGACACCGACGAGATGTCGGTGGACACCGATCGCATGCGCGAGTTCGAGCAGGTGGTGCGCCGACAGTTGGAACTCGTGGGCGAGGATCCGGAGCGCGAGGGACTGCTCAAGACGCCCAGCCGCGTGGCCAAGGCGCTCTCGTGGCTCACGCGCGGTTATGAACTCGACCCGCGAGAAGTCATCGGGGACGCGATCTTCACCGAAAATCACGAGAACATGGTCATGGTGCGCGACATCGAGTTGTACTCCATGTGCGAGCACCACATGCTGCCCTTTTTCGGGCGCGCGCATGTCGCCTATATCCCCGACGGCAAGATCGTTGGTCTCTCCAAGATTCCGCGTGTGGTGGAGGTGTTTGCCCGTCGCCTGCAGGTGCAGGAGCGCCTGGGTGAGCAGGTGGCCAACGCCCTCGAGGACGTGCTCAAGCCCAAGGGTGTGGGCGTGGTGATCGAGGCGGTGCACCTGTGCATGATGATGCGCGGCGTGGAGAAGCAGAACTCGCGCACGATCACATCGTCGCTGCGCGGCGTCTTCAAGGACGATGCGCGCACGCGCAGTGAGTTCCTGCGTCTGGCGCATCCGATCGGTGCAGGGTACTGAAGTGGAGAACGCTCCGCGGGCGGCGCTGACGTCGCTCAGCGGGCGTTCAGCGGTCGTCACGGGCGCGTCGCGCGGCATTGGCTATGCGATCGCGCAGGCGCTCACCGCCGCGGGCGTGCGCACATGGATGATCGCGCGAAACGCTGATCGTCTGCACCGCGCCGCTCGTGCGCTGGGCAATCACGCGTTCACGCATCCGTGCGATGTGTCCGATGAACACGCCGTCGCGCGCGCTGCCGCAGACATCACGGAGGCACTCGGCGGCGCGCCCGATCTGCTCATCAACAATGCCGGCCTGTTCCCCCTGGTCGGAATCGAGTCCACATCGCCCGAAGTATTCGCCGAGACGATGCAGGTGAATGTGATCGCGCCGTTCCGGCTTGTGCGTGCGTTCATGGGCGACATGCGCGCGCGCAGTCACGGGCACATCGTCACGATCGGCTCCGTCGCCGACCGCCACGTCTTCACGGAAAACGGCGCGTACGCGGCCAGCAAGCATGCACAGCGCGCGTTTCACGAAGTGTTGCGGCAGGAACTGCACGGCAGCGGCGTCCGCGCCACGATCATCAGTCCGAGTCCCACCGACACGGAGATCTGGGATCCTGTCGATCCCGACAATCGCGAGGGCTTTCCACCACGCGCGCTCATGCTTCGACCGGACGATGTCGCCGATGCGGTGCTGTGGGCCGTGACGCGGCCGACGCACGTGAACGTGGACGAACTGCGGCTGTCGCACCAGTAGCCGGTCGTGCCGGTTGCGCTTGAGCCGCGCGCGCCATGAAGTTTCCCGCATGCACGTGGATCTGGTGGAAGCGCTGCGCTGCCCGAACGCGCACGAAGACGGCTGGCTGGTCGCGTCTGCCGATCTCGTGGTGCACCGGCGAATCATGCAGGGCGTGATCGGCTGCCCGCTGTGTGGTACGGAGTGGAGGGTGCACGATGGCGCGCTGTCGTTCGAGCGTTCCCAGCCCGACGCCGAACCGCGTGCTCTCGCCGCGGCACCGCACTCGAAGCCGATCCTTTCGACGGAGCAAGTGGACACGTCAGCGCACGCGGACACTGCGGCGCAGGCCCTGCGCCTCGCCGCGCTGCTCGACCTGCGCGACCCGCGCGGCGCAGTGGTGCTCACCGGTGCACACGCGCTCCTCGCCGACGCGCTTTCGGCCCTCGCCGGCGTGCTCGTGCTGGCCGTCAACGCGCCCGATGGCGCGGCGATGAATCACTCGCGACTACTCGCATCTCGAGCGCTGCCGCTCGGGGTGGGTACCGTGCGCGGTGTGGTGCTCGACGCAGCACACGCACATCCCGA
>JBBQNT010000070.1:0-14703 GCA_038330215.1 Gemmatimonadales bacterium
TGCTCGTGCGGCACGCGCTGGCGGAGCTTGACCTGGTGCAGGGTGCGCATCACGATGCGCGACAGCGATATGAAGCGCTGCTGGTGGATCGTGGCGACGACGCGCGCCTCTGGAATGAGCATGGTGTCGCGATGCATCAGGGCGGCGACGTGGAAGCCGCGGCCGACAGCTACCGGCGCGCGTTGCGCGTCGATCCGAGATACGCACTTGCGTACAACAATCTGGGCGTCGCACTCGAGAACCTGGACGATGGCGTAGCCGCTCGTGAGGCGCTGCAGCGCGCCACGCAACTCGATCCGGAGATGGTACGCGCGCGACTGAACCTCGCGCGCTGGAGCCTGCGTCACCGAGACCCGCTCGCCGCGCTCGCCGTGCTGCGCGAACTGGTGGCGTTTCACCCGGCACTGGCAGACGCCTGGTACGAGATGGGCCTGGCACTGCTTGAGCTGCATCGGGTGGACGAGGCAAGGCAGGCCGTTACTACAGCCATCGAACACCGTCCGGACCACGCGGAGGCGCGCTACACGCTCGCCCAGGTGCTCGGCACACTTGGCGATCATGACGGTGCGCTGCGCGAGACACAGCACGCACTCGGCCTCGCGCCCGTGCGCGTGGAATCCTCACTCACGGTGGGGATCGCGCTGCACGAGGAATGTCCGGAATCGGTCGGGCGCCTCGATTTGCTCTCGTCGGGGGATGCGGAGCCGCTGGTCGGCACCGAACTTTCGGAGGGTGACATCGAGCAGTTGCTGCCCGAAGCGGCGGTGGTTGCCGATCCCGTTGCGGAGCTGCGCGAGACGCTCGACAGCGCCGAGTCGAGTCTGCAGCGCGGCGAGTCTCGTGAGGCGATGCGGGCCGCGAACGACGTGCTCGTGCACTGCGGCGCAACGGTGCGCGAGGCGGATGCGAGCGTCGAAGTGCGAGCGCTCGCTCTCATTGGCGATTCGTTTGCCGCCGACGGCGTGCATGGCGAGGCGTACGAACGGTACCAGCAGGTGCGCGGATTGCTCGCGGCCGATGCCGCGCTCGGCGAACGCGACGACATGCGACCCCTCGCACGCCGCGCTCTGCTCGGCGAGATTCGCTCGGCGTGCTTGCTGGGACGCGGCGCGAACGTGATCCCGCTCGTGGAGCGTTTCGGGTCGCACGACACGAGCGATGCCGATGTGCTGGCGCTGCTCGTGGCGACGCATGCAGCGCTCTGCGATTCGTACGGAACGCGCGTGGCCCGCGCCGCCATCGATCGCCTGCTGCGCCTCGATCCGCGCAGCCCCGCCATCTTTCATTTCGTGGCGAACGCGGCGGCCGAGATGAGCGAGCCGGATCTGGCGCTCGCCCTGTATCGTCGCGCGCTGGCGCTCGATCCAACGCGTCCGTCACCGCGCGTCGCGATTGCGAAGCTGCTTCACGCACGAGGCGACTATCTGGCAGCCCGCCTCGAGCTCGTGGCAGCACTCGCGACCGCGCCCAACTTCCGGGACGCACGACTCGCGTTGGCCGCCGTGCACCGGGATGCCGGCCGTCCGGGCGAGGCCGTGCGTGTGCTCGCGATGCAACTCCAGAGCGAGTCGGCCGACGTGGACGCCCTGGTGCTGCTGGCGGAGGCGTTGCGTGAAGCCGAACGACCGGACGACGCGCGCCGCGCCGTACAGCGCGCGCGCCGCTTCGAGCCCGACCATCCAATGGCGCTCTGGATCGATGGCGTGCTGCTGGCCGATCAGGGACGGCTCCGCGACGCGCGGGCGCGGTGGGGCCGGCTGATCGCGTTGGCACCCGGCACGCCGGCAGCCACGCGCGCGCGCGACGCGCTCGCCGAGTCTGATCGCCTGCAACACAGCGGTGGTGTGCCATGAGCCTCGAAGGAACCATCCGCGATCTCGGCCTTCAGGAAGTCGGCCAGCTGCTGTCGCTGAGCCGAAAGAGCGGCACGTTGCGCGTGCATTCCGTACTGCGAGGTGCGCGCGCGTGGATTCGTTTTGCGGATGGCGCCATCGTGGATGCAGGCGCAGACGCACCGCCGGCCTCGGGCGAAGCGACGGATGCCGCGGCCAGTGGCTCGCGAAGCGATGTCGAGGAGGCGGCGCTCGATGTGCTCGCCTGGCGCGAGGGACACTTCGCGTTCGCCCCGCACGATGCGGGTGCGGGTGCGGGTGCGGGTGCGGGTGCCGGTAGCGCGAGTCGCGTGCGCATTCCCACCGACGCGATGCTGGTGGAGTCGGCCAACCGCGAAGATGCGTGGACCGGTTTGCGTGACCGCATCGCGTCCGCAGATGCTGTGCCCAGCTTTGTTGATGTCGAGCCCAGGGCGCTGCCGCTGCTTCGCCTGCATCCACAGGAGTGGGAAGTGCTCACTCGAGTGGACGGTGAGCGCAGTGTGCGGACACTCTCGCGGCTGATGAAGCGCGACCTGCTCGAGATCGCGTCGGTGGTGTACGGACTCATTGGCAACGGCTTGCTGGTGATTGGCGACGCGTCACAGCGACGCGCAGCGGCACCGGCTTCGTCCCTGCCCGTTCCTGGTGCCGCCGACATTCGTGATGCGGCCGACGAGCTTTGGATTCCCGCCCATGCGGAGATGGCCGTGTTCGCCGCCGAGGCCGACAACGAGGATGTCGTTTTCGATCCCATGCGCGCCGGACTGCTCACGCCGCACGGCTCGCCGCGCATCCTGCACGACGAGATCGCCCCCGTGGCAAACGGTGGCTCCCGAGCTGCCGCGAGCGTCACGCTCCCGGCAATCGGCGAGGTTGCGTCGGGGGGTGCCAATCCGTCTGTCAGGAAGGATGGCGGGCGCGTGACGGTGGAGGATGTCACCGACGCGACCGATTGGCGTCGAGAGGGCGATGCCGCGGCGCGACGCGGTGATTTCGAGCAGGCGTTGTCGTGCTGGAGTCGCCATCTGCGGACGCCACAGGGCGCCGCCGATGCCGATCGTGTGCGGGAAGCGATCGGCCTCGCGGCCCGTCTGCAGGCATTGCTGTATCCGATGACGTGAGTGACGGGCCCGTTGCACGACGGACTCGCAAGGACCAGTCCGACGTGTACAACGCGCGTCACCAAGGAGCGGGCACATGCCCATCGTGGACCACGCAACCCGACTGATCACCTGCAAGCTGGTGTTCTATGGGCCGGGCCGGTCGGGAAAGACCACCAACCTGTCGTACCTGCATTCGGCGCTGCCGGGTGAGCAGGTCGGCACGCTCACGTCGCTCGCGACGCGGCGCGACCGCACACTGTTCTTCGACTACATGCCGGTGGACCTGGGTTCAGTGGGCGCGTACAAGGTGCGCTTTCAGCTCTACACAGTGCCGGGTCAGCCGTACTACAAGGCGATTCGGCAGCTCGTGCTGCAAGGAGCCGACGGCGTTGCGTTCGTCGCCGACAGCCAGCGGCATCGGTGGGACGACAACCTCGAGAGCTTGCAGGACATGCACGCCAACCTCGCCGAGCATGGCGTGGATGCGCGTGGACTGCCGATCGTGATGCAGTACAACAAGCAGGATCTTCCGGAGTCGCTGGTAGCGTCGGTGGACGAACTGGCGAACGCGCTCAACTTCCGCGGCGTCCCCGAGTTCGCGGCCGACGCGCTGCGCGGGCAGGGCGTGTTCGACACGCTGCGTTCCCTGGGTACGCAGGTGCTGCGCCGCCTGGGCGCGGAAGACGGGACGGCCGCGGGCGCGCGTGCGCGAGCGGCTCTCTCCACTCCGCAGCGTGTGCCGACTCCCCACGAACGATCCTACGACGTCGCTGAAACGGCGCCGTCTCAGCATCAGCCCCTGCTCGCCGTTGCAGGCGTCGCGTCGTGACACCCCGCGCCATGGACGGCGGCTACCGGTTCGAAAACTTCGTCGTGGGTGCGTCCAACCGGCTCGCGCACTCGGCCGCGCAGCGCGTCGCCGACGCGCCCGGCGCCGCGTACAATCCGCTCTTCATCTACGGTGACTCCGGGCTCGGCAAGACACACCTTGCCGCCGCCATCGCCTACCATGCGCGCCAGGCGCATTCTGCGCTGCGCGTGGAGCTTGCGAGCGCGGAAGAGATCGTCGAGCGCCTGCATCGCGCCATCGCCTCCGGACAGCGCGAGCAGTACGCCACGCACTTCCAGCAGGTCGACCTGCTGCTGCTCGACGACGTGCAGTTCCTCACCGGCCAGCGCGAGACGCAAACCGAACTGCTGCGCCTCTTCAACCTGATGCAAGGGGGGGGACGTCAACTCGTGATGACGAGCGATCGTCCGCCCTCGGAGATTCCGGACGTCGACCAGCGACTCGTCTCGCGTCTGTCGGGTGGACTTGTGGTCGATGTCGGCGCCCCCGACTTCGAGATGCGGCTCGCGATCCTGCGCAACAGCGCCGGTGAACGCGCGCTCGACTTCGCAGACGGTGTGCTCGACGAAGTCGCGCGTCTTGGGCTGGGCAACGTGCGCGAGCTGAAGGGAGCGCTCAACCGGCTCGCGGCGTACCAGCAGCTCGAACCGTCGCCGCTCACGGCCACCGACGTTCGCGCGGTGCTCGGGGAGCGGCTCGCCGCGGGCTCCGGCTCCACTCCGGTGGTGGTCACCGGTGCACGCGGCCCCACGCCGCCGCCGGAGTACGACGGATTCCTGGCCGATGTCACGCAGGAAGTGGAGACGCGCGTGGAGCGTTGGCGCGTGACGCTCGGTGAAGCGTGTGCGTACTGGAGCGCGGAAGGCTACGTCACGCTCGTGCTCGAGCGCGCCATGCACTTGCGGACTGCGCCCGACGTCAACGGACTGCTTGCGACCTTTGCCGCCGCCGTCGATCACCTGCGCGGGCTGGAAATGCAGGCGGTGATGCTCGATCCGGGTGTGCGAGGCAATCCCGCGTTCAAGAATCCGGAGCTGATGGGCGAGGCGCAGCTATTGCTCGACCGCGCGCTGGCGTCAGCGCTGCCATTGCCGGCGCCAAATCCCGCGCTCACACGCAGCCGTCTGGAAGCCGGCCTCGCCAATCAGCTCGCGCTCAAGGCGGCCGACGCGGTCATCGAACATCCGGGGCAGCGCTATAACCCGCTGTACGTGCACGGGCCCAGCGGCACGGGCAAGACGCATCTGGGCAACGCCATCGCGCTCGCCCTGCGCAGCCTTCATCCGCGCACGGCCGTCGCGTGCGTGTCGGCCCCGACGTTCGTGGAGGAGCTCATCGCCTCGATGCAGGAAGGCGGTGTCGAGCGCTGGCGTGCGCGCTATCGCGCCGCCGAGGTGCTCGTGATCGACGACGTGCACCAACTCGCCGACAAGGAGCGCACGCAGGAAGAACTGTTTCATCTCTTCAACGTGCTGCACGACCGCGGAGCGCAGATCGTGCTCACCAGCGACCGTCCGCCGCGCGAACTGGGTGGAGTCGCCGATCGCTTGCGCTCGCGGTTCGAGGGCGGCCTCGTGGTGGCACTGCAGCCGCCGGACCGCACGCTGCGCGAGCGTCTTGTGCGGCGCTGGCTCGTGGAAGCAGGGCATCGTGACGACGCCACGCTCGTCTCCTACCTCGCCGACCGTGAGGCGTCGAGCGCACGCGAAATCTCGGGTGTCATCACAAGACTCGCGGCAGCCGCCGACCTGCTGGCGGTGCCGCTCGACCTGCCACTCGCTCGCCGCGAGCTGGAAGGCGTGTCGCGCGTAGTCGCCGCCACGCCGCGCGTCGGCATTCCCCTTCATGATGGCGCGCAGGATGCGTTCTTTCTCGACCACGAGAAGGTGCTGTGGGATTGGCCCGACATCGGTGACCGCTTGCACGAGGAGCTGCGCTGATGGCCATCCGGGGCAGTTTGAGCGAGGCCAGCCTCGCCGACGTGCTGCAGTTGCTGGCGCTTGGTCAGAAGACCGGTGTGCTCAGCCTGGCGCGTGAGGGAAGTTTCGGCGCGGTGCACTTCGACCGCGGCGCCATCTGGCACGCGGCCATCGTCAACCGTCGCGACCGATTGGGCGATCGGCTCGTGCGCGCGGGTGCACTCGAGGCCGATGCGCTGGCGCGACTGAGCGCCGCGCTGCCGGAAGACGATGACCGCCTGCTGGCCCCCGTGCTGTTGTCGGGCGAACAGGTCGATGCGGATCTGCTGCGACGCGAGTATCGCGCGCTGATCGAGGAGGTCGTGTGCGCGCTCTTCACCTGGAATGCGGGCACGTTTGCGTTTGAGCCGCACGCCGCGCCGTCAGCCACGCCGGTGATATCATTGCCAGCCGACGCGCTGCTCATGGAGGCGGCGCGTCGGGTGGACGAGTGGACGCAGATCGAGAAGAAAATTCCCTCGCTCGACCTCATCTTCGAGCTCGACGGATCGCGTTTGCAGCAGAGCGGTGTGTCGCTGACGGACGAGCAGTCGCGCGTCGTATCATGGCTGGACGGCACGCATGACGTCGCGTCGATTGTGGAGCGATCGGGCATTGGCGAGTTCGCCGTCGGCAAGGCGGTGTACGGGTTGGTGTCTGCCGGATTCGCGCAGCGGGTGGGGCGCAGTTCGGCGCGCCGTCAGCCTGCGCCGGAGAGCCGGGTTGCGGAGCATCGCAATCTGGGTGTCGCCTTCTATCGCACGGGCATGTACGACGAGGCGCTGCGCGAGTTCCGGCGTGTGCTGGAGCTGCGAGCCGATGACGTGGGTGCGCGATTTCACCTCGGGCTGGTGCACGTGCGGCGTCAGGCGTGGGACGACGCGATCGGTGTGTTGCAAATGGCGAGCGAACAGCCGGATGCTCGGCCGCCGGTGCTGCACGCGCTCGCCTACGCGTACGAGCGCAGCGGTCAGCTCGACCTCGCCGAAACGACGCTCGCCGAAGCGGCGCGCCGCGGCGGGTCCGACGATCCGCGCATCGCACTCTCGCAGGGCGTGGTCGCGATGCGTCGTGGTGACTTGCCGCGGGCCGAGGAGCGTTTGTCCACGGCACGCACGCTGTGGGGCGCAAGGCAGCCGTCGGCGGTGTGGTTCCATCACGCCGGCATCGCGGCCGCACTGCGCGGTGAGACGGATCGCGCCGCGTCGTTGCTCGAGGAGGGCACTGCGCTGCACCCGCACGCGACAGTGCTCTACAACGATCTCGCGGTCGTGCAGGAACGGCGCGGTGCCCATGAAGCGGCGGCGCGCACGCTCGATCATGCGCTGCTCGAGGAGAGCGGACTGCCGCACCTGCACAAGAATCTTGGCGACTATCTCTACCGGGCGCAGCGCTACGACGACGCGCTGGAATCGTACGAACGCGTGGTACGCCTCGCACCGGAACACGGCGCCGATGTCTGGCTCAAGCTCGGCAACATTCACTACCGGCGCGGTGCCCAGGATGAGGCACGTGCGTCATGGGAGCGTGCACTCGCGATCGATCCGGAGAACGTGATCGTGCGCGGCAACCTCGGTGTCGCGCGCGCCAACCAGACGCCGTTCGCGACGGCAGCGCAATCGTGACCACGGCCAGCGTAGTTGCAGCGGGTGCGATCGCCGCGCCACCCGACGACGGCTTTGACGCGCTCATCGAGAAGATCGCGCGCGTCGGTGGCGTGCCGTGTGCGGACTACAAAGCGTCGTGCCTGAGGCGTCGAGTCGGCGTGCGCATGCGCGCGACCGGCACCATGACCTGTGCGCGATACTCGGCATTCCTGGACACGGTGCCGGCCGAGTGGCCTGCGCTCATGAATGCGCTCACGATCAACGTGACGGGGTTTTTTCGCGATGCACTGGTGTTCGAATCACTCGCGCGCAACGTGATCGCTCCGATGGCGCACCGGGCGCACGCACCACTCACCGCGTGGAGCGCCGGATGCGCGAGCGGCGAGGAAGCGTGGACGATGGCCATGCTGCTTGCCGAATCGGTTGGCTCGGCACGAACGCGTGTGATTGCGACGGACATCGATATTGCGAGTCTCGACCGGGCCAGCGGCGGATCGTATCCCGGCGATCTGGCGCGCGAGATTCCGGCGACCCTGCGCGAACGCTGGTGGAACGGCAGCGATCCCGTGTGCGCCGCGACCGCCTTGCGTGCATGCGTGCACTTTGTGCAGCACAACATGCTCACTGAGCTCCCCCCGGCGACGAATCTTGACGTGATCACGTGCCGGAACGTGATCATCTATTTTTCTCGCGCGGCGCAGGAAGCCTTGTTCACGAAGTTTGCCGATGCGCTTCGTATCGGCGGCGTGCTCGTGCTGGGCAAGGTGGAGATGCTCGCCGGTCCCGCGCGCGCGCGTTTCGCAGCCGTCGACGTCCGCGAGCGCATTTACCGGCGCATCGCGTGAACGAGATCAGGGTGTCGATCGCTGACTACGCCGTGGTGCGCGGCCCCACCCGACTCGTGACAGTGGGGCTGGGTTCGTGCGTGGCCATTGCGCTCTACGCGCGTGTGCACAACGCCGGCGGACTCGCGCATGTCATGCTGCCGCACGCCGCGCTGTCACAGGATACTTCCAGCCCGGGCAAGTTTGCGTCCACGGCGGTACCGCACATGCTGGCGCAGTTGCGCGCGCTCGGCGCGAACGATGGATTCGAAGCGCGGCTTGTGGGCGGAGCGTCGATGTTCGCGCAGCTGCTTCCCAACGGCGCCGTTCCGCTCGGCACGCGCAATGTGGCGGCAGCGCGTGCGGCGTGCGCGGCGGCCGGCATTCCGGTGGTCGCCGAGGACACGGGTGGCGGACACGGTCGCAACGTGTGCTTCGATGTGCAGGCAGGTGCGCTTACGGTTCGCTCGGTGACGCATGGTGTTGTCGACCTCTGACGCAGCGCGGCTGCCGCGCGTGCTCGTGGTGGACGACAGCGCCTTCATGCGGCGCGTCGTGCGCGATCTCGTGGGCGCGAGCGGCGAGTTCACTGTGGCCGGCACGGCGCGCGATGGCGAGGACGCCATCCGTCAGGTGCATGCACTCGATCCCGACATCGTCACACTCGACATCGCCATGCCGGGCCTCGACGGCCTGCACGTGCTTGGCTACATCATGAGCGAGGCGCCACGGGCAGTGGTCATGCTCAGTGCCGGCGGCGACGACGGCGGCGCTGCATCGACGCTGCGAGCGCTCGAGCTGGGCGCGGTGGACTTCGTGCGCAAACCATCCGGTCCGATCAGCCTCGACCTGGCGCGCGTCGGCGACCGCCTGCTCAACGCGCTGCGCGCCGCTGCGGTGATGCGCGTGGAGCGCGTGCATATGATCGATCACCCACGCAGCGCGACGCAACGCGAGCCACGGTGCCCCGGCACGGTCGCCACGCGCGCCGTGCTCATTGCTGCATCGACTGGTGGGCCGGCGGCACTCACGCAGGTCATTCCCAACCTGCGGCGTGGCCTCGGTGCCGCGGTGGTGGTGGTACAGCACATGCCGCGCGGCTTCACCGCGAGTCTGGCGCAGCGCCTCGACCATGCGAGCGACCTCACGGTGACGGAGGCGCGTGACGGCGAGCTGCTGGCCCACGATACGGTCTATGTCGCGCCGGGCGGCGTGCACATGCGCGTGATCGCGACCGTAGACGGTCCGCGCGTAGCGCTGGAGCACGGCCCCACGATCTGGGGCGTGCGTCCCGCGGCTGATCCGCTGTTCGCGTCGGCGGTGCAGGTGTTCGGCAATCAGGTCGTGGCGGTAGTGCTCACCGGCATGGGACGCGACGGCGCTGAAGGATCACGCCTCGTGCGCAGCGCGGGCGGCTGCGCGATCGTGCAGGATCCCGCGACCGCCGTCATTCCCGGCATGCCGAACGCAACGCTCAGGCACGCCGGTGCGGATCATGTGGCGCCGCTCGACGAGATCAGCGACGCAGTGCACCAGGCCATGGCTGCGTTGCCCGCGGCGACACCAGGCAGCATGTCGAGCGGGAGTGCAGCGTGATGTTCGACACGACGGCCGACCTGTTGCTGTTCGACGTGGGCGCCGAGCAGTTTGCGCTGCCGCTTGCCTCGGTGAGCGCGGTGCTCGACGGCACGAGTGTGCAGCACCAGCGCGCACACGATGAACGAGGCGTCGGACTGATCCGCGATGGCGCGACGTTCATTACGGTGTACGAGCCGATACAGGCGTTGGGTGCAATGCGCTCGATCGCCGAGCCGATGGTCCTGCTGCTCGGCGACGAGTCTACGCGCGTTGCCCTGCTCGTGGACTTCGCCGAAGCGGCGCTGTCCGCGCCCGTTGGTGCCACGCGCGATTTGTCCGGTCTGGGATCGCTCGATGGTGTGGTCGTGGGTGCGTTGCGCCCGGCAGACCGTTGGGTGACGCTGCTCGATCCGGCTGCATTGGTAGACGCACTTGCCGGTACGGGCGTCCACGCGCACGTTGTCGTTCGCCCTTCGCACGTCTCCTGAGGAACCGGCGCTCATGACCCTGCAATCCACTGCTGCATCACGCGTCGCGGTCGACTACGCGACGCTCGTCTCGTTTTCCGTTGGGCGCGACCTGCTCGCCGCGCCCGTGGAATCGGTCGAACGTGTGCTGCGCTGGACGGAACCCGCGGCGCTGCCGCAACTGCCGGAGTGGCTGGACGGCGTGATTCCGCACGGTGGACGCATGATTCCGGTCGTTGACCTGCGCCGCCGCTTTGGCCGCGCTGACGCGCCGGTGTCGGCGTCCACGCGCATCATCGTGTTTGCCGTGGGCAGCGATTGGCTTGGTGCCGTGGTGGATGCGGTGCTCGAAGTGATCACTGTAGACGCGACCACCATCTCCGCGCCGCCACCCGTGGTGCGCGGGTTGTCGGGTCAGTATCTGCTCGGCCTTACGCATCGTGATGATCGGGTGGTGCTGGTGCTTGACGTAGCACGGTTGCTCACCGCGACGGAACAGTTGCAGCTCGTGGAGACGCAGGCGTTGGCACAACACGAGGCCGAAGTCGCGCACGCGTCCGCCGACGTGTCCACGGCATGACCGACGCCACCGTTCGTGCGCCGAGTTCCAGCGCGGCGCCGCCACTTCCAGACCTGAACGACAACGATTTGGCGCCGCCCGACCTCGCGGCGCTCTTCGCGACCGAACGCGCACTGCAGCAGCAACTCGAACACGCGCGCGAGCCCGGCGCTCGCGCCGCGCTCAAGGACGAGATCATCGCGCTTTTTCGTGCGGTCGAGGCCGCGGAAGCGCGCGTGGCGTCACTCAAGCAGGCCGTCAAGTCGCTCGCGGAGCGGTGGAAACATGGCGATGCGCGTCGCAGTGGCACTGCGGGGCGGGGTGGACAGTCGTCGCGTGTGGATCATCTCGGTGCGTCCACCTATGTGGAGAAAGGCTGGTCGCGTCTCGCGCTCGGTGATGCCGCGGCGGCGGAAGAGGCGCTGCACAAGGCACTGGCGCTCGCACCGGGCAGCAGTGAAGCGGAATCGTTGCTCGGCTGGGCGCAGATGATGCAGGAGCAGTATGACTCGGCGCTGCTCACGTTCCACAATGTGCTGCTGCGAGAGCCGCAGAACGCGCTGGCGCGCACCAACGTGGGATATATCTGCCTGCGGAAGAAGATATACGGCGAGGCGATCGAGCATCTCTCGCGCGCCATCCGGCTGGACAGTGACGGCAAGGCATCGCTGTACGCGCACCTCTATCTGGGTTTGGTGTATTTCGATCGCGAGATGTACGATGACGCGCGCTTGTTCTTCCACAAGGCGCTCGCGCTCGGTCCGAACTTGCTGCAGGCGTACTTCGAGCTGGGGCGCGCGCATTGGTTTTCGGGCGACCGGGAATCTGCACGAACTGCGTGGCGCGACGGTGCGGCGGCCAACAAGTTCAATCCATGGGGCAAGCGGTGCGCAGAACAACTGGCGGCAGTCGAACGCGGCGAGGCGCCAAGCCGGGAGATGTAGGCGTCGAGATCGCGCGCGCGCCGCGCCCGCTCCGGCGTTGGGCGCAGCGCGTAGCGGCGTCGGTCCGTTGGGCGCAGCGCGCAGCGGCGTCGGTCGCGCTGCTGGTCGCCACCGTGTCCCCACCGCTACCCGCTCAGCCGGACGTGATGCGTGCTCCCCGTGGAGACGTGTTGGAGCAGTCGCCCGCCGCCAGTTCGGGTGCCCTGCGGTTCGACGGCGGTCGCTTCACGGTCGTGGCGTTTCCGTCCGACGAAAAGCTCGCACGCAATGTGCTGGCGGCCGCGCTGCGGAACGACAGCTTTCCCGGATTGCCACGACCCGAGGCGTCCGTGCTCATTGCGATCGCGCCTGACGAGCGGCGCTTTCGCGAGTGGGTGGGTCCGTCGGCGCCGGAGTGGGGGGCGGCGGTGGCGTTTCCGGCGCTGCAGCGTGTCATCATGCAGGGCTCGAAGGCGGGCAGCTCCGCCGGCGACCCGCTGGTGACGCTGCGCCACGAGCTGGCGCACCTCGCGCTGCACGAGGCGCTGGGCGACACCCCCACGCGCTGGTTCGACGAGGGATACGCCAGCGTCGCTGCCGCAGAGTGGGGCCGGGAGGAAGCGTTGGCGACCAGCATCGGGCTGGCGCTCAGAGGCGTGCCGACGCTCGAAGAGCTGGAACTCATGTTTTACCGCGGCGCGGGCGACGCCCAGATGGCCTACGCACTCGCGCATCGCGCAGTGGCCGACCTCGCGCTCATGGATCAGCAGCGCGGATTGAGCCAGTTTTTCAGATTATGGAAATCGACGCAATCGTTCGAACTCGCCGTTCGCGAGTCGTTTGGCATCACCTCCACCGGCTTCGAGAAGCAGTGGCAGAAGCAGACGCGACGTCAATACGGCGCACTGGCGCTGCTGGCCAACCTGTCGCTCGCGTTCGGCGTGTTCGCCGTAATCCTCGGGCCGCTCATCTACCAGCGACGTCGCCGCGATCGCGCGCGGCTGGATGCGCTGCGTGCGGCGGAAGCCGCGCAGGAACGTGCGGAGCGGGAGAGCGTGCTGGCGGCCATGCTGGCGGCGGAGCTGGCGTCGCAAACCGAATCGCAACTCGCAGCGCAGCGGGACGCCGATGTGCCGCACGATTCTGTTGACACCGTGTCGCGTCCGATCTAGGGTTCCCGCATGTCGTCTCCCGCGAATCCGAAACAACCCGCCGCCCAGTTCCGCCGCCGCACCCTGCTCTGGTGGGGCCTGGCGTTGCTCGCGTTGGTGATCGGCTACGCCGATCTGTGGCGCGGCGGCATAACGATTGGTCCCGTGATGCTGGTGCTGGCCTATTGCGTTCTCGTCCCACTAGCTATTCTCAAAGGCTAGACGGGAACAGCTTGTCCCTCCCAACGGTATAGCGAGGTAGACCGTTGGAGAGGAGTTCACGGGCGAATAGCTCAGTTGGTTAGAGCGCCTGCCTTACACGCAGGATGTCGGGGGTTCGAGTCCCTCTTCGCCCATGGAGCATTCGATCCAGTGGTTCGGGAGGCGGATGACGGATTTAATCTGCTTGTAATCGTTTTCGGGTTGCGACGCGATTCCATGCACAGCACTTTCATCTGCTAGCCCAGAGCGGCGGTCCGTTCGCCGATCAGCATTCCGAAACGCAGTGCCGCCGCATCGCGCGGTGCGACTGCGCTTTCGTTTTCACGGTGCGGAGGTAACGACTTTGATGTCACGGTCACTTCACTCGTTGCTCATCGGTGCCGGCACGCTGGCGCTCATCGGCGCCACCTCGGTACTGTCGGCACAGGCGCAGCGTCGTCCACCGCAGCCGAACGCCAAGTTCGTGCTGGTCGAGGTGTTCCACGAGAGCGGACTGCCAGAAAAAGAACTCGGTCTCAAGGCGGCCGACGAAATGCGCAAGCGCATCGGACGGGTGATTTCCAATAAGGAAGTCTACCTGATCCCGCGCGAGGACATGCTCGGACTGCTCGAGCAGTCGGGGTTCCCGACCAACGCGCCGCTCGAGCCTCACGATGCGCGCGCCTTGGCGTCCGCGCTGCGTGCCGATGAGTACATCACGGGCCGCGCGTCCAAGTCCGAAGCCGGTTACACCGTCACGGCCAATCTCGTGCTCACTCGCGACAACTCGCTTGTGCAGCCGCTTGGTACCGCCACGGCGGCCAAGCTGAACGACGCAGTCGACCAGCTCGCCGACGAGCTCAAGATCGCCCGCGAACAGCTTTCGCATGAGCAGGACTGTGTGAATGCGGCGCGCGAGCAGAACTGGGCCGGGGCCCGGGCTGCCGCCGAGGCGGGCATTGCCGCGTATCCCAAGGCGGTGCTCGCGCGAACGTGTCTGGCCAACGTCATGCAGAATCAGGACGCCAGCCACGAAGATTTGCTCAAGATCAGCCGCGAAATCGTCGAGATCAACCCGCGCAGCCGCGCTGGTCTGGCCATCAAGGCCGAAGCGTTCCGCAACCTGAATCAGTCCGATTCGGCCATCGTTACGCTGACCACGCTGCTGTCGGCGTTCCCGAACGACGCGCGACTGCAGAAGGATGTCATCGATGCCATCACCGCGTTCGGTGATCCGCGCATTGCCCGTCCGATCGTGGAAGATGCCGTCGCCAAGAATCCCGGCGACGCGGATCTGCTGCGTCTGCGCTGGCTGATTCTGCTCGCGGTTCGCGACTACGCTGAGGCCTTTGATGCCGGTGACGACCTCGTGCGCCTCGATACAGCGTTCGCCGACACCACGTATTTCCTCAAGACAGCGGCGGCGTATGCGGCCGACAGCCAGTTGCAGAAGGCCGCGGAGCTTGCAGCGCGTGGTGTGGCCAAGTTTCCGCAGCACCCGGGCCTCAACCGCGACCTTGTGGTGAACCTGCGCAGCTCGGGCCAGAACCAGCAGGCGCTCGAAGTGCTGCAGCGTGCCATGACGTCCGGCGTGGCGGTGGAGCAGGG
>JBBQNT010000071.1:0-14630 GCA_038330215.1 Gemmatimonadales bacterium
GTTGCTCGGCAACGGCGGCGTACACGCGCTCGACCAGCACCTCTTCGCGCTCGTGGATCTCTGCACGCGGGAACGTGTGCCGCGGGTGGTTGTGCATGCGTTACTCGACGGACGTGACACGCCTCCCACGTCGGGACTGGAGTTCCTGCGCGACACCCTTGGCGTGATGGACGGACGCGCGCGGCTCGCGTCGATTTCCGGCCGATACTTCGGCATGGATCGCGATTCCCGCTGGGCGCGATCGGGCGCCTGGTACCACGCGGCGGTGCACGGCCGCGGCGAGACCACGCGCGACGCGCTGGCGCTGCTCGAGACGGCCTACGCGTCAGGCACGAGCGACGAGTTCCTGCCCCCACATGTGCTCATCGACGAGGACGGCGCTCCGGTGGCCCCGATGCGCGACGGCGATGTCGTGATCTGCGCGAACTTCCGGTCGGACCGCATGCGGCAGTGGTTGCGGGCGCTCACCGAGCCGGACTTCGTCGCATTCGACGTGGGTCGGCGACCGGCGGTGCATGTCGTCACGATGACGCAGTACGACGATGCGTTCCCGTTTCCCGTGGCCTTCGCCCCGCAGTCGATGGAGAACCTCGTGGGTGAGCTGATATCCAACGCGGGCCTGAAGCAGTTGCGCACGGCGGAAACCGAAAAGTATCCGCACGTGACCTACTTCTTCAACGGCGGTGGTGACGCACCGTTCGCGGGAGAAGATCGTGCGATGGTGCCAAGCCCCAGGGTGGCGACCTACGACCTGCAGCCGGAGATGAGTGCGGCCGCCGTGTGCGATATCCTCTGCGACGCGCTCGCGGAGCGCTCGTACGATTTTGTGCTCTGCAACTTTGCCAACGGAGACATGGTCGGACACACGGGATCGCTTCCGGCTGCCATCCGTGCCGTGGAAACGCTCGATGCCTGCCTCGCGCGCGTGCTCGGCGCCGCCGCGGTCGGCGGAGCGCGCCTGATCATCACGGCCGATCATGGCAACTGCGACGTGATGATCGACTCCGACACAGGTTCGCCGCACACGGCGCACACCACGAACCCGGTGCCGCTCGTCATCCGGGATCCCGATGGGGAGTGGTTGCTGCGCGATGACGGGGCGCTCTGCGATGTCGGCCCGACAGCGCTCCGCATGCTGGGATTGTCCCTGCCTGCTCAAATTACCGGACGCGATCTGCGCGTCGCTCCTCTCGCCCCGTGATGTCGTAATGCCGCTTTCGCCACCTGTTCCGCACCCTCGCGTGCGTTGTGCGTTCCTGCTGGCCGCGATGGTTTCCGCTCTGTCACCGATGGCGCTTCGTGCACAGTTGATCGGGACGGAACCCTCACAGAGTCCGTTCCGTGACGTGCCCACCACGCAGCAAGTCACAGCGTTCGTGGGTTTCATGGACGCGACATCGGACGCGGCGCGTATCGGACCCAAACCGGGCCCCGTGTTCGGACTGCGACACGACCTGCACCTTGGCGGCCTCGCGTGGCTCACCTCGCGCTACTCGGCGCTGCGTTCCGAACGGCGCGTGCTCGATCCGGGGTTGCCCGCGGCCGAGCGTGATCAAGGATTGCAGAACGTCACGCATCATATCGCCGACATCGGCCTCACGCTCTCGCTCACGGGCAAGAAGTCGTGGCGCGGCATCATGCCGACGATCGGCACGGGGGTGGGCCTCGTCTCGGATTTCGCGGGCGCCGATATCGGCGGCTACCGATTCGGCACCAAGTTCGCCTTCACGTTCGGACCCGGCGTCCGCGTGGTGCTGCCGCGCGGATACAGCGTCCGCTTGGACCTCACGAACTCCGTCCACCAGTTTCAGTATCCCGATACGTACTTCACGCGGGCAAGCGACAGTTCGGCCGTGCTCGACGACACACGACAGCGCTCCGGCTGGCGCAGCAACTGGGGCGCCACGGCCGGTTTTTCCATTCCGATCTTTCGCTGACTCACGCCCGTTCCCATGGCCCGACTTTCTCTTACGCGCCGCGTGCACTTCTCCGCGGCCCATCGCTACCGGCGGCCCGAGTGGGACGACGCGAAGAACATGGCGACGTTCGGCAAGTGCGCGCGCCCCAACTTCCATGGACACACGTACATCTGCGATGTGACCGTATCGGGTCCGCTCGATGACATGACGGGCTTCGTGGCCGACCTCGGCGTGCTTGATCGTGTGCTCAACGAGCGCGTGGTGGAACTGCTCGATCACGCCAATCTCAATCTCGACATTCCCGAGTTTGCCGAGGGCGCCGCGATTCCCTCGAGCGAAGAGATCGCGCGCTGGATCGCGACTCGCGTAAACGACGGTCTTGTACACACCTCCGCGCGCGTGCGGCGCGTGGTGGTGGCCGAGGAACCGAATCTGTGGGCAACCTGGGAGGAGAACGACGCATGAACGCATGCATGAGCCTGAATGCGTGCCGACGGCCTGCCGCGGCGAAATCGACGGTGGCGTTGCTTGCGATGTCGATGCTGGTGCTGTCGATGTCGATGTCGGCATGCGCCGGCCGAGCGACGCCCGCGCCCGACGTAGCGGCGCGAATCGATCCGGTACAGTTGCCGATGGCCGAGCTGCCCATGGCCGATGTTCCGCTACCGAGCGCGCGCGCAGGACTGCTGCGACTTGTCGATTCGCTCACGCAGGATTCCGCGTTCCGCATGGCCCACTGGGGCGTGCTGATCATGGACCCGGAGGTCGGCGATACCATCGTGTCGATCAATGCCGGAAAGCTGTTCATGCCGGCGTCCAACCAGAAGCTCATCACTGGTGCGGTTGCACTCGAGTTGCTCGGCCCCGACTACACGTGGCACACGCCGATTCTGCTGCGCGGTACCACTCGCAGCGGCACGTTCCGCGGTGATGTCGTGGTGGTGGGCAGCGGCGATCCGTCGTGGAGCGACGCCATGCGCAGCGACAGTGCGCTCAACGCGTTTGCTCCGATCGCCGACGCTCTTGCGGCGCGTGGGATACGACGCGTTGTCGGGCGCGTGGTGGCCGAGGGCGATGCATTTCCCGGCACGCCGCTCGGCTTCGGCTGGGCGTGGGACGATCTCGATTTCGGCTACTCGGCGGGCGCCGACGAGCTGATGTTCAATGAGAACTTCTTTCGCGTGATCGCCCGGGGCGGCACAACCGTTGGTGCGCGTGCCACCGCACAATTGCTGCCGGACGTCGGCTTCCCCGAGCTGCATGTAGCCGCGACCACTCGCGCACGCGATGATTCCATCACGGCCGACACCGCGCCGCTCACCGTGGCGTACGACTCAGTCGCTTCGCAGTTGCGCATCACCGGCACGGTTCGGCTCGGCGACAGCACGGTCATCTCGCGCGCCTATCGTCAACCGAACGACGCCGTTCGCGCGGCAATCCGGTCGTCGTTGGTCTCACGAGGCATTCGCTTCACTGCTGGCGCGCCGGCACCGGCCCTCGCCCGCGCGGACACGCTCGTCGTGCTTACGTCGCCGCCGCTCCGCGACGTGCATCAACGCATGCAGAAACCCTCGCAAAACCAGATCGCTGAAACGCTGTTCAAGACGATCGCGCTCGAACAGACGGGCGTGGGTTCCGCAGACAGTGCACGCGCGGCGGTGGAACGACAGCTCCAGGTGTGGGGCATCACCCAGGCGGAGGCGGCGGTGCGCGATGGCAGCGGACTGTCGCGACACGACTACGTCTCGCCGCGCGCGATCGTACGCCTGCTCACCGTCATGCAGTCGCACCCGTCCTTCGATGCGTTCTACTCGGCGCTCCCGGTGGCCGGTGTCGATGGCACGATCGCCTCGCGCATGCGCGGCACGCCAGCGGCCGGCAACCTGCGCGCCAAGACCGGCTTCGTGGACAAGGCACGCTCGTTGTCCGGTTACGTGAACACTGCCGACGGGCACCAGCTCGTGTTCTCCATTCTGTGCAACAACTGGGTGGGTTCGGTGCGCGACGTGGAGCGCGTGCAGGATGCGATTGGCGCGTATCTCGCTTCCGTACGCATGTCGGACATGCGAGTGGCGATGCCGCGGTGACATCAGGCGCCACGGAAGCGCTCAGCGTCGACGAGGCGCTGACGCGCATTCTGGCGCGTGTCCGCGCGACTGCAGCCGTGCGCATGCCGCTCGGGTACGCCATCGGACATGCCCTCGCCGAAGATGTGCACGCAGACATTACGCTTCCGCTGTGGGCCAACGCGGGTATGGATGGCTACGCTGTGCAACGCGCCGATGTGCACGGCGCGAGCGCTGCTTCTCCGCGAACGCTGCGCGTGATTGGCACGATCGCCGCTGGCAGCGATTCGCGTCCCGCAGTCGCGGCGGGCACGTGTGCGCGCATCATGACGGGCGCAAAGATACCGCCCGGTGCGGACGCCGTGGTTCGCGTGGAGGACACCGATCGCGGGCTCGATACGGTGGTCATTCACGACGATCGCGATGCGCAGTCGGCCAGTGCCAATGTGCGACCAGCCGGCGAAGATGTGCGCGACGGTGATCGCGTTGCATCACGGGGCGACGTGATCACGCCCGCCTTGCTCGGCGTGCTCGCCAGCGTTGGGGTTGCCGAACCACTGGTGCACCGCGCACCTCGCGTCGTGGTCGCCGCGAGCGGCAACGAACTCGTAAACGTCGAGCAGTTCGAACGTGTGCGCGCCGGAAAGGCCATCGTCTCTTCGAGCACCTACGCGCTGCCGGCGCTGCTGCGCGCCACCGGCGCCGACGTGCGCGTGCTGCCGCTCATTCCCGACGACGCCGATCTCATGCGCGACGCACTCGGCCGCGCGCTCGAAGCGGACTGTGATCTGCTCGTCACCACCGGGGGCGTCTCGGCGGGTGCATTCGATCATGTGCGTGAGGTGATCGTGGCGCTCGGCGGTCGCATCGATGTGCCGCGGGTTCGCGTGCGCCCCGGTGGACCGCTTGGCGCGGGCCATGTGCTCGGCACGCCATGGATCGGACTGCCGGGCAATCCCGTGAGTACGCTTGTCACGGCTGAACTGTTTGTGCGGCCCGCGGTGCGCGCGCTGGCCGGACATACGCGCGTTGCGGCCGAACGCATTTCTGTGCGATTGGCGGACGACGTGACTGCGCCTGCCCCGCTCCGCTTCTATCTGCGCGCTACACTCGCGGTCGCCAGTGACGGCGTGCTCGAGGCGCGGCTGACAGGCCGACAGGGATCGAATCTGGCAACATCCATGGCGCGCGCCCATGCGCTACTGGAGATTGACGGGCCAACCGGTTCACTCGCGGCGGGTACGATGGTTCGCGCACTGCTGCTGGACATGGCACTGCTGCGCAGCGTGACGCACTAAGCGTCCGGCACACCGTTCATCGTCCGACGGCCGTGCGACACGACTGAGAATCACGGCCCGGCTCGCCAACGCAGTGCGTTCCCGAATTGCACAGCTGGCGAACAATCTGATCCGTGTCGGGTTGATCTTCTGGTACCCGCGGGCTGGCACTCGCGAGCGGGACCAAGCAGCCCACTGCACACGGAGATGAGATGAGCACGACTACTACGATCAACCCTACGACGGGTGATGATCTTGTGACGTACCAGCATCACACGGACACAGAGGTTGACGGGATCGTTGATGCCGCCCACGCGGCGTTCGGAGATTGGCGACGTCGTCCGTTGAAAGAGCGGGCAGACATCGTGCGCGAGATCGCGTCGTTGCTGCGCGAACGATCAAGCGAGCTTGCCAAGATGATGACCGACGAGATGGGCAAGGTCATCGCGCATGGAGAACGCGAGGTTCAGCTGTGTGCGCAGATCTGCGATTGGACGGCGGACAACGCCGCGGCGGAACTGGCCGACGAAGAGCGACCGCTCGATGGTGGACGGGCGATCGTCTCGTATCGGCCCGTCGGGATCATTTTCGGAATCCAGCCGTTCAACTTCCCGGCCTATCAGGCGATTCGCTACAGCATTCCCCAGCTCGTTGCCGGCAATGCTGTGTTGTTGAAGCACGCGCGCAGCGTGTGGGGCTCAGCGCTCGCCCTGGAGCAGCTCTACCACGACGCCGGTGTGCCCAACGACCTGTTCCGAGTTGTGAAGATCTCCAATGAGCAGAGCAGCGCACTGATCGCCAACCGGCTGGTTCGCGGTGTCACACTCACTGGCAGCGGCAAGGCAGGCAGCGTCGTCGCAGCCGAAGCGGGCAAGCATCTGAAGAAGACGGTCATGGAGTTGGGCAGCAACGACGCCTATCTCGTGCTCGGAGACGCCGACATCGCGACCGCAGTCAAGGTGTGCACAACGGCACGCATCTTCAACAACGGTGAGACGTGCGTCGCCGCCAAGCGCTTCGTGGTGGTCGACGCCATCTACGACGCGTTCGTCGACGCGTTCGTAAAGCAGTTGCGGTCTATCAAGATGGGCGACCCGAATGAGAAGGCGACCGGACTCGGCCCAATGGCCCGCAAGGACCTTCGAGACGACCTCCACGATCAGGTCCGATCGTCAGTGGACGCTGGCGCGAAGCTGACCATGGGCGGCGAGATCCCTGATCGGGCGGGCTTCTTCTACCCAGTCACCGTGCTCGAAGACGTGCGGCCGGGTATGCCGGCCTATGACGACGAACTCTTTGGCCCCGTGGCCTCGATCATTCGTGTCGCCGACGACGACGAAGCCATGAGAGTCGCCAACGACTCACGATTCGGACTCGGTGGCGGCATCATTTCGAAGAACGTCGAAAAGGCGATCGCCATGGCCACCGACGAGTTCGACACCGGCATGATCAACATCAACGGCTACAACCTCGCCAACCCGCAGCTTCCGTTCGGCGGCGTGAAGGACTCCGGATACGGACGCGAGCATGGCGGCTTCGGCCTGAAGGAGTTCGTGAACGTCAAGTCGATCCAGGTGACTGAGGCCTGATCATTTTGCTGCGTAGCGAGCTCAACGGATATGTGTGAATGGGTAACGCAAGATCACTCCATTGGATGATGCACAGCATGTGATCTCCATCGCATACTGCAAGTCGACATGAGAGCGCTCGCACGTCCACGGTAGTGCGAGCCTACCGCTCATCGTGCGTCATCAGTGCAGGCCGTGTCCGCTGTCATCCCGCCTCCGGAAACGCGGGGGAAAACAAAGGCGCTCCGGCGAGCTGGCCTGAGCGCGTCAAGGTGCCGCGAGCCTGCATGAAAGCGCGCCGCGACGACACTACTACCCAACCGTCGCGGCTCGCGCGACGAACTCTCCTACTGGAGGACCCAATGACCGCTCCTGGTTCAGCACGCCCAGACACCGACCACAATCTTCGCGTCGTTCCGATCACCACACGCCTGAGCTGGGGCGCGATCTTCGCCGGCTTGCTCGTCGCGACCGCGTTGCAACTCGTCTTTGCCGTATTCGGCTCCGCCATCGGACTCGCCGCGTGGGACACGGACTCCGGGCGCGCGCTCGGTATCGGCGCGGCGATCTGGGCTGTAGTCTCGCTGCTGATCGCGCTCTATATCGGCGGTGGCACGACTGGCCGCCTCGCTGGTGTCCTCACGCGGAAGGACGGTATCCTGCACGGCATTCTCGTGTGGGCCACATCGCTTCTCTTCGCCGTCTGGATGATCAGCGGCGGCGTGAGCGCGCTGGCCGGCGCGACCTTCAGTGTGTTCGGCAACGTGGCCGGGGCCGCCGCCGGTGCGGTCACCTCGGCCGTCGGCGCCGCTGCTGGACAGTCGGGCGGTATCGACCTGCAGAATGTGCGCGCTGAGGTTGAGCAGCTCCTTCGCCAGACCGGCGCCCCCGCGCTCAATCCCGACTCTATTGCCGCCGCGGCGGAACGCGCCGGCCAGACGGCCACGCAGACACCGGCCAGTAACGCAGATGTCGCCAATGAGATCGCGGAGATGGTGCGCACCCGCGCCGGCGCCGTCGATCGTGAGGCCATGATCAACGTGATCGTCGCCCGTACCGGTCGCAGCCGTGCCGAGGCCGAACGCATCGCTGATCGGGTTGTGTCGCTCCAGCAGGCCGCGTCCAGCCAGATCGACACCCTGAAGGCGCGTGTCGGTGAAACGGCCGAAGACGTGGCCGGCACGACCTCCAGCGCGCTCTGGCTCGCACTCTTGGGCATGGGGCTTTCGTTGGGCGCGGCGGTCGCGGGTGCGGCCGCACACGCGCGGGAATAACGTTCGCATTTGTCCGGCGGGGCTTACTGCCTTTTGATCTGGATCGGAATTTGCTCACAGTTTCCATCAGGAGACCCCCATGAACGACGCGCGCATCTGGAAGTTCGAGAAAAGCCTGTGGACGGCCGACGACGACGAATATCGCCATAAAATCGCGCCCGACGGCATCATGGTGGTGCCCCAACATCCCTTCGTGCTGGCCGGCCACAATGTCGCGGATGCGATGGCGCAGACGCCGCGCTGGGATTCGGTGGAGTTCAGTGAGACCAAGGTGGCGCGCCCGGAGGGACCGAACGGCGGCCTCATCGTGATCGCCTACAAGGCCGAGGCAAAGCGCGGAGACAACTCTTATACCGCCTACTGCACATCCACCCTGCTGCGCGAGGGCGAGGACGACTGGGTCGTCGTGCAGCACCAGCAGACGCCGCCGCTGGCGAGCAAGGAGGGGTAGGAGACGACTAGGCCATCGCGACATCATGAACATGTCTCCCTGGATTGGCCGTTGTTTTCAGGCACTGGCCGTTGTCACGTGTCTCGCAACGGCCATCAGTGCGATTCACTCGAATCTTTGGTGGATCCGCATCCTCGACTTTACTCGTACATGGATGCTCGCAGCCGTCATTGTACTGTTGGTGGGCAGCGCGTTGTTTGCGCGCACTGCGCGCGGGCTTACGGTGGCCGCCCTGCTCGTTGCGGGCGGATATCACGCTTGGCGCATCAGCGAGTACACGCCGATTGCCGCCGCCGAGCTGGCTCTCGATGCGGCGCCGGACAATGATGCGGCGTGTTTCACGGCCGTCGGGTTCAACGTCCTCCAGCACAATCGGGAATATGCAGGCACGCTCGCCATGCTTGAGCGCGAGCAGCCCGATGTTCTCCTGCTGATGGAAACTGATTCGCTCTGGCTTGCGGCGCTGATGCCCGTGCTCGCGAGTTACCCGCATGTATCACAACGCGCCATGGACAACACCTACGGCATGATCTTCGCCAGTCGGCTGAAGGTTGGCGACGCCCACTTCGAACACCCGACGAGCGCCAATACGCCGACGTTCTATGCGACACTCACTACGAGGGGTCGTCGATCGTTCGACTTTGTCGGGCTGCACCCGCGACCGCCGCTGCCAGGCCAGGGTACCGAAAAACGCGACGCGAATATCGCGCGCGCTGCGCAACGTCAGGCAAATGATTCCACGCCCGCATTGGCGATGGGTGATTTCAATGACGTGGCGTGGTCACGGACAACACAGCGGTTCGTGTCGGAGGGTGGCTACCTCGATCCCCGCATCGGGCGCGGTCTCTACGCATCGTTTCCTGCCAAGTACATTCTGTTTGGCTGGCCGCTTGATCAGATTTTCGTGACGCCTGCGTTCACGGTGGGCGCCGTTCGCGTACTTGAGAATGTGGGATCGGATCATCGTCCGTTGGCGGTTCGCCTTTGCCTGAGGAATCAATCCGCTGAGCGGTGAGCGTACTGCAAGCACCAAGGCACTCGAGCGGATTGGGGCGCGCCATGACTGAACCGCGCTTTCCGGCCCTTCCCGCTGTTGTGCGCCGCAACGTCGAGCTTGGCGCGCTGCTCCTGCTGGCGTTGATCGTCGGCGCAGTCTGGGGCCTTGCTGAGCTGACCGAGAAGGTCGTCGAAGGCGCCACTCGCGGTCTTGATCGCGACATCCTGCTGCTGCTGCGCACTCCAGGCGATCTGTCCAACCCCATCGGCCCGCCATGGCTGGAAGAAGCCGGGCGCGACCTGACCGCGCTTGGCGGCACGGTCGTTCTAGCGGGCGCGACGTTGCTGTCTGCCGGGTTTTTCCTGATGCGCAGGCAGCTCGGGTCCATGGTCTACCTGCTGGCCGCAACAGGCGGCGGTATCGTGCTGTCGAGCATCGCGAAGGAGCTCTTCGACCGCCCCCGCCCCGACCTGGTGCCGCACGGGTCCATCGTGCTCACGGCCAGCTTTCCCTCGGGGCATTCGATGATGGCGGCGGTCGCCTATTTGACGCTTGGGGTGCTGATCGCGCGAGTGCTGCCGGAGCGGCGACAAAAGGTTTATGTACTTGTCATTGTGATCACGCTGACGATCCTTGTGGGGATTAGTCGGGTGTATCTGGGGGTGCACTGGCCCACCGATGTTGCGGCGGGCTGGCTGGCTGGTGCGGCCTGGGCCATGACCTGCGTGTTGATAGCGCGGGTGCTGGCGCGGCGTGGCCATGTGGAGCCGGAGGTCTGCGAGCCTTGAAGGTGAGCCCGCTCAACACTGCGCCAAGTTCACCGCCAGCCCGCCGTCCGGGGCGCAGAACATGGACACGCACTCGCCGAGGAAGGGTCTCTTTCGCGATCTTCTGCCATTGACGACATGACGCCACCCCCACGCATCGCGATCGTTGGCGCAGGCCTCACCGGCCTGATCGCCGCGCGCACGCTTCGCGCGCACGGCATCGAGACGGAGCTGTTCGAGAAGTCACGCGCGCCCGGTGGACGTGCCGCAACGCGGTACCATGGCGACTACCGCTTTGATCATGGCGCGCAGTACTTCACGCAGCGCGACCTGCGCACGGCGGCGCTTCTGGATGAGTTGCGTGACGCTGGCGTCGTGGCAGCGTGGCCGGCGCGCATTGTTGCTTACGAGCAGGGCACATGGCGCTCGGTGTCGAGCAAGGAGGCGCGGTGGGTTGGCGTGCCCGGTATGCGCGCGCTGGGCGAGCATCTCGCAGTGCCGGAGCAGGTGCGCTACGACACCCGGGTGCAGGCGCTTGAGCAAACGGGAAGCGCCTGGCAGCTTCGCAGCGATAGCGATCAGGTGCTGGGCACCTTCGATCAGGTACTCGTGTGCATCCCCGCGGCCCAGGCATGCGAGCTGCTTCTGCCGCACGCACCGTCGTTTGCCAGCGCCCTGAGCTCGTCTGAGATGCGCCCCTGCATCGCGGCGATGCTGCTGTTCGAGTCGGAGCCCGCCGTGCACTGGGATGCCGCGTTTGTGAACGACAACCCGCTGCTCGCCTGGATGGCCCGCAATGCCTCCAAGCCCGGGCGGGCGGCACATCCGGCGTGGGTGCTGCACGCCACGGCTTCATGGAGCGAAATGCAGCTCGAGGCGCCGCCGGCGTCACTGCTCCACCCCATGCTCGACGCACTCTGGGAGTTGCTCGGCGCGCGCACGCCGCTCGTTTATTCCGCGGTGCATCGGTGGCGCTACGCGGTGCCGGCCCCGGAGTCTCCCAACGGCGCCGAGAACGCCGTGCGCACGCAGTCGTTGCACGACGCCGGACTGGGGCTGGGCGCCGGCGGCGACTGGTGTGCCGGCGGACGGGTGGAAGGGGCGTTGCTGAGTGGCATGTCGCTGGCACGGCGGCTGCTCTGAACATCCCGCCGCCGTGCCTGTCCGCCTCGTCGTTCAGGTAGTTAACTGGCCGCCTGAATGGCCTCGATCAGCTCTGCCTTGCGCATCGTGCTGCGTCCCGTGATGCGCAGCTTCTTGGCTCGCGCGTAGAGTTCGTCGACGGTCTGCTCTTCCAACGGCGACGGAGGCTGGCCGTCGGCGCCAAAGCGATAGATCGCGGCGACTCCGGTGGATGTCGGCATCTCTTCCTGGCGCACCACCACCACGTCGCCCCCCATTCCGGCCACGAGCGCGGCCAGATCGTCAAGCACGTCGTCGATGCGCGGGTTATCCAGTTGTCCTCGGGTGATGGCACCGGTCTCCTGATCAATGCGACCGGGGATCTCGCGACGCGCCTCGAGCATCACGCTCTTTACGCGTCCCGCGACCGCGGCCCTCGCCACCAGGTGCACGCTCTCGTCGCCGAGCCCGTTCGCGCGGGCGGACTGGAACTTGTCAGCGAGCGCCGCAGTGCGAGCCTTGTACCTGGGCTCCATCACAGCCCGTGCGCGTCGCCGAAACTCTTCTTTTGACGGGAGCGCCTCCGGATTCACCTCGAGCCCCTCGTCGAGCAGGAACGTATTGTGACTCAGGCTCCGGAACAGCGCCTGATGTTCCGGCAACGCCGCGAGGATCAGCGGCAGGTGTGAGACCTTTGAGTGGTGCTCCAGCACGGCCCGATCGACGGCGCGAAAGAATCGCTCGTCATCGATTTCCAATTGCGATTTACGTCCGCCGTGGCCGTGATGCATGGCCGAATGCGCGCCGCCCGCGCCGCGAGCCGTCACAGTCGCCGGCGCCATCGCCCCGCTGACGCTACCGTACGATGCTACGGTCAGGTGCGGCTCGGTGAGCTCGCTCCCCAAGGCTTCCTCGATCGTGGCCGGCACATCGTTCGCCAACTCGACCTCATCCACGTCTTGCTGCGTTCCCTCGAAGAGTCGGATTGACTTGCGATTGAGCGCCAGGATCTGGAAGCGATCGGCCGACTGCCGGATGCGTAGTAGCGGTTTGGTGTGAAAGCTGTCGGCGACAATGGCCATCGGCGCGACGTCTTGCTGCAGTCGGTATACGTGGAACTGATCGCGCGCGCCCAGCACGGCGAGCCCGTCGAGCGTGTGTTGCCAGAAATCATGATCGCGCTCGAGTTCGCGGAACGGCTCAAGCAGTGACGCCGCCTCGTCGGGCGACACCTGCTTCAGCAGCGAGCGCTCCAGGTCCTTCACGAGATTGCCGAAGCGGATCGGGTCCTGTTGGTTGTCGGGATGATGCCGTGCGGTGGGCTGGTAGAGCGAAAGGCAGGGCGGCGTCCCCTCCCCGAAAACCCCGCTGGCGAAGTCCTGTTCGAGCATGGTTCCCATCGTGTCCTCCTATTGGTCGGTGTGTGCCGGACCAAGGCCACCGACGTGAGTTTTCCTCGGCAAGCGCTGAGGATACGTGCCTGCTGATCATACCCATCAACGGGTGCGTGGTGCCGAGCGCAAGACACGTCGCGCCGGCCAACAGGGATCGAATCTCGCTGCGTCGATGCCGCGCGACCACGCATTGCCCAAGATCGACAGCCCAACCGATTTGGTGGCGGCCGGTACCATGGTGCTTGCGCTGCTGCTGCACAACGCACTCGGGTGCGCTGTCACGGACTAAGTTCTTGCACGCGCTTCGCGTTGTCGCCAAATCCTTGGCGGGCCGCGATCCTGTGGTTATCCCGTATCGAGTAGCCGTCTTGCCAGCCTCAGGATTGAACGCATGAAATCGCCGCAGGAAACGCGTGATCTCGCACAAGCAGCGGCGCTCGAACTGGAGCTCGCGCGGCTTGACCTCGTCACGCTTCCGATTGAAGCAGGCGGCGCCAAGGTGGTGCTGCGCAAACCGCGCAGTGCGGAGGCGCTCATCTGTGCCGAAGATTTCACCGGCGATGAACGGCTGCCGTACTGGGCCGATGTCTGGCCGTCGTCGCGCGCGCTGGCCGGCGTTCTTCGCGGATATGATGGTACGGGCCGATCGCTGCTCGAACTGGGCTGTGGGGTGGGCCTCGTGTCAGTCACCGCGTTGCGAGCAAACTTCGCCGTGACGGCCTCGGACTATTACCACGACGCACTCGCGGTGACGCGCCTGAACGCTCTTCGCCTCGCAGCCGACGGTGACGCGCGACTGGCCACCCGACTTGTGGATTGGCGCGCACTTCCGGACGATCTCGGACCGTTTGACGTCGTATGCGCAGCGGATGTGCTCTATGAACCCGAGTACGCGGACCTGGTGTCCGAAACGATGCGAAGCACGCTCAAGCCCGGCGGCGTCGCGATGGTGGCCGATCCCGGACGCGCGGCGCTCGAGCCGTTCCGCGAGGCGGCCGCCGCGCGAGGACTGGTGGAGTTCGAATCGCTGACCGTTCTCGTACAGCCGAACGAAGCGTTCGGGGACCTCGTGCAGCGCGCTCGGCCCGGTGCTGCAGGCATGACAACGGGCGTGCCCGGGATGCCGGCAGCGCACAAGGTGATTGTGTACAGCTTCCGCAATACTGCTTAGGGAAGCTGCGCGAACACATACAGTCGCGGCTGCTGCGCAACGAGCTCAACGAGCATGTGTGCATGTGTGACGCAAGATCACTCCTTCGGCTGATTCCACTGCAGGTGATCGCCGTCGCATACTGCATGACGATGTGAGCACGTTCGTCCACCCACGACAGCGCGGGCAACGAACCCCTGACGATGGAGCCGTGTTTGCCATCGTCGATCTATCAATCGTTTAACCCAGTCACACGACCGTGTGAGACAGGTATCCTTCTCGCCCGGTTCGTGTGCTCGTACTCGCTCTGAGGAGCAGCTCATGCATACGATCGTTCCGCCCATGCTCGCCCGCGCACGTCGCGTCCGATCCGTTGGTACTGTTCTCCTGCTGTCGGCAGCGGCCGTTCTGCAGACTGCGTGCGGCGGGCGAACCGAGCGCAACGCGATGACCGGGTCGGCGGACGGTACACTCGCCGATTCACTGTCAACAAGCGCTGCCGAACTGGAGACGCAACGCATGGGAGAAATGCGCATGGAAACCGTCGCCGCCAGTCCCCTGCCCGCACAGCAGGCGGTGCTTGACCAACTCGCGCAGCTGGGTGGCAAGCCAATGGTAACCCTCCCGCCGGCTGAAGCGCGGCTA
>JBBQNT010000072.1:0-14545 GCA_038330215.1 Gemmatimonadales bacterium
GTCCCGTAGGGAATGCCGCCCAAGGCGCGCACGATCTGCACGGCGGCGAGGCCGACGCCGCTACCCACGGCGTGAATGAGGACCGACTCTCCGGCTACAAAGCCCGCCTGCTGCAGCGCGTCGTGGGCGGCAATACAGGCCTCAGGCAGTGCGCCGGCCGTGTGCAGGTCCAGCGATTCCGGCACACGCGCCACCGTTCGTGCGTCGGTGACCAGATACTCGGCGTGGGCTCCGCCCGGAACGAGCCCGAAGACCCGGTCGCCCGGCTGCCACGCGGTGACGGCCGGGCCACAGTCGGCCACGACGCCCGCGAACTCGAGCCCGGGAATGTCCTGCGGCGCGCCGGGCGGCGCCGGGTAGCCGCCGGCCCGCTGGATCAAATCGGCGCGGTTGAGCGCTGATCCTATGACGCGGATGAGCAGCTCGTTGTCGCCAGGTGTCGAAATGGGCCGCCTCTCGATCGACAGGACTTCGGGGCCACCGGGCTGCGTGATCACGGCGGCGCGCATGGACGGCGGAACGAGAGGAAGCATCATGCTGACAAGATGGCCATAGGGCTCTTCATTGGCAGGGAGTCAAACGCGTATACGGCCATATGGCCTGGTCTATCCGGCCATTCAGCCGTGCTTCTTCGTCGGTAGAGATGAGCGATAACGGCGGTGCGGTGTGCGCTGGCTGGCGGCGCATCCGCGAGGTCTGATGGCCTGATGGACCAGGCCATATGGCCGAATATTCGTGCAAGTGCGAGCCACTGGCCAACCGCCACACGGCCATCCGGCCGCATGGCTCAGCGGCCTGAGCTATGTGTGCAAGTTGTTACTTGCAAGTGTGTGGGCACTTGCATTAGACTAGCCCAATGCAAGATAACCGCGCCCGCATCCTGGAGGCCGCCGCACGCGTGTATGCCCAGCACGGCTACCGCGGCGCGACCACGCGACGCATCGCCGATGAGGCGGGCGTCAACGAAATCACCGTGTTCCGCCACTTCGGCACCAAGAGCGCGCTGCTCGACTGTGTCGCTCATGAGAGCAACCTGTCCGAGCAGGTGCCGCCTTTGCCTACCAAACCGGTCGACCCGGAACTCGAACTCGCCGAGTGGATCTCCGCACGCATGTCGCACCTGCGGCTGATGCGGCAAATGATCCTGCAGGCCATGAGCGAGATGCAGGAGCGTCCCGACATGGCGCCCTGCGTCGGCCACGGCCCGGTCGATGCCGCGAACCAGTTGCGCGATTACGTCGTGCGACTGCGGCGGCACGGCATGCTCGACACTCGGGACGGCAAGGGACTCAGGCCGCTCGAGCTCAACGCTGCCGTGTCCATGCTCATGAACGTGTCCTTCGGTGATGCGATCAGTCGCCCAATGATGCCGGAACTCTATCCCTCGCCCGCCGACAAGGCTCCGGCTGCCTATGTGCGGGTGTTCCTGCGCGCGATCGGATTTCGCGGCGCAGAAAATGGGACATCCGACCCGTCGCCCCGTCACGCGCCACCGCGCAAGGTTCGGGACATCCTGCCTTCCTCGTCCACTTCATGAACGTCCTCATGAACGTTTTGATGTCAGCTGCTTCGCGCCGATCCCTGCGCCGCACCCAACGCTGCACCCAACGCCGCACCCAACGCAGTGCTCCGAGCACGTTCGCGCTGCGCGCCGCGTCGCTGGCGGCCTTCTCCTGGCTCGCCGCGAGCCACGCGCTGCACGCGCAGGGTGCCGCACAGCCCGCGCGATCGCTGTCGCTCGAAGAAGCGCTATCGATTGCATCAGGCACGAGCGAAGCTGTCGGGCTCGCGCAGGCCGGTGTCACGCGCGCGCGGGGCCAGCAGTTCCAGGCGCGCAGCGCGATCCTGCCGCAGGTCACCACCGGTCTCAACTATCAGCGCCAGTTGCAGAACCAGTTCCAGGCCATCACTGAACGCTTTACCAGTGGCGACACCGGCGGCGGCGGCGGCGGCGGAGGGGACGGCGGAGACGGCGGTGGTCTCGCCGACAACCCCATCACGCGCATCTTCGCGTCGCCTTACACTGTGACGTTCAATCTGCAAGCATCGCAGCCACTGTTCACCGGCGGACGTGCGCGCGCCGGCATCGACGGCGCAAAGCTCGGTCGCGAAGCCTCGGAACTCGGCGTCACGAGCGCGCAGGCCCAGACGCAGCTCGAGGTCACCGAGGCCTATTACAACGCCGTGCTGGCCGAACGCCTCGTGGCCATCGCCGAGTCTTCGCTCGTGCAGTCGGAGCGCACGCTGCGTCAGGTGCAGCTCACCTTCAACGTGGGCAACACGTCGGAGTTCGAGCTCATTCGCGCTTCCGTCACGCGCGACAATCAGCGGCCGCAGTACCTGCAGTCGCGCACACAGCGCGAGCTCGCACACTTGCGCCTCAAGCAACTGCTCGAGCTGCCGGCCGACCAGCCGCTCGTGCTTACAAGCCCGATTCAGGAAGCACCCGCATCGATCGCAAACGCTGCCGCCGTCACGCCGCCCACGTCACTCGACGTAACGCGTGATGAAGTCATCGCGCCCGATCCGCGCGTGCGTCAGGCCATGAACACCGTGCTCATGAACGCCGATACACTCGTCGGGCAGCGATTGCCGGTGCGGCAGGCTGAACTCAGCGTGGGCATCGCGCAGCAGCAACTCAAGGCAACCCGTGCGCAGCGCTGGCCGCAAGTCTCGCTCAGCACGAACTATCAGCGCTTCGCGTATCCCGACGACGGCATCACGCGTTCGCTCGCTGACTTCTTTCCCAACTGGTCGGTCAGCCTCGGTGCATCGGTGCCACTGTTCACCGGCGGTCGCGTGAAGGGTGAAGTGCTGGCCGCCGAGGCCAGCGTGCAGGAAGCACGCCTGCGACTGCAGCAGACGCGCGAAGCCGCACAGTACGACGTGCAACAGGCCATCGCGCAGTTCGAGCAGGCGCAGTCGCAGTGGCTGGCGAGCGTCGGCACGGCCGAACAGGCGCAGCGCGGATACGACATCGCCGAAGTACGCTATCGCGAGGGCATTTCCACGCAGGTGGAACTGTCGGAGACGCGTGTGCAGTTGCAACAGGCGCTCGCGAATCGTGCACAGGCGGCGCGCGACCTGCAGGTGGCACGCGTGCGCATCGCACTGCTGCGTGACTTGCCGCTGTCGCAGGCGGGCGCAGGTGCCGCAACAGGAATGAACGGTCAGACGCGGTCCGGGGCACAGGCGCCCCGTCAGTCCCAGGCCGCCGGTGCCGCCGGCGGTTCCACCCAGCCCGGCGCGCCGAGCGGAGGCTTTACCCCATGAGTACTCGTGCATGGCGCATTACGGCGCCTGTGAACACCGTGGCAGCATTGGTCATGCTCTCCGCGCTCACCGCGTGCGGCGGAAAGGACGCAACCGCGTCCGACGACGCGCCCGTCACGCAGCAGATCGGTCCCGAAAATGTGTTCGTGGCAGTCACGGACACGATCGTAGGCGGTCCACTGCTCACCGGCGCGCTCGTGCCGTCGCGTGAAGCACGTTTGCGCGCCGAAGTATCGGGCCGCGTGCTCAGCACATTCGCCGAAGCGGGGCAGCGCGTGAGCGCCGGCACCGTGCTCGCGCGCATCGAGGATGCATCGCTCGGCGACGACGTACTGTCGGCCCGCTCCAACCTCACCAGTGCCGAACTCAACGCCACGCAGGCCGAACGCGAACTCGAACGCGCGCGCACGTTGTCCGCCGCGGGTGCGATCGCCGCGCGTGACGTGGAGTCGGCCGAACGTGCGTCGTTGCAGGCGCGCTCTGCACTCGACGACGCCAAGGCGCGTCTCGCGTCGCGTCAGAAGGCCCTTGCCAACACCGTCGTGCGCGCGCCGTTCAGCGGCGTGGTGAGTGAGCGTCAGGTCAACGGCGGCGATATTGTCTCGCCGGGCACCGCGATGTATACCGTGGTCGACCCAACCAGTCTGCGACTCGAGGGCTCCGTGCCCGCCGAAGCGGCGGGACGCGTCGCTGTTGGATCGCGCGTGGATTTTTCCGTCAATGGCTATGCTGACCGAGAGTTCGTGGGCCGCGTCAGTCGGGTGAACCCGGTCGCGGATCCCGTCACGCGTCAGGTGCGCATCATTGCAACGTTGCCGAACCTGTCGGGCTCGCTCGTGGGCGGACTGTTCGCCGAAGGACGCGTGGCCACGGAAACACACGAAGGTGTGGTCGTGCCGGAAACCGCGGTCGATCAGCGCTCCGTTTCCCCTTTCGTGATGCGACTGCGCGGTGGTGTCGTGGAACGTGTCGATGTGACCATCGGTGTGCGTGATGCGGCGCGCGAGCGACTCGAGTTGCTCTCCGGCGTGAGCGCTGGCGACACGCTGCTCCTGGGGGCGGCACGCGCGATCTCCGTCGGTGCATCTGTGCGCGTGAGCGAGCCGAGCGATGCGACGCGCGCAACGCCGCCGTCCGACTCCTGAGTTCGATCCGCACACCAGCCTCGAGGCACTGTAGCGATGTTCATTTCAGATTACTCCATCAAGCGACCGTTGCTCACGGTAGTGGCCATGCTGTCGCTGGTCGCATTCGGCGCCGTCGCGCTGTGGATGTTGGAGACCGACGAGTTCCCGGACGTGCAGCCGCCGGTGGTGCTCACCACGATCATCTATCCCGGTGCGTCGCCTGATCAGGTGGAACGTGAGGTGCTCGAGCCGATCGAAGAGGCCATCCAGGGCATTTCGGGCGTGGACAAGATCCAGAGTGAAGCGCGTGACGGCTTCGCGCAGCTCATCACCACGTTCGTGTTCGAGAAGGATTTGCAGACGGCCACGCAGGACATTCGCGACGCGATCGGTGCCAAGCGGCAGGACCTGCCCGCGGAAATGGAAGAGCCGCTGTACCGGCGCTTCGATCCGGCCGACCGTCCGATCGTGACGCTGGCCGTCTGGTCGGATGTGCTCACACCGGCGCAGCTCACGCGCTTGGCCGACCCGGGCATTACGCGCGAGTTGCGCTCCGTGGCGGGTGTCGCGAACGTGCAGGTGACCGGCGGCATCAATCGTGAGATGACGATCGAGCTCGACCCGACACGTCTGCAGGCGGCCGGCGTGACCGTGCCGCAGGTGGTGCAGGCACTCCAGGCCCAGAATCTCGCCGTGCCAGTTGGTCGCATCGGCGGATCGCTCGATGAACGCACGATTCGCCTCAAGGGACGACTCGAAGGTCCGCAGGATTTCGCGCAGATGGTGGTCAGTCAGCGCGGTGGTCAGCTCGTGCGACTGGGCGACGTCGCGATCGTGAAGGACGGTACCGAGGAAGCGCGCACGCTCGCCCTCTACAACGGCAAGGACGCCGTGGGTATCGAGATCACCAAAACCAAGGGCTACTCCACCACGGCGGTGTCCGAGCAGCTCATCGAGAAGGTGGATCAGTTGCTGCCCACGCTTCCCGGCGATGTGCAGATCCAGGTGGTGAAGAACTCAGGCATTCGCGTTGAAAACTCTGTCGACAACGTGAAGGAGACCCTGATCGAGGGCGCGATCCTCACCGTGCTCGTGGTGTTCCTGTTCCTCAACTCGTGGCGTTCGACGGTGATCACCGGCCTGGCGCTGCCGGTGTCCGTGCTCGCCAGCTTTGTCGCGGTATGGGCGTTCGGCTTCACGCTCAACACGATGTCGCTGCTCGGCTTGTCGCTCGCGATCGGCATTCTCATCGACGACGCCATCGTGGTACGCGAGAACATCGTGCGGCACGTGGAGATGGGCAAGGATCACTACACGGCGGCGCGCGAAGGCACGGCCGAAATCGGCCTGGCGGTCACGGCCACCACGATGGCGATCGTGGCGGTGTTCATTCCCATCGCGTTTCTGAGCGGTGAAGCAGGACAGTGGTTCAAGCCGCTCGCGCTCACCATCGCGTGCTCGGTACTGGTCTCGCTGTTCGTTTCGTTCTCGCTCGACCCGATGCTGTCGGCCTACTGGCCCGACCCGCACGTGCCCGAGGAGAAGAAGTGGTGGATCACGAAGAAGCTTGATCGTTTCAACGAATGGTTCAATGGACTTGCCTTGCGCTACCGCGGCATCATCGCGTGGGCGCTCGACCATCCCAAGACGATGGTCGGGCTGGCGGTGGTGACGTTCGTCGCGGCTCTTGCAATGCCTGCCGCCGGCATCGTGGGCGGTGGTTTCTTCCCGATCGACGATCGCAGCGAACTCAACATGGCCGTGGAAACGCCGCCTGGGGCCAACCTCGATTACATGCGCCTCAAGGTCAATGAGGCGCTGACGACCGTGCGGAGCACCGCTGACTCGGAGATCGAGTACACGTTCGCATCGGTGGGCGACGGCTCGGGCGCCGTGGACAAGGCCAACCTGTACCTCCGCCTGTCGCCCAAGGGTGAGCGTGATCGCAGCGCCGAACAGGTGGGCGATGCGGTGCGCGAGCAGGTGAAGCGCATCGGCGGCGCGGACATTTCGGTGTACACCAACGATTTTGCAGGTTCGGAGAAGCAGATCCAGCTACAACTGCGCGGTCAGGACATCGCGCAGATTCAGCCGGTGGCCGAGCAGTTCCTCGCCGCCGTTCGTTCCGTACCGAATGCAGTGGACGTTGGCCTCTCCACGCGTGGACAAAAGCCCGAACTCGATGTGGTCGTCGACCGAGGCCTCGCGGGATCGCTCGGACTCACCGTTGGCGCCGTGGCGCAGTCGCTGCGTCCCGCATTCGCCGGCATTGAAGTTGGGAACTGGGTGGATCCAGCCGGCGAGACACGCGATGTGCGCGTGCGCTTCAGCGAAGAGGCGCGTGCCCGCGCCGCCGATCTCGAACAGATTCCGATTTCCGTCGGCGTTCCTGGCGGTCAACAGCAGATCGTGCCGCTTGGACAGGTAGCGCGCGTTACCCCGTCGCTTGGCCCGGCCGTCATCAACCATCTCGATCGCGACGCCGTGATCACGGTGCAGGCCAATACCGCCGGTCGCTCGCTGTCGGAGGTGCTGGCGGACATCAAGACCGCAACGGCCGACATCGCCATCCCACCTGGCGTGTCCTACAGTGAAGGCGGTCAATCGGAGCAGCAGGCCGAGGTCTTCGGCAGCATCTTTGTGGCGCTCGGCGTCGCCGTCGGACTCATGTACCTCATCCTCGTGGTGCAGTTCGGATCGTTCCTTGACCCGATCGCGATTCTGGTGTCGCTGCCGCTTTCGCTCATTGGCGTGATGGGCGCGCTCGCAATCACCGGCGCGACGCTCAACATCATGAGCCTGATCGGCGTGATTCTGCTCGCAGGCATCGTGGCCAAAAACGCCATCCTGCTGATCGATTTCGCCAAGACGGCGCGCGAGAAGCACGGTCTGCCGCTGCGTGAAGCGCTGATCGAGGCGGGTGCGATCCGGTTGCGCCCCATTCTCATGACAACCTTCGCCATCGTGGCGGGCATGGTGCCCATCGCGCTCGGCACGGGCGAGGGTGCGCAGTTCCGCTCCCCGCTCGGCATCGCGGTGATCGGCGGCGTCATCACGTCCACCGTGCTCACGCTCGTTGTGGTGCCTACGGTGTACGAACTGCTCGACAGCGTGCGCTCACGAGCACTGCGCCTCGTGGGGCTCAATCCGCCGCACACGGGGCAGCATCGGGTGATGGGCGGCATGGGTGAGCCGGTGCCGAGCATCGGTGACTGACACGCGACGCCCCCGTTCCACGTTTGCACTCACTCGCAGTCTGTGATTCCCTCGCGTTTCCTGCTCGTTGCTGCTGCAGTCACGGCGTTCGCACCAGGCGCCGACGGTCTGCTCGAGGCCATCTCGATGGTCGAAGACCGGCTGTCGACGTACCTCGCCCTCGGCGCGTCCACGATCGTGGTGTCAGAGCTCGCGCCGATCTTCGGCGGGCTTGCGGCGCACGAGGATCAGCTGCGCATCGTGCAGGTGATCGCGGCTGTCACGCTCGGCGGATGGGGCGCGACATCGCTGCTGTACGTGGCCGGTCGCCTCAAATGGGATTGGCTGCGCCGCCGCTTTCCGGGCACGCGCAGCGCCGGCACGGTCGCGCTGCGCATCGTGCGCCGGAATCCGGCGCGTGCGTCGTTCCTCGTGCGCTTCCTGTTTGGGGCGAGAATCCTGTTGCCAATGGCGTGCGGTGCCGCCAACGTGCCGCTGCGTCTTTACCTGCCGGTGTCGCTGCTCGGTTCACTCGCGTGGACCATCACGTACGTACTCGTGGGCATGGCGTTTGGCGAAGCGGCAGAGCAGCTGCTCGGCAGCCTCGCACACGTGGAGAATGTGTTCATGATCGCGGGCGGCGTGGTCGCCGTTCTCGTGGGCGTCTGGTGGTGGAGACGCCGGACGCGACGTGCCGCGCGACGTGCCGCTGCGCAGCGCCCAGGCAGCGCGGCGGAACGGCCGCTGTCGTAGTTCCCGGATGAACATTCTGGAGGTACGTTGAAAGAATGGTGAGATATTGGAGACGTTTCGCGCACGGCTTCGTACTCGCGCTGTTGTTCGCATGTTCTGGCCGCACCGTTCACGCGCAAGCCGCTGTGACACGCGTCGTCCCCGACGCTGTGTCCTGTGCCACCTGCCGACTCGTCAGGTCACCGGCCATCCGGTTCACGGCACCACGTATCGACGATCTCGTCGAAATCGCGCCGTCCGCTGCAACCGTAGACGGCAAGGGGCGGTTCTGGCTCGCGTTTGATCGTGAGCCGCTGCGTGTTTACGACGCGACGGGCGCATTCCGAAAGTCAGTGGGAGGAGCCGGTCAAGGGCCGGGCGAGTTCGAGGCGCCGGATTTCTTGCTTCCTCTGCCCGGCGATTCGCTGCTGGTGCTTGATGCCTATGGACGGCGAGGATTGGTGGTCGGTCCCAATGACTCGGTCGTCCGTCAGTTCAGCATGCCTCAGCAGCTGCTGTATCCGATCGTGCGTGCATGGCCGTCCGAAATTGTCGTATCGGCCCGGCTGGGTACGCCTGCTGCGGCAGGCTTCCCTTTGCACGTCGTATCGGTGGGAGGTAGGGCAGTCATGGTGCGAAGGTCATTCGGAGCCGTAGCGGCGTCGTTGACTCCGAAAGACATCTACTCGGCCTACGAATACTTGGCTGCGACACCCGGTGGGGGGTTTGTGTCGGTAAGTCCGGTGCGGTACGCACTGCACGTGTGGAGTCGCCCGGGAGTATTGCAGTCCACGCTACGGAGAGAGGCGCCATGGTTTGGCGATCCGTCGTCCGGGCGGATCGGCACCCCGACAGAGCCACCGTCACCTCGAGTCGTGGCCTTGCATGTAGATGCGAATGAACGCATCTGGAGCTTTGTGCGAGTAGCCGCGCCCACTTGGCGGAGTGCATGGTCGCGATTTCCTGCCGGCGCTCGGGAAACGACCAGCCCCATGGACATCGATCGGCTACGTCTGACGAACTCGCTGGTGGAGGTCATTGACGCCGCCAGCGGGCGTGTGCTCGTGCGGGAGACATTGCAAGGCAACGTGCTGGCGGTGCTTCCCGGAGTGCGGGTGCTGCTGCAGCGGCCACGCCTGAACGGAGACGCCGAGATCGTGGTGGAGCAGATGTCGCTGCGGCGAGGCCGCTGATCGCTCAGCGCGGGTCTGCGCTCACCGTCCTGGCCGCTGCCCTCAGCGCCGTCCACGTCTGCTCGATGTGCTCACGCTGCGTGCGCACACTGCCGATCGCGAGGCGCAGCACGAAGCGCCCTTCGAGTTTTGTGTGCGAGAGCAGCGCGACACCACTGGCGTTCACATGCTCGAGAATCGCAGCGTTGAGCACGTTGCGTGTGTCTTCGTCGGTGTTGGCTGGCGCATAACGAAAGCACACCAGCGAGAGCGGCACCGGCGCGCAGATTTCCCAGTCGCCTTCGTAGTGCAACGTGCCCGCGAACTCACGCGCCAGTTCGCAGTGATGGCGCAGCCGAGCCGCGATGCCATCGGCACCAAAGGCACGCAGCACCATCCACAGCTTGAGCGAACGGAAACGGCGCCCGAGCTGCACGCCGTAGTCCATGAGATTCACCACGCTGTCGCCTTCGGGCGTGCGCAGGTATTCGGCCACCAGCGAGAATGCGCTGCGCAGCGCTTCGGGACGCTTCGTGTACAGCACCGAACAATCCACTGGGGTGAAGAGCCACTTGTGCGGGTTCACCACCAGCGAGTCGGCGCTGTCCACACCATCGAGAAGCCATCGCATTTCGGGCACAATGGCCGCCGGGCCGCCATACGCGCCGTCCACATGCACCCAGCAACCAAACTGACGCGCGATCGGCACGATATCGCGCACGCTGTCGATGCTTGACGTGCTGGTGGTGCCAACCGTCGCCACCACGGCGAGCGGATGCAGGCCGGCTTCACGGTCACGCTGCAACTGCGCACGCAACATCTCCGCCTGCATGCGGTACGCGTTATCGACCGGAATCTTGACCACGTTCTCGTGGCCGATACCGAGCGTGATCGCCGCTTTTTCCACGCTCGAGTGCGCGTGTTCTGACGTGTACACACGCATCACGGGCACCTCGCTGCGACCGGTCATGCCACGCGCACGTACATCGAATCCGGCTGCTTCACGCGCGGCGGCGAGCGCGTACAACGTGGAGATCGACGCCGTGTCGGTGATCTCGCCGAACCAGCCCTCACCGAGTCCCATGAGCTGACGCAACCAGTCCACCGTACGCAGCTCGAGTTCAGTGGCCGCGGGGCTCGTCAGCCACAACATGTTGTTCACGTTGAGCCCCGCCGCGAACAGCTCGCCGAGAATGCCCGGATACGAACCCGAAATGGAGAAGTAGCCGAAGAACGATGGATGATTCCAGTGCGTGATGCCTGGCATGATCACGTCATGGAAATCCCGCACGATCTCGTCGAGCGATTCGCCGTGGGCTGGCGCCGATGCGGGAAGCTGAGAAGCGATGTCACCCGGCGCGACGCGTGGCCGCACCGGATGACGTTCCGGATGTTCGAGATAGTCGGCAATCCAGTCGACTGCCTCGTGCGCGGCCTTGCGGAACTCGTCGGGTGATATGTCGCCGAGGGGACGGTAATCGCTCACGGTGTGCCGGTAGCTCCCGGGCGTACCGTGGGATACGTGATGCCGAGCTGTTCAAGATACGTGCTGAACTTTGACGGATCGTAGTACAGCTTCTTCAGCTGCGGACGAAAGCGGTCCATCACTTCCTTGTTGAGCGTGTGCGCCGGCTTGTCGCCGGGGCGGATGAACGGCTGGTACTTCACGTCCTTGGTCTGCACGTCGCGGAAGTAGGTCCACGCATCGGCAACAAGCGTCGGCTTGAGCAGCAGGTCGAGCATGGTGAGCGCCTGCACCTTCGCACCCGCAACCGCGCCCTTGTGCGCGATGGGTGTGGCCATCGCGATGGAGTTCGCCCAGTTGTGTCCCGGAAGTCCCGGAATGTTGGACGGATAGCGCAGCGTGATGGTGGGTACGTTCCACGAGACGTCACCGATGTCGTCGCTGCCACCGCCACTGAAGTTCTGCACGGTCTCCGCGCCGCGCAGTTCGCCGAGCTGCGTGCTTAGCCCGAACGGCGGCTGGCCGAGCTCCTTCTGGATGGCGTTGGCGAGCGCGATGTCCTTGTCGTCCCACGTGGGCATTCCGACGCGCGCAACGTTGGCGTGCGCCGCTTCGGCGATGGGCTTGCTGAAGTGCGCCGACCACCCGGAGCCGAGCACGTTGACGGTATCGAGTTCCGTGTCGGTCATCATCGCGGCGCCCTGCGCCACGCGCTTGCCCATTTCGAAGAGCTCCATCGTGCGCGGATAGTCCTGCTCACGGAAGTAGAACCAGATACTCGCCGTGCTCGGCACAACGTTTGGCTGGTCACCGCCATCGCGAATCACATAGTGCGAGCGTGTGGCGAGCCTGATGTGTTCTCGGCGGTACTCCCAGCCGCTCGCCATGAGCATCACCGCGTCGAGCGCGCTCCGGCCGCGCCATGGGGAACCGGCCGCGTGCGCACTGGTGCCCGTGAACTTGAACTCCGCCGAAATGAGCGCCGCCTGTCCGCTCGCGCCCCACGAGACGCCAAGACTGTTGGAGACATGCGTGAAGAGCGCCACGTCGGCGTCCTTGAAGACGCCTTCGCGCACGAGGAACGCCTTGCCGGCCATCAGTTCTTCGGCGACACCGGGCCAGAGCACGAGTGTGCCCTGCAGCTTTTCGCGCTGCATGATCTTCTTGACCGCAATGGCCGCGGCGACGTTCACGGCCTGACCGGAGTTGTGCCCCTCCCCGTGTCCGGGTCCGCCCTCGACCAGCGGATCGCGGTACGCGACACCGGGCTTTTGCGACGCCTGCGGAATGCCGTCCACATCGGAGCCGAGCGTGATGACGGGCTTGCCGGAGCCCCAGCGCGCCACCCAGGCGGTGGGCATGCCGGCCACGCCGCGTTCGATGGAAAAGCCCTCCTTCTCGAGCATCTGCGTGAGGTAGCGCGCAGTCTCGACCTCTTCGAAGCCGAGTTCGCTGAAGGAGAAGAGCATGTCCACGATTTCCTGGACGCGCTTGGCGTCGGCGTCCACCATCGTGATCGCTTCGGCCTTGAGCTTCTCGAGACGGGGGTCGGGGGTCGTCTGGGCCCACGAGGAGGCCATGGGGGCGGAGGCGGCCAGCAGCGCGAAAGAGAGGCTGGCGAGCCAGCGGGATCGGTAGGTGGGCATGGGCGGGGCGGAGATGGGTGAAGCGATGATCGTGGGCACCTGATCCAAGGTACGGAGCGAGGGGCGAGTGCGCTGGGGTGCGGGCGATTGGGCGGGAGGGGGCTCGACTCAACTGCCTTTACCGCGGAGACTCGGAGACGCGGAGTACCTGCGGGATTTTTGAATTGCACCGACAGCTTTCCAGTATTTCCCCCGCGTCTCCGCGTCTCCGCGGTCAAGGCAGTTCCGATACCCTCACCACGAACGAAGAAACCCCCCGGGACCCGATGTCGTACGACTGGGTAATCGGCTGCGAAGCCCGCACCACCTCACCTGAAGCTCCTCCTCATGCGTTCTGCCATCGCCCTCGCGGCGCTGATTGCGATTGCCACGCCATTGGCCGCGCAGTCCCGACCCCGCGATACCGTCCCCGACAGCATTCGCACCCTCATTCGCGAAGTGGCACGGGACGCCCGCCAGGTCGGCCGGGCTGCGTACGACAGCGCGCGCGGACCGGCGCGGGTCTCCGATGCGCAAATCGCCAGTGCATTCGAAGACGAAGAGGCCCGCGAGATCCTCACGCGCGCCCGCATCGCGCGGCTGCAGCAGGACTCCGCGCTCAAGTCGTATCGGGCCCTCACCACGCAGCGCATGTCACTCGGCGCGGGCGTGCGCCGTCTGGGACTCGAGAAGTTGCTCTTTCGCAGCGACAACGTGGCCCGCGTGGCCTGGTCGCGTGAGGGTGGCGTCTGGGTAACACCCGTAGGGTCACGCGTGCAGGTGCCCATGGCCGGCAACGATGCTGACGGTGACATGGTCAGCGCGGTCTCCATCCCGTACTTCCCCGGCAAGGAATCGCTGTGGATGCCGAGCAGTGACTTCGGCGTGGTGCGCACCGATGTGGACGACCGCGACATCATCCACCCCATCGCGCGCGGCGCGGAAGCGTACTACCGCTATGCCACGGGCGATTCCATCAACATCACTCTCAACAACGACCGCTCCATCCGGCTGCGTGAACTGCGCATCACCGCCCGTCGGCCAGAGTGGCGGTTGTTTGTGGGCTCGTTCTGGTTCGACCAGGAGAGCGGGCAGTTGGTGCGCGCCGCCTATCGTCTTGCCGTGCCCATCGAGATCTGGGATGTGGCGAGCGAAGAAGGCGAGTTCGACGCGGAGCGCAACGCGGCCATTGAAGAGGCCCGCGATTCCATTGCGCGATTCCGACTGCCGCGCGACGCGTATGTGCGTGATTCCACGGTGCGTGCGAATCGCGCCAGTCGCTCCGGCAACAACGATGACGACCCACCCGGCTGGGTGAAGGCCGTCTTTCAGCCGGCGCGCGGTTCGCTGGATGCGGTGACGGTTGAGTATGGACTGTACGGTGGACGGTTCTGGTTGCCGCGCGCCAACAGCGCGACATTCAGCGCGCAGATCGGTCCGCTGCGTACGCCGTTTACCATGGACGAGAAGTTCGAGTACGAAGACGTGGACGGTGACTTCACCACACCGCCCGTGCCGCCTGCCATGTCATCGGCGCAGCGGCTGGCGGCCCTCGACAGCGCGCGCAAGGCCAATCCGTCCGATTCCGCGCCTCTCATCACGACCGAAGGCTACGGCGAGGTCATGATCCAGGTCGGCGTCGGTTCCGACAGTGCCCGCGTGGCGCGGTCCGATTCCATCTATCGTGCGCGTCGCTGCGCACCCGGCGACAGCACGTTTGTTCGCACCGAGTCGCGCTACGGCGGTGCGCTGCGCGTGGCCTACACCATGCCGTGCGACCGACAGGCGCTGCGCACCAGCAGTGCGCTGCCTGCCGCCAACGCGTCCACCGATGAACTCTTCGATCTGCGTGCGCGTGACGAACTGCTCGACGCGCTCGGACTCTCGTTGCAGCCGGCGTGGGGCCCGATGCGCCCCACGATCCGCACCGGTCTCGACCAGATGCGCTACAATCGC
>JBBQNT010000073.1:0-14329 GCA_038330215.1 Gemmatimonadales bacterium
CAGGTTGATGCCCTGCAGCTCCACGTTGAGCAGCAGCGGGCGTTCGCCACTTCCAATGGAGATGGCTGAGCCGAGGGCGGTGTTGATGCCGAGCACGGACGGCGAGAAGATACCGCCGCCGACCGTCGCGTAGGGGCGTACGCTGCGCATACCGCCAATGCTGCCGAACGCGTAGCGCACGTTGGCCATCGCGAGCACACTCAAGTCGCCGCCCAGGCCAACCGCGAGTTCCGGCACGAAGTTGAAGCCGCTATTCGCGGAGATCGGGCCAAGGTCGGCGCGAGTGCCCACCACGAACTGTGTCTCGTCACCGAAGCCGAAACCCACGTAGGGGCGAAGGTCGGAGACGCCCGTCTGCCCAAGACGCCGGAGCACCGGTGTGCGCTCACGCGTTCGCTGGCGGTCCACCTCGACCGTTTCGTTCGGCCGCATTACGATCACCTGGGGATCATCGCGCCGCGGCTGCTGCTGCGGCTGACGCTGCATCGCATCTAGTCGCGCGTTAATGCGACGCTCCATCTCGTCAAGGCGACGAGCGACATCAGCCGGCGTACCCTGCATCATGCGATCCGTGTCGCGGCGCATGCCCATGCTGTCTGCCGTGCCGCCGGCAGGCGGGAAGCCGTAGCGCAGGATGATCTCGCCGTAGGCCGGCACGGGAATGGTGATCCACTGCTGTCCCTGTGCCCCGCCCATCTGGCGACGCATAATCGTCGTGTCGCGCTCGATAATCATGACGCTGTCACGCATCATGCGACGCATGCGTTCGTCCATCATGCGCTCGCGCTCCGTGAGGCGCTCGCGTTCCGACATCATGGACGGCTCACCGCGTTCGCGGCGCTCCAGCTCCCGCTCACGCTCGGCGAGGCGCTCGCGCACTTCACGAAGCTGGCGGTCACGCTCGCGCACCCGGTCGGATTCCGACTGGCCGGAGCGACCACCAATACTGATCGTGAGGCCGGCCGTGATCATCGTGTTGTGCGTGATGTCAGCCGTGCTTGCGACGTTGTTGAGATCATCGTCGACGGTCATGACATAGTCGCGGATCGAGCCGTTGAGCCGGAAGCGATCGGTGAGTCGAAGACTCGCACCGCCACCCAGAATGAATGCCGTCTTGTCAACGCGACCGACGCCGAGGGAGTCGGCAAAGTCGGTACCGTAGTCGATACGACCCGCGCCTACGATCAGGTATGGCGACACACCGGGGCCGGTGTTCAGGTTGAACTGGGTTTCCCCACCATAACCAGTGACGGGCACGGTGCCGTCGCGGTCGTCATTCAACCCGCGCCAGTAGAAGCCGCGCACGCCGAACACCGGCGAGAAGTCGATGCCCGCGCGCACACCGGCCAACTCCTGGTTGGGCAGCCCGTTCTCACTCGCGTAGCGCAGCTCGCCGACGAACGGTTCGATCGGCGCTGTGGAGCCGCGCAATCCGTCCGCATACTCCGTGTCGCCCATGGAGCTCAGCGGCACCGTTACCGCGGCCCCGTACACGAGGTTGCGCAGCGTCGGCGTCTCGGCACCCGCCGTGTCGGCACCGAAGAGTCCGCGCGGATTCATGCGGAAGGCCATCTGTTCGGCAAAGATTTCGGCGTTCACGCCGCTGATGCCGAAGCGTATGCCGCCGCCGGCACTCACGGTGATGCGATCCTGCCGTTCGGCGCTATCGGGCTTGAGGCGCAGCACGCCCGCGCCGCCGCGCGCGAACGGTGTGATCGGCCCGTCGCCAAGGTTGAACTGAATGCCAACGCCGTAGTGCCGCAGGTCGATGCCCTTGCCAGCGGACGCAGGACCGAAGAGGCTGCCGGCACGACTGCTGTCGATGTCGTAGTTGTCGCGCGTAAAGTAGAACGGCTGCAGTTCGACATATTTGCCGAAGAGCAGCGAGAGCCGGCCGCCGTACATGTAGTCGTCGTCGAATGCGAGCTTGTCGCTCCACTCGATACGCTGCACGGACGGCACGGCGCTGATACCCACGGACTGGGCATGAGCAACGCTGCTGCCGCCCGCCAACAGCCCGGAAATGGCAAATCCGCCGGCAATCCTCGCGGCGGTGAGTCTGACACGTTGAGCTTGCATAATGTTAAGAAGTCGGAATGGAGGGAAAGGAACTACGTGGAACATCTTCCTCGTACCCGATTTCGTACCCTGCACGTTGACTGTTGTGCCGCGAAAGAGTGGCGTTTTGCAACACAACATCCGCGCGAATTGATCCCCCCCCGAATGATCGGCCGAGGGGTGAAGACGCGACTCCGCCCTCAGAGATAGGCCGTGCATCAGCGATTGTACAGCACGGCGCCAGTTAGCGGGCACAGATAGCCAAACCGGCGCTCCCGATGCATTTTCCCCGCGTACCCGGGTTCCTCCGTCTGCCACCGTACATCCCGTGAGCGCATGCTCTGGACGATCATTGTCACCGCGCTGGTTACGCTCCTGCTCGCCGCTATTGCCATGAACTTCGCAACCGCCGAAAAAAATCTGGAACGCAAAATCGAGCATCGCTACGGCATTCTCGACCCACAGTTTCGACGCGAGATGTCGCTCATGATGGGACCAGCCATCGTCGCCGGGAACCGCATCGATGCGCTGCAGAACGGCGCAGAGATCTTTCCCGCCATGCTGGAGGCCATCGAAGCGGCGGAGATATCGGTCACGTTCGAGACCTACATCTATTGGTCCGGCGATGTCGGGGTGCGATTCAGCGAAGCGTTGAGCGAGCGGGCGCAAAGTGGCGTGCGCGTCCATGTCACGCTCGACTGGGTCGGCAGTATCAAGATGGATGACGACTTGCTCGCGCGCATGGAGAGTGCCGGTGTGCTGGTGCAGCGCTACCGGCCGCTACACTGGTACAGCATCGGTCGCATGAACAACCGTACGCATCGCAAGTTGCTCATCGTGGACGGCCGCATCGGTTTCACCGGCGGCGTAGGCGTCGCGGATCAGTGGGAGGGACACGCCGATGATCCGGAACACTGGCGTGATTCGCACTTTCGCGTGGAGGGACCGGTGGTCGCGCAGCTGCAAGCGGCTTACAACGACAACTGGATCAAGACAACGGGCGAGGTACTCAATGGCGACCGATACTTTCCCGCGCTGGAGGAGCAGGGTTCGCGCGAGGCGCAATTGTTCATCGCGTCGCCAGCGAGCGGGAGTGAGAGCATGCACCTCATGTTCCTGCTCGCGTTCGCAGCGGCCGAGCACACGATCGACATTGCCGCCTCGTACTTCGTGCCCGACGATCTGCTGGTGCAGGCGCTCATCAGCGCCTCGAAGCGAGGCGTCCGCGTTCGGGTGCTCGTTCCGGGGCCACACATCGATTCGTTCACCGTGAAGATCGCGTCCAAGGTCGACTGGGGTGACCTGCTGCTGGCCGGCATCGAAATATTCGTGTACCAACCGACGATGCTGCACGTCAAGCTGCTCGTCATCGATCACGAGTTTGTCTCAGTCGGCTCAACAAACCTCGACATTCGATCGCTTCGCCTCAACGACGAAGCGAGCCTGAATGTCTACGATCGCGAGTTCGCGGCGCAAATGACGAGAGTGTACGAAGAGGACCTCGAGAACGCCGAGCCCTACGACTACGCCACTTGGAAACAGCGCACGTTGGGAGAGAAGCTGATGGAAAAGCTGCTTCTGCCGATCAAGTCGCAACTGTAGCGCGCCAGTCGTGCGGCCCGCCGGTCTTGCAGCGCACCAGTCGTGCAGCCCGCCAGCGATCACTCGCGTGGCTTCGCGCGCGCGTACTGGTTCGGCCAGGCAACCTGCGCCCCGAGGGTGTGAGCCGCCAGCAGCGGCCAGCGTGGATTGCGCAGCAGTTCACGCGCCATCAACACCAGATCCGCGTCGCCGTCGCGCACGATGCGCTCCGCCTGGTGCGGCTCCGTGATGAGACCGACCGCTGCCGTGGCAATCGCTGCTTCGTGCCGAACGCGCCTGGCGAACGGCACCTGATAGTCCGGACCCACCGAAATGCGCACACCCGGTATCGCACCGCCGGTGGAACAGTCGATGAGGTCGACCCCGATCTGGCGCAACAGCACTGACAGGCGAACCGACTGCTCGATATCCCAGCCGCCGTCCACCCAATCGGTGGCCGAGATGCGAACAAGAAGCGGCAGTTCGTCGGGCCACACGTCCCGCACAGTGCGTGATACCTCCAACAGCAGCCGGGTGCGATTCTCGAAGGAACCACCATAGGCATCGTTTCGCCGATTCGAGAGCGGCGAGAGAAACTCGTGCAGCAGGTATCCGTGTGCCGCATGCAACTCCACCAGCTGAAAACCCGCCGCGAGCGCGCGCTGTGCAGCCTGTCGGAACGCTTCGATAATTCGTGCGATGCCATCCTCGTCCAGCGCCTCGGGCCGACGGAAGGCGTCCGAGAAAGCGATGGCACTCGGCGCCACCACATTGTCCCAGCCGCCCTCGCTTGTCGGCACCGCTTCGTTGGCCTGCCAGGGCGGACGCGTACTCGCCTTGCGGCCCGCATGGGCAAGCTGAATCCCGACGGCTGCACCGTGCGCCCGCACGAAGCTGGTGATTCGCTGCAACTGTACGATGTGCTTGTCGTCCCAGATGCCCAGGTCTTGCGGGCTGATGCGACCCTCCGGAAGCACGGCCGTCGCCTCCGTGAACACCAGTCCCGCCCCGCCCGTTGCAAACGCGCCCAGATGTACGAGGTGCCAGTCGGACGCGAAGCCATCCTGGCTCGAGTACTGACACATGGGCGAGACGCCGATGCGATTGCGGAGCGAAAGCGCGCGCAGCGTGAACGGTTCGAAGAGTTCAGACATAACGGCGATCTGCGCTCAGGTTACGACGCGGCGAGCGGTTCGAGCTTGCCCAGCAGGGTGGGAAAGAACTCGGTGACCGTGGGATGCACTGGTAGCGCATCTTTGAGCACACGGTACGACACGTCGGCCGCAATCATCGCGCCAACAACCTGCACGATTTCGTCGGCACCGATGCCAAGCAGCGTGGCGCCCACGAAGCGCTCGGAGTCCGCATCCACGAGCACGCGCAGCACGCCGGTCGTCTCACCTTCTTCTTTCGCCCGGCTCACCTTGGACATCTCGTGCGAGGCCGTAAGGAAGCGGCGACCACCCTGCATCAGCGATCGTGCGTCGCGTTCGTTCATGCCGACGCGCCCGAGCGGCGGATCGGTATACATGGCGTAGGTGGTAGTGCGGCCATTGGCCGTGCGCGAGCCACCACTCAGGTTGGCGAGCACGATCTCGTGATCCTGATAGCTCGTGTGCGTAAAGGCACCGCGACGGTTGATATCGCCGAGCGCAAAGATGCCGCTGACATTCGTCTCGAGCTGGCCGTTTACCGGCACAAAGCCGCGGTCATCGCGCTGCACGCCCACTGTATCGAGTGCGAGATCGCCCGTGTTGGGCAAGCGTCCCGTGGCGATCAGCAGGTGCGAACCCCGCACTTCGCTCGTAGTCCCGGAACGGGTGGACTGCGTGCGTAGCAGAAGTTCACGAGTGCCGTGACCCGCCTCATTCACTTGCACGCCGACGACGGTCGTGGCGGTCAGCACCTGCGCGCCTTCCGCCTCGAGGAAGTCCCGGATGCGCGAAGAAATATCCGCGTCCTCACGATCGGCGACGGCGTCCGCGCGCTCGATGATCGTTACCGCGCTGCCGAGCCGACGAAAAATCTGACCCATCTCGAGCCCGATGTAGCTGCCTCCGAGCACGATGACGTGCTTCGGTCGCTCACGCAGCGACATGATCGTTTCATTGGTGTAGTGGGACACGGTATCCAGTCCCTCGATCGGCGGCAGCGCAGGACGCGTTCCCGTGTTGAGGTAGACACGCCTGGCGGCAAATGACTGCGTGCTCCCACGAACGATGAAGCGATCCCGCGCCTGTCCATCGAACCGGGCCCATTCCGGCACGAGCGCGACGCCCGACGCGCCATGCATCCAGCCAATGAGTCCGTCGCGCGACGCACGTACAACAGCTTCGGTGCGCTCCATCGCGGCGGCGAAGTCCACTTCCACCGTGCCCACCTGTACGCCGAACTCGGCCGCGCGTCTCGCCATGTGCGCCACGCGCGCACTCTTTCGCAGCGTCTTCGTGGGTGTGCAACCGACATTCACGCAACTACCGCCTGGCAGGCCCCCTTCGAACACCACGACCGACTCACCACGCGCCGCCAGCGCAACCGCAAGGGGCACCGCCGCCTGCCCGGTGCCGATGACGACGACATCCACGTCGCGAACCGTGTCGTGCGTGGTCACGGTTGTTTCACTGTGACCAGGCCATTTACGGAACGTGTCTCGAGCGGCAACGGACGAAGCCACGCAATCCAGAACCAGTTGTTGTCATCGGTATAGAGCGTGTGCACCTGAAAGCCGCTGCCTTCGACCAGCGTGTCAAGGCGCGCTTCGTCGTATTTGTACGAGCACTCGGTGTGAATCGTCTCGCCCGACTCGAAGCGGATGGTCTCTCCGCCCACGCTGACCTCGTGTGCGTCGGTCGCTTCGAGATGCATTTCGATGCGGCTGAGTTCGTCGTTGAAGAACGCCACGTGGCGGAACTTCGCCAGGTCGAAGTCGGCGTCCAGTTCGCGGTTGAGGTGCGTCAGCGCGTTGCGGTTGAATGCTGCCGTGATCCCCGCGCTGTCGTTGTAGGCGGCGTGCAGCACAGCGGGATCCTTTCGCCGGTCGACGCCGAGCAGCAACCCGCCATCCTGCCCGACCGTATGCCGGACGCGGCGGAGAAACGCCGCAGCGTCGGTGGGATGAAAATTGCCGATGGTGGATCCGGGAAAGAATGCCACACGGCGCGCGTCGACGGGCAGCCGGGGAAGATCGAACGGCTGCGTGTAGTCGGCGCATACGGGAAGAATGTGCAGTGACGGATACTGCAGCGCGCGCTGCTCGGCGACCGCAACCAACTGCTCCCGCGATACATCGACCGGGATGTACGCCACCGGCGCCTCGAGCGCATCGAGCAGGTAGCGCACCTTCACGCCCGCACCACTCCCATACTCCACCAGCGCGGCGCGCGGACCGATCTGTTTCGCCATTGCCGGCGCACGTTGCGCGAGAATGCCCAGTTCGGTGCGCGTGGGATAGTACTCGGGCAGCTCACAGATTTCCTCGAACAGCTGCGCGCCGGTGGCGTCGTAGAACAGCGCCGGCGGCAGCGTTTTGTCCCGCGCGGTGAGCCCGCGCATCGCCGCCGCGCGCAAGGTGTCCGGCAACGTCGAACGGGAGTAGGGCGTTCGCTGGGCGCTGGCGGTTCGACTGCTCATCGCGCTGCTCATAGCGCTGCTCATCGCGCTGCTCGTCGCGTGGCTCATGCGTCTGCCGCCAACCGGATCCCCGTGAACTGCCAACGCGCATCGCTCGGGAAGAAATTGCGATATGTATGACGCGCGTGTGTACGCGGTGTGGCGCAGGACGCGCCGCGCAACACCCACTGATCACACATGAACTTGCCGTTGTATTCGCCGATGGCGCCTGCAGAGGGCCGGAATCCGGGATACGCCACGTAGGCGCTTTGTGTCCACTGCCACACGTCGCCGTAGAGCTGCTGCATTCCGGTGCCGTCTCCGGCTGACGGATGCATCGTGCCATGTTCAGCGAACCGGCCGACCACCTCGCGCGTCGACGCGACGACTTCCCACTCGGCTTCCGTGGGCAGCCGGTGGCCAGCCCATCGCGCAAAGGCATCGGCTTCGTAGTAGCTCACGTGACACACGGGCGCTGACGGAATGATCGGGGCATCACCGCTGAGCGTGAACTCCTGCCATTCCCCATCTCGTTGTTCCCAGTACAGCGGGGCTTGCCAGCCCTGCTCTTGCACCGTACTCCACCCGTTGCTCAGCCAGAGCGCGGGTTGCCGATAGCCGCCGTCGGCGATGAACGCCGCATACTCCGCGTTGGTCACGAGGCGGTGCGCCAGTCGTGCGGGTTGCACATAGGTGTTGTGCGACGGGCTCTCGTTGTCGAAGGCAAATCCAGCACCGCCATGTCCGATGCGATGCACACCTTCCTCGATGCCTTCCCATCCCTGCGCGGACGCGCGCGGCGCAGGCACGGGCGAGGCGCGGTAGGCGGGACGCATCGGGTTGGTCCAGAAGACGTGCTTGATGTCGGTGATGAGCAGTTCCTGATGCTGCTGCTCGTGATGCAGTCCGAGCGCAAGCACGCTCCACACCGGGTGATCGGCGTCAGCACTCAACGTCTCGCACAACGCCTCCACCGCGTCGTCCACGAATGTCCGGTAGGCGAAGACTTCGGCGACGGTGGGCCGCGTGACCAATCCGCGCTGTGCACGGCAGTGCCGCTCGCCCGCCTGCACATAGTACGAGTTGAACAGGAAGGCGTAGCGCGGATTGAGCGGAACGTACGTCGACGAATGCGGTGCGAGCAGGAATGTTTCGAAGAACCAGCTGGTGTGCGCAAGGTGCCACTTCGTGGGACTCACATCGTCCATACTGGATACGACGAAGTCTTCCGTCTGGAGAGGGGCGCACAGCCCGACCGTAGCCGATCGCACGGATCGGAAGCGTTCAACGAGCTCGCGCGGCGAGAGATGCGCCGTGGGCTCAAGCAGTGTGTGTGTCATATTCGCCGGTCGTGAGGGAGTCGTATCCAGACTAGACGTATTCCATTTGGTGCAGGTAGGTTCCATCAGGCAACTCTCCGGCACTCATTCTCCCGCGCATCTCGTGTCCATCGCACTCGAAGCCGACGGGCTGCATCATGCGTTCGGTCGCACGATCGCGCTCGAAAACGTGAGTCTCGTGGTGCCGAGCGGCGCCACGTGGGCGGTCGTCGGTGAGAGCGGATCGGGGAAGTCGACCTTGCTGCGCACATTCAACCGACTGGTCGAGCCGGACGCTGGAAACGTGCGGGTCGATGCGCAGGATGTGCGCACGATCGATCCGGTCGCCCTGCGTCGTCGCATCGGCTACGTGCCTCAGTCCGGCGGGTTGCTGCCACACTGGACAGTCGTTCGCAACGTATCCCTCGTGCCGCGGCTTACACGTTTGCCGGACCCCACACAAGCGGCCCTGGACGCGATGGCGCTGGTGGGCCTGCCTGGAAACACCTTTGCGCGGCGGTATCCGCACGAACTGTCGGGAGGGCAACGACAGCGTGTGGCGTTGGCGAGAGCGCTCGCGGGCCAGCAGCAAATCGTGCTGCTCGATGAGGCGTTCAGCGCGCTCGATGCGATCTCCCGTGCCGAAATCCACGACGCATTCCAGCGCGTCCAGGCTGAGCTCGCCTTCACGGCGGTACTCGTGACGCATGATCTCGTGGAGGCGGCGCGCCTCGCGGACACGGTGGTCGTGATGCGGTCGGGCCGCGTGGAGCAGCAGGGGCCATTCGATGTGCTTCGGCGCTCGCCGTCGACTGCCTATGTGCAAGCGCTGCTCGAGCAGGCAGAGCGCAGCGCACTCGCGTTCAGCGCGCCATGACGGACGCGCAAGCGACAGCGCAAGCGTCAGGTAGCAGGTCAGTACAGGCGTGAGTGCGATCGCCATGCTCGCGCTTGCGACTGTCTTGCAAGTCGTGCCGAAGGCGGACTCCACGCCCGTTGTCGTCGCATCCAAGCCATTCGGTGAATCGTATCTGTTGGCCGAGATGTTCTCGCAGCTGCTGGAGGCGCGTGGCATCGCGGTCACGAGGCGTCCCGGGCTCGGCGCCACGGAGGTCGCCTTCCAGGCACTGCGCACGGACGCAATCGACGTGTATCCGGAGTACACCGGCACCGGACTGGTTGCCGTGCTGCGCGATTCAGCGACGGACGCCATGCGCGCCGATGCGCGGCTCGTGTATGCGCGCGTCGCAGAGCAGTTCCTCACTCGCTACCGCGTGCGGTGGTTGCCCCCGCTCGGCTTCTCGAATGGCTACGCCGTTGCTGTGCGACGCGCGACCGCCGACAGTCTACGCATCCGCACGATCTCCGACCTCGCACGCGCAGGAGCTGCGCTCACCGCTGGCTTCACATCGGATTTCATCGGTCGGTCCGATGGTTTCGCCGGACTTGCACGAGCCTATGGCTTGTCGTTCCGCGATGTACGGCCGCTCACACCGGCGGTGAAGTATCAGGCGCTGGCGTCGGGCGCCGTTGACGTGATCGACGGGTATTCCACGGACGGCCTGCTCTCGGCCTTCGACCTCGTCACGCTGCGCGACGATCTCGCGTTCTTTCCGCCATACGATGCGGCGGCGATCGTATCACCACGCATAACACGTTCGAGGCCGGACGTGATTGCCGCCCTGTCCGAACTGAGTGGACGAATCAGCGAGTCACAGGTGCGTGAATGGAACCGGCGAATAGAGACGGAGCGCGAGCCGATTCCGGATGTGGCGCGCGCTGCGTTGCAGGAGCTGGCGATTGTTGGTACCACGCACGGAACGCAGCCGAGGCAAGCCTCGCGCACCGCTGATGGGTGGCGAGGGTTCGTCACCTTCTTCTGGGACAGACGCGCTGACACGATGCGACTGGCAATGGAGCATGCGGTGCTCGTGTTCATCTCCCTCGGCGCCGCCATGCTTGTTGCCGTTCCGCTCGGCGTCGTGCTCACGCGATTGCCGCGAGCGGCCGAGTTTGTGCTGCAGCTACTGGGTGTCGCACAGACAATTCCGTCGATTGCGCTGCTCGCGTTCATGATTCCGCTGTTGGGCATCGGCACGGTGCCTGCGCTCGTCGCGCTCTGGATATACGCCTTGCTGCCGATCGTGCGCGCCACCTACAGCGGTGTGTCCACCGCCGACCCGGAGGCAGTCAGCGCCAGCGAGGCACTTGGAACGACTTCATGGCAGCGTCTCTGGTGGGTGCAGGTTCCGCTGGCGACGCCGGCCATGCTGGCGGGTATTCGAACCGCGGCAGTCATCACGGTTGGCGCCGCTACACTTGCCGCGTTCATCGGCGCGGGCGGACTCGGCGAGCCGATCGTCACGGGACTGGGATTGGCAGACAGCCGACTCATCCTGTCAGGAGCGATTCCCGCGGCATTGCTCGCGATCGTCGTCGACCTGTTGCTGGCGCTACTTGAACGTGTGGTCGCGCCGGCGCATCGGGCTTCGATGCGCCAGCCATCGACGAGCGCAGCCAATCAGACCGGGCTGCGTCCCTGAATCACGCGAACCAGCACAATGATGATCGCGATGACAAGCAGCACATGGATGAAGCCGCCGATCGTGTACGCAGTGACCATGCCCAACAGCCAGAGAACGAGCAGGATTACGGCAATTGTCATCAGCATGATGGATTCCTTTGATAGGGTGGAGTGAAAACGGAGTGTCCAAGCTTGTGCTTGCCGAGACGTGCTACCTCTTCCGAGCAATTGTTTCGGTGACGCCTCATGCGAACTTCAAGCGAGTCGAAACACGCCGTAGTCTACCGCTACATCACGCACTGCACGGGGAGATTGACACAATGAGCAAGCTACTGCGCGGCCTTGCGGCCGGATACGGAGCGAAAAAGCTGGGAGGCGGTTGCTTCAGCACCATCCTCATTTTCATCGTCTTGTGGTGGCTGCTCGGCAACTTCGACATCTTCAGTTGACCATGTCGGCCTGTCGGGTCCCGAAGCAACACCGCCGTCGAATCACGACAATGGAATCTCACCGCAACTCGCGCTCGGGCGTATTCGCCTTGCGAGGTATCTTTGTCCACTTCGTGCGGTCAGGGCACGGTGGTGTGCTGCTCCGGCAGCCGGGCTCAGCGGTTGAGTGGGGCGAGCAGCGCTTGCAGCGTTTCCATGCCGACGGGCTTCTCCACGAACAGGTCAAATCCCGCTGCCAGCGCGCGCTCGCGTTCGGCGTCGGCCGTCCAACCCGTCATGGCGACAAGCATGATCGAGTCGCCCCATGTTGCGGCACGGGCACGTTTGACGACCTCGACGCCGCTCATATCAGGCATCGTCAGGTCAAGGAACACAATCTGCGGCAACCATGAGGCCATGCAGGTCAGCGCATCATGACCATTGGTCGCGCTACGCACCTCGTAGCCGAGCAACTGAAGCACGGCCGCCATGCTCTCGGCAAGATCGGCATTATCATCGACGACCAGCACTCGTCGGTCAGGCACAGCCTTGGTGGTTTCCATGGGAAATGCGAGGAGCGTTTAGTCCCTGTAGGCACAGGGCGAATCCGGAGTATAGTAAAGTGCCCCTTGGGACGCATGTCGTCCATCCAGAGTACCGTGTAGACTGCACCGTTACACCCGGCGCCCTCCGCCCACGATCGATCTGAGGTGATCGCGATCATCATGTCCCGCAAGCGAATATCGACGCGCCTCTCGGCAGTTGACGCCGGCCGCAGCCTGCTCGAGCAGCAGCGGTTGGCGATGATCGGCTGCCTGACGGCGGGACTGGGCCACGATATCCGAAACGCCGTCATGCCGGCGTTGCTTCGGGCCGACGCGATGTCTGCGTCACCCGACCTGAGCGCCTCGGCGCGCCAGGATCTGGACGGAATCCGGGTGAGTATCCTCAGCTTGCAGCATCTGGCCACCGGGCTGCGACTCTTGTCGCAAGATGGGAGCGGCGAAGCCTCGGGCACGCACCTGGCCACATGGTGGAGGGACGCGGGTCCGCTCATCAGCGCGTCGCTTGGCGCCGGTACGCAGCTGGATGTGCACATACCGGACGCACTGCCGCTCACCAAGGTGCCGCCCAACCTGATCGCGCAAGTGACGCTCGCAATTACGATGAACGCGCGCATCTGGATGCAGGGTGCGAGCGTGCCGAACGTGACAATTCGTGCGCATGCGCTGCCGAAATGCGCGTATCTCACGGTACAGTATTCCGGCCAGCCGACGGAGTTCAAGCGCTGGTCGCCGGACACGTCGCTCGAGCTGCCAGGTGACACCCCGGTCGAGAATCTGTCAGGCCTGGGTTTGGAGCGCTTGCGGGAATTTCTCGCGGAATATGACGGGGACCTGCAGTTGAACGAGATGGCTGCCACCAGCGGGTCGTTCACGATCAAGCTGCCGCTTCAGGAGAACGCCGACGGCGACTCCGCCAGCGGGCAGCTGGTTCGTCTCGAACTCTCCGATCCTCGGCAGTTGGCGGTGGCACGCCTGATCCTCGCGCAGCGGGGACTGGTCGAGTGGCGTGAACAGGATGCAGACGGACGTGATCCCGAGTTGATGGTGTGCGACCGACCGAATCTTGCCATCGCGCGTGCCGCGACGAACGGGGAAAGGCTGAGCGCCGGGCGCGTTATTGTCCTGGGTGAGCCTGAGACCGCTGAGGAGCGCGAGAACGTCACCTGGGTCTCGCCGTCTCGACTCGGCACGCTAGCGGACGCGCTCCCGTGACCGCTCAACCGACTGCACTCACATGGAAGTACATCCGGACGCCTCGTCTGTGAGCGGTGCGCTCGAAGAGACATTTACGGTCATGTGCATCGACGACAACGAGATGCTCATCGACGCGCTCGAGCGGCGTCTCGAGCTCGAGCCGGGGTTTGCCGGGTTGTATCGGGCCGAGGAGTTTGCCGCCGCCGCCGATCGGGCCGTCACGGTGCAGCCCGACGTCGTGCTGCTCGACATCGATTTACCCGATGGTGTGGATGCACTCATGCTATTGCGCGCGCTCGTTCGCGATACACCGACCAGTCGTGTGATCATGTTCACCGGATATCCGGAGAGCGAGCTGGTGACCGAGTCGATGGGACTGGGTGCCTGGGGATTCGTATCCAAGGGCGTGTCGGCAGACCGCCTCATCGGCGCTATCCATCGCGTCCGTGCTGGCGAGGCGGTCATCGAGCTGGACGACTAACGAAAACACGCGCCGGACTCCAGAGAGCCCGGCGCGTGTCTGCTTGTGGCGCACCAACTGCGTGCGCCCATGCCTGATGAATCGTTACGGCGTCGGCGTATCAGAGAACCAGAAGGCCTCGACCGTCTTCGCGTCCTTGCGCGTGAGCACGACCGTGTACGACGTGCCGGCCCGCAAGTTCACGTTCGGCAGCGTGGCAATGCGACGGTTCCCATCTTCCGTGCGGAACTCGAGCGTTCCGGTCCACGGATCAATATCCTCGAAACCGCCTTCGTTGCTGTAGTTGATGCCGTCAAAAATGGTCTCGCCGCCCTGCGCCACGACCGTAACCTCATCGATACCGCGGGCAGCGTGGATCACGCGCAAATGCGCCTTGCTGGCGTCGTTGGAGATTTCGTCGCGAAAGATGCGCGTTTTGAGCTCGGCATCATCTTCCTCGCGCAGAACAATCATGGTGTAGCGATGCCCATCGGCCATCACTTCACGATTTGTCTCGAGCGGCGCGTAGGTACCGCCGGGTCCACCTGAGACTTCGAACCGAGCCCAGTTGGCATCGATATTCGTGTACG